>NZ_RBXL01000001.1:2519000-2825501 GCF_003634315.1 Thiocapsa rosea
AAGTTTGACCGGGCCGTTCTATGCGGCGGTTGGCGTCGGTCACGGTGGCGTCCCGCCAACGTTTCCGCAATCCCGACGATCATCCGGATGATATCCGCAGCGCTCAGATCGCGACGACGCGAATTGATGTCGATCAAAGTCGATACCCGAGCGCACCGCTAGGATGCAGGTCAATCAGGGGCCGCCGATGCCCGACCCGACCTGGAGTCCTCGATGTCCGCCACGCTCACCGCAGTGCTGCCCGTGCGTTACCCGCCGGGTGATTCGGCGATCTGGATCTTCATCCCCGGAACCCCGATCACCATCGCCTTCACATTTGCCGACTGAGCACAGATGACATCCAGACACGCCGTCCGTCCGATCTCGATTCCGATCTCCGGCGCGATGACCGGCCACGCGGCTCAGGTCTCCGCCGAGCCGGAGCGCCCGTCCATCTTTTACAAGCCGCAAGGCCGCGAGGTCGCGCTCTTCGAATACGCCTTCCACAACCGCCTGCCGGTGATGATTAAGGGGCCGACGGGGTGCGGTAAGACCCGCTTCGTGCGCTATATGGCCGAGCGCCTGGAGCGCGCGCTCTACACCGTCGCCTGTCATGACGACCTCACCGCGGCTGACCTGGTGGGTCGTCATCTGATCGGCACTGAAGGGACCTTCTGGAGCGATGGTCCGCTTACGCGTGCGGTGCGCGAGGGCGCCGTCTGCTATCTCGACGAGGTGGTGGAGGCGCGCAAGGACACCACGGTGGTGCTGCATCCGCTGACCGACGATCGACGCATCCTGCCCTTGGAGCGCACCGGCGAGACGTTGCAGGCGCCGCCGGGATTCATGCTGGTCGTTTCTTACAATCCCGGCTATCAGACTCTGCTCAAGGGAATGAAGCCGAGCACGCGCCAGCGCTTCGTCGCCGTCACACTCGGCTTTCCCGCGCCACGCCTGGAGGCCGCGATCCTCATCGGCGAGACCGGGATCGACAGCGCATGGGCCGAGGTGCTGGTGCGGATCGCCGGCGCGTTGCGGGCGCTCAAGGACCACGACCTCGAGGAAGGCGTCTCGACCCGCCTGCTCGTCTACGCGGCGACCCTGATCCAGGCCGGTATGGACCCACGCGATGCCTGTCTCGCCGCGCTGGTCGAGCCCTTGACCGACGATGCCGAGACCATCGCGGCACTTGCGGAGGTGATCGATGCAACACGCGTTTAAACCGCGCCCGGCGCGGTATGCGATGTTTTTGGATGGGATCGGCCCCGGTAGACGTGACGACCGTTGGAGTCGGCGCGGTTTAAAGTATAAGAATTTTACGTTAAAGCCGCGTCTCGCCAAGATCAAGGAAGTCTCCGATGCTGAACATAAAACAAGAATGACGCATGTCGCTCTGGACGCGGTTTAGCCCATCAAACGCGGTTGAATCCTCATGAAGAGTACCCGGCCTGAAGGTCAGCGGATCGCCATTGCCGCCGAGTCGCTGTATCTCGCCAACCTGCTCATCCTGCCCGGTATCGGCTTCCTGCTCCTGCTGGCGCTCGCGTTTTGGGGCCGGGAGGGTCGCGCACCGCTGGCGGCTGCGCATCTGGATCAAACGGTCCGGGCGAGTCTCTGGGCAGGGTTGCTCCTGATCATCGTGATCTCCGCAGTGATGGCGCTTGCCGGTGCAGGGGCCATGTATGTCTGGACGCTGGTGATCCTCTATTTCATCGTCTGCCACACCACGCTGGTCCTGCTCGGCGTCTTCGGCTTAGCCAAGGCGTTGGCGGGCCACTGCTGGCGTTACCCCTTCCTCGGGCCGCCGCTGCCGGCCGGGTGCCCTCGGGCAAAACGCCATGTCTAGAACCCGGCTGCAACAACGGCGTGCCTGGTTTCAGGTCGGCTTCTTTTCGCTCTTCCTGCTGGCGCCTCCGCTCGATCTCTTTCGGATCGATCTCACGCTCGGACACGCGATCCTGTTCGGGCAGCACTGGACGCTCGGGATCGAGGACTTTCTCGCCGGCCGCACCGGCATCGGCGATGCGACGCTCAACCTCTTCGTACGCGGCTTTTTGCCCATCTTCGGCGGGGCTGGGCTCTTCTTGATCATTGCTTGGCGATACGGGCGTCTCTACTGCGGTTGGCTGTGCCCGCATTTCTCCGTCGTCGAGACGATCAATGCACTGATGCGCCGCGCATCCGGGAAACCCAACCTCTGGGAGCGCCGCACCCTGCCGCCGCCGCTGCGCGGTCCCATTCCGCAAGGCGCTCGTGACACCGCTCTTGCGGTACCGCGCATCTCCCGACGCTCCGCGCCGAGTGACGCATCGTCTGGAGGCTCGGCGAGTGCGTGCGTGACCGGCGACAGGACCGACGCGTGGGATCCGAGCCCAAAGCCCACGGCATCGGCCCCGTATTGGAAACGCCGGTACTGGATCCCGACCCTGCTTGCGGTGGTCGGCTTCGACACCCGCCGCGCCGCCGCCTGCGCCGATTGCGACAACGCCTGCGACCATGCCTGTCCGATGCGTCTGAAGCCGCGCACGCTCAAGCGCAAGATGTTCACCTGTACCGAGTGCGCCGAGTGCATCGCGGCCTGCACACAGGTCCAGCACGGCGACCCGCGGCAGAGCCTGCTGCGCTGGGTGGAGGGTGCGGAGGCGTTCCCGGTCGTGACCGGTCGCCCGGCCACGACGTCCACCGCGCGAAGCGAGAATCCTTCAACGCAACGGTTGTCCGCAAATCGATGGAAGAACAGGTCGGAGCACTCTGGCATCGCGCCATCACCCGTCTCTCGGAACGGCGGCACCCCTTTGCTGCGGTGACGCTGGACGAGGTCGCCGGTCCCATCGGGATCTTCTTCCGTGCGCTCGGCGGCGACGGCGGACTCCAGGTCGAAGCGGCGGAGGCGAGCGCACACGGTGCGCGTCGCGGGTTCCTGCAACGACTCGCCGGTCTCGAGGACAAGGTCGAGCTGGCCTGGCGCGACGAGCGTTCGTTGCGTCTGCCCGCCCGGATCGACCTCTTCGCGGAGCGTGCGCTGAATCGCGATCTCTACATCTGGCTCGCCGCGCTCGCGGCCCAACAGACAGGCCCAACCCGAGATTGGCTCGTCGAGAGCCAGGACCAAGCCCGCCGGACGCTCACGCGTTTTCCGGGCCTGCGTCCGCGCTACCGACGTCTGCTCGACGCCCATCTCGACCTGCGCCCGGATCCGCGCGCGCTGCCGGCACAGGAGCGTGCGCGCGAGGAGGCCATCCGTCTTGCGCTCGAAGACCCCGGCAGCGTCGAGCGACTCCCGGCGGGGCGTCGTCCGCCCTATCCGGTCGTCCTCTGGCTCCATCCCGATCCCGAACTCCCGCCAGGCGCCTGGTCAGACATTGCGGGGTCCGATCTCTCCTGCGGCGAGTCGCAGGACATCGATCGCGATGCCGCCGTCGAGTCGCTCGGCGAGCGCCGTCGGCGACGTGCCGAGCGGGTCGCCATGCCGGAGAAGGACCAGGGTCTGATCACGATTCGCATGGAGAACATCCTCACCTGGGACGAGCATGTCCAGGTCGACCGCGGGACCGACGAGGAGGACGACCTGGAGCGCGCCCGCACCGCCGCCGCCGATCTGGACCGCATCTCGGTCGCACGCGACCGTAAGGCACACGGTGCACGCCTGAAATTCGACCTGGACCTCCCGGCCGAGTCCGAGGACGACCTCGTCCTCTCGGAAGGGATCCTCTTGCCCGAGTGGGACTGGCGACAGGGTGCACTTCGCCCGAATCAGTGTCGCGTGGTCCCGCTGGTCGCCGCGCACGCCACACCCTGCGGGCTGCCCGAGCACTTGCGCCGCACGGCCCATCGTTTGCGCCACCAGTTCCAGGCCCTTGCCCCGGCGCGCGTCTGGCAGCGCGGCCAGTCCGACGGACAGGAGATCGACCTGGACGCCTATCTGCGTTTCGCCACGGATCGCCGTGCCGGGGCTGCCGCACCCGGGGACGGACTCTATCGCGACATGCGCAAAGGGGCGCGTGATCTGGTGTGTCTGCTGCTCTCGGATCTCTCGCTCTCGACCGATACCTGGGTGGACGACCGCGCACGGGTCATCGATGTCATCCGAGACAGTCTCTTCCTCTTCGCCGAGAGCTTGGCCGCGACCGGCGACCCCTTCGGCATGCTCGGCTTCTCCTCGCGTCGCCGCGACCCCGTGCGGATCCATAACCTTAAGGATTTCGACGAGCCTCACGGCGCCGCCGTGCGCGGGCGCATCGCCGCCATCAAGCCCGGCTATTACACCCGCATGGGCGCCGCGATCCGCTACGCGACCCGTGTGCTCGCCGCGCAACCGGGCGGACGCCGTCTCCTGCTGATCCTCTCCGACGGCAAGCCCAACGATCTCGACCGCTACGACGGTCGCTACGGGATCGAAGACACCCGCCGCGCCGTCCGGGAGGCCCGCGACCTCGGCCTGACCTGCTTCTGCGTCACCATCGACGAGCGCGGCAACGACTATCTTCCCCACCTCTTCGGCACCGGCGGCTATGTCGTCATCCGCCGGCCTGCCGAGCTCCCTGAGCAGCTCCCCGTGCTCTATGCGCGGCTGACCGCTTAAACCGCGTCCAGAGCGAAATGCGTCATTTTCCTTTTGTGTTTAGCGTCGGAGACTTCCTTGATCTTGGTGAGACGCGGTTTAAATTTAATCTTTTTAATACCTTAAGCCGCGCCGGCTCCGACAGTCGTCGGAGCGGGCGCGGCCAAGCCATTCCAACACATGACGCATACCGCACCGGGCGCGGTTTAAGCATGCCGACTGTGCGTCTCCGGAAGACCTGAAGGCGTGTGCGTGCGAATAAATTCGCACGCACACGCTGGTCGTTCCTGTCCCGAAAATCCTGATATCCCGCACGCTGGCCCCGCATGCTCGTCAGGGCAGGAGCGCTGTCGGGGTCTCGTCCAGGAGCATCTCGATCCGCTCGGCAATCGCTGCGGCCGATGTCGAGTAACCGAACTTTCGGATATAGCTCCCGTCGGGGCCAAGCAGATACATCCCGGCGCTGTGATCGACGTGGTATCGATCGGCCGGTGCGCCCGGCTCGGTGACCTTCTCGAAGCGGACGTTGAAGTTTCGGGCGGCGCGTTCGACGAGTGCGGGCGAGCCGGTGAGACCGATGATGCGCGGGTGGAAGTAGGCGGTATAGGTCGTCAGCACCTCCGGAGTATCGCGCTGCGGATCGACCGTGATGAAGATCGGCTGGACGCGCTCGGCGCGCTCGCCCAACTGCTTCAGGATCGCCGCGGTCTCGACCAGCGTGGTCGGGCAGATGTCGGGGCAGTAGGTGTAGCCGAAAGCAACGAGCTGGAATTGGCCCGGAAAGTCGGCGTCGGTGACGGCGCGTCCGTTGGCGTCCATCAGGAGATAACGTCCGCTCGGCGGACGCGCATCGTCGACTGGCGCATCGGAGGCGAGGACCGATCCCGACACCGAGCCGGCAGCCAAAAACAGTGCGGCAACGACGGCGACGGCCGGGACCGTCATGATCCGTTCTCGTCGATCGACAGGGACGGCTCGGCTCCGGTCGGTTGTGTCTCCGACGGTACAGGGTTCGCCTGCTCCGGGAACACCGCCTTCAGAGCTGCCGCCGATTCCGTCAGTCGCGCCTCCAAATCGGTCTCGGTCGGGCAGGGCGCGCCGTCCTTGGTCGCCGCGAGGAAGGCCGCGTTGGTCGCCGTTTCGAAGAGTATGCCGTAGCGGCGGGTTTTGGGGGCATAGCCGATCATCAATGCCTTCGCCTCGGTGGATGCATCGAACTGCCGACAGGCCAGCGCTTGGCCGTTGAGCGACCCCAGCGTCTGGACCTCTGCGAAGCCGATCTCGGTCGAGCCAGTCGGATCGGCGAAAGCGAGCCCCGTCAACACCAGCAACAGACCGGTCAGAATCGGAAATCGCATGCGGGCCCTCCAACGCTTCGGCGGGGTTGGTGTGTTTGCGGGTGCACGCGGATCCTCGACAAGCGCTCTCTGTTCATCATCGGGATCGACGCCAGGGTTGCCCTTCTGCACACCATCGGCCGGTAGACCGGTAGACCGGTAGGGTGGACGAGTGAAAGCGAAGTCCACCGAGCTCGGCGCCCATGCCGGTGGACTGCGCTACGCTTGTCCCTACGGCCCTGATCGGCGGCGTGGCCGGGTAATGCGCGAGGCCCAGGCTCGATCCTCAGCATAGACCAGCGGGACTCCGGTCCCTTGAGGCAGATCAAATTTTTGAACCGCGCCGGCTCCAACCGTCGTCAAGTCGGTCGGGGCCGATTCCATCCAAAAATATCGCATACCGCGCCGGGCGCGGTTTCGAATGGTCGGCCAGGGTATGCTCCACCAACCATTCCTCGCCCGCGGCCTGCACCGTCAGGCCGTGACGCCCGCGGTACTCGTGGACACCGCACGCAGAGGGGGCTAGCATTCATCATCTGAAGGCCGGGATCGCCGTGATCAACGGCGTACCCGACCGGCCCCGCAGCGCACCACAATCACAACGCAGCCCGACGCACGCATCTCCGAAAACCACTGACAGACCGGCGGCGCACCTTTCGTCGTCAGGAGGATAGTGCGGTGTTGACGGTGCAGCTGGAGTGTTACGGCGATCCAGGGGGAATCCGGGTGCGCGAGTACCAGGCAGCGTTGAGTGCCGTCGGGATCGGGCTCGCGCCTGCGGCGGGGGCTCTCAGGACTGAGGCCGCGGCGCCCGGCCACGGCATCCTGCTGTTCGATGAGCCGGACGCGGCAGTGTTGAACCACGTGAGGCAGTCCAGCGGCGGTGGTCGGCGACGGGTGGTGGCGGTGGCGCTCCGGCGTGCGCCCCGGCCGCCGGAGGTTTGGCGGCTCCTCGCGGCCGGCGCCGCCGACGTGCTGGCCTGGGATGCGGGTCCGGACTGCGCGGCGCGGATCCACGCCCGGCTGGAGCGCTGGGCGGCTGTTGACGAGTCGCTCGCGTCGGCAGCGGTCAGGGCGGCGCTGGTCGGCACCAGCGACGTCTGGCAGCAGACGTTGCGTGCGCTGATCGAAACTGCCCGGTTCACGCAGGCCCCGGTGTTGCTTCTCGGCGAGAGCGGCACCGGCAAGGAAGAGGCGGCGCGCCTGATACATACGCTGGACCCGCGGACCGCCAAGCCCGAACTCCAGGTGCTCGACTGCACCACCATCGTGCCGGACCTCGCCGGCAGCGAACTCTTCGGCCACGAGCGCGGCGCATTCACCGGGGCCGTGGCCCAACGCGAGGGCGCCTTCGCGCTCGCCAACGGCGGCACCCTGCTGCTCGACGAGGTCGGGGAGTTGCCACTGCCGTTGCAGGCGCAGTTGTTGCGCGTGATCCAGGAGGGGAGTTACAAGCGGGTCGGTGGCAACACCTGGCAGCAGACCCGGTTCCGCCTGCTTTGCGCAACCAACCGGGACCTCACGGCCCTGGTGCGCGCGGGCGCCTTTCGCGCGGATCTGTATCACCGCATCGCGAGTCAGGTCCACCGACTGCCACCGCTGCGCGAGCGCAGAGAGGACATTCTGCCGCTGGCCGAGCATTTTCTGCGCCTGCTGCGCCCCGATGACCCGCCGCCTGAGCTCGACGCAGCCACGCGGGCCTGGTTCCTTTGCCACGACTACCCTGGCAATGCGCGCGAGCTGCGCCAGCGGGTCACCCGGCTGTTGTTGCGGCATCCGGGTGGCGATTTGATCACCGTCGGCAGCATTCCGTCGGAGGAGCGACCGACAGCGGACGACGCGGGTGGCTCCGAGTGGCCCGCAGCCAACCTGGAGCCCTTGGTGCGCAGCGCACTCGCCGCCGGCATCGGGCTCAAGGCGCTGATCCGGGCGGTGGACGACCTGGCCGAGCAGGTCGCCGTCACCGACGCCGACAACAACCTGCAACGGGCGGCGCAGGTGCTGGGAATCACCGACCGCGCGTTGCAGGAGCGGCGCGCTAAACGGCGCCAGGAGGCCGCAACCTGACAGCGGAACAACCGATCCGAGGCGGGTATTGCCGCTTTCGCTCGGCGCCGACTTGACAGCAGCTAAGGGGGGCGTTGACGCAACGATTGTTGTCGTCATCGAAGGCGTACCCGAAGCCCCTCAGTGCCCGTCCGCCCCGGCGGTCAACCAGGGATCTCCGCGCGGCGGGCCGACCTCGTCGCTCCAGGCCGGGGTCCGTGCCTGCACGGACGGGTGCGGCAGCCAGCCACGGGCCTGCCCGGCGTTGGCGATCAGTCGTAGGAAGTTACCTCCCAGCACCAATGCCTCGGCGACCGGCGGCAACCCAAGCGCCGGCACCTTGGCCAGTTCCACCGCCGGGTGCAGCCACGGCCCGTCGCTGCCGAACAACACCTTGCCTGGACCGGCCCGACGCACCGCCGCTTCCAGCAGGTCGAAACGCCGCACCCCGGCGGTGTCGGTGTAGATGTTCGGGTGTCGCACCAGATGATCGGTCAGGGCCAGTTGCGCTCGCCAGTCGTCGGCGAAGCTGCCGAGATGCGGGATGATGAAGTTCACGTCCGGGTACTCTTGGGCCAGCAATTCGCAGACCGCAACCTCGCCGGTCAGGTCGTAGAGCACCGGCAGCCGGAAGGTGCGGGCCGCCGCGCAGACCTCGCGGCTGATCGGCGCGTCGTGGCGATGCACCTTGATGCCGACGAAGCCGAACTCCTCGACCGCCTCGCGTACCAGGTCATGCACCCGTCCGCGGTCGCGCGCGGCATGCACGAAGGCGAGCCCATAGAAGCGCCCCGGCCGGCTCGCGACGATCCGTGCGACCTCCCGGTTGGCCACTGCGTTGTCGGAATGGAACGCGGCGAACAACACGCTGCGGTCGATGCCGGCCACGGCGGCCCGCCGCAGGTATTTGTCGAGCGGCGCAGCGGTGTCCCAAGGGCCAGTCAGTCCGTCGCCGTGGCCGGCGTGGCAGTGCATGTCGATGATCATCGCCGGGGCCGCGGTCAGGGGCGGGTCGCCCGATAGGGCATGATGAAGAACCCGCGCACCGCCGTGGTCCGGGTCGCCGCGCCCGGACAGGTCACGAGCCGCCGCGTCAGCGCCTCGCGGCCAATCAGGCGCACCTCGAGCTTCGCGGTGTTGCAGCCGGGGAAGTTCGGGTCGTAGATCATGACCTCCCAGCGGTCGGGCGCGACCTGGTACAGGCAGCGGGCGAGCACCTGGTGGTTGTCTGTCAGGGCGCCGCCGCTCGCGCGGCTGGTCAGCACCAGACCGAGGATCAATTCGTCCCCACGCGCCAGGCTGGCCCGCACCCGCACGAACTCCGCTGCGGTCAAGGCCGCCACACCGCCGGATCCGCGATCCGGCCGCCCCATCCAGTCGGCGAACTTCAGCACCGGCGCGCCGAGTTCTGGCCCGACCGACGCGAGGTTCAGGTTCAGCGAATCCAACTGCCGCGAGAGCAGCCGGTTGTACAGCGGGCTGCCGATGGCTGGCTCGGTGGTTGGGGTCGGGATCGGCACTCGGTAGCGGAAATGGTCCAGTGCCAGCGTGCTCATGCCGCCACAGAGGCCGTAGGCCCCGCTGCCCACGGAGACGCCGAGTCGCGTGAGGATCGGGCCCAGCGGGGGCGAGGTCAGCGCCCGCGTCAGGGCCGTCGGCAGCGTGAAGCGGTTGAAGAAGCGGAAGCCGTGAGCCGACGGCGCGAACGCACAGGCGGGCCGCGCCGGAGGCACGGGTATGGGAACCGGCGGTGGCCGGCGGCCGGGCCGGTGAATCGCGATGCGCACGGCCCGGTAAAGGGCGTTCTCACCGGTGGGCGCCCCCTGGAAGCCCTGAAAGCAAGTGTCGAACACCACACGCGGGGCCAGGCTCGGGGCGACCCGGGCCAGTTCGTCCCGCAGGAAGCGCTCCACGCAAGCTGCACGGCGCCCGGACAGGGCGTCGTTGAAGGTCCGGGTGCCGGAGCGACTGGCCATGCCAGCGATGCTGACCACCCAGTTGCCGGTCAGGCGCGCGCGGTGGTCGGCAACCATGAACCGCAGCAGTGCGGTCAGCTCCCGTCTGTGCTCGGGCTTCAGCCGGTGATCGTTGATGTCGAAGTTGTACAGCAGGCGGTCGCGCAGGTCCGGGTCCGTCGCCGGATAGACCTGGATCGCCCCGGAACCGGTCGGCGGGCGCGGTGACGCCGACGGTTGCCGACAATCCACGGCGGAGGCGCTCAAGGGTCGGCAGGCAGGCCCCGCTGGCGTGCTGCCGGTGCCCGATGGAGGCGGCGCGCCGGCCGCCCGCAACGCGGCCTCGGTGCGGCGGCCGACGATGCCATCGACGGGGAGCCCTTGGCGCTGTTGAAAGGTGCGGATGGCAGCCCGGGTCTGGGAGCCCAGGACGCCGTCGACGGCCAGGCGCAGGCTGAGCACGCGATTCAGCGTGGACTGAATCCAACGCACTTGCGCCTGGCTCGCGTTCGTCGGGGTCTCGCCTGCCCGGGGTGGCGAAGTCAGCAGTTCGGCTGCCGGTTCGGTCCCGGTCGGTGTGAAGGGCACGGCGGCAAAGGCGGGTGCGGGGCGCATCGGCTTTCTCCGGGTGCAGGTGGGGCAGGTGCAGTCCACGCCGTGACGTGGGCGAGCGGTCAATTCGGTGTCGGGCGTGTCGGCGGAAGGGGTGGCTGGCGGGTCGGTTGGTCCGGGCGCACAGGCCACCCGCAGCGCCGCCTCGGTGTCCGGCCCGATCAACCCGCTGACGGCCAGGCCCTGGCGCTCCTGGAAGGTGCGCACGGCGCTGCGGGTCGGAGCGGCGAGTACGCCGTCTACCGGCAGCACAAGGCCCAGCGCGCGGTTCAGGCAGTCCTGCACCCAGCGTACGTGCTCGGAGGGGGTGGCCTCGGGCGACGCGGATGCGGCCGCGTCACCACTGGTCGCACCATGCGCCAGGGGCTCGTCCGGCTGCTTGGTCGCGGACGGGGTCGGCGCGATCGGCAGCACCGCCAGGATCGGCCGCACGCCGACAACCGGTCGCAGCGGCAGCATCGGCAGGCGGGGCAACCGCCTCAGCGGGCGCATGGGCAGCGGGCGTGGGCGGGCGCCAGCCGTCGGGAGCGGTCGCCGGATCGCTGGCCGCCGTTGCGGCGTCGAAGCGGCGCGCGGCGAGGGCCGTTGCAACTTTGACCCGGTGCGCCGGGGCGACGGGCTGCCGCGCACCAGGCGGCGACGCGCGATCTCATCTGCGGCGGGATCAGCGAAAGGCAGTTCGCCAGCGACTTCGGCCCAAGTGTCGGGTGCTTCATCGTCCCATTCACCGAGTTCGTTGTCCCAGCTACCCGTCTCGCCGACCTCTGCGAAGGCGTCGGCCATGCCGGAGCCGGCCGGAGCGGCCGCGAACTCAGGGTCAAGTTCCGGAAACGGGGCGGGGCGAAAGCGCAGCAGATCGTTCATCATCGGTTCTCCAGGCCGGCCGTCCGGCGCGCGTACGGGAGGCGAGTCCGGCCAGCGCATGGGCCGCGAGGTCGATCTCCCAGGGTTGATGATCGGCGGTCACGAGCAGGCTCAGCGCCGTTGGGTGCCCATCCTCCAGCTGGTGCAGCACGGCGGCGATCCCCCCCGCCGCGAGACCGGCATGAACTGCTGGGGCGTTGGCGCTTAGCGCCGGGGTCTGTACCGGGAACAGGCCGCCTCGGACCCGGATGCCGTATCCGTCGAGCCGGCGGTGCAGGCGCCGGATGGAACGGAGCAGCCGCGCTCGCCGAGCTTCGCCCGTTGCGCGGTTTTCGGCTAAGGCGTGGTCGGCCGCAGCCAGGTGCGCGGCCGAGGGCGGGCTGCAGTGGGACCGCGTCCGGCTTCGGGCGGCGAAGGCCGTGATCAACGCCCGATTGCCGGCCAGCACCGCGACCGGTGCGCCGAGGCCCTTGGCCAGCGACGCGATCACCACCAGCGCTGGCGAACGCAGACCGTGCCAGGCGGCGGTGCCGCCGCCGTCCCGCCCCCAGGGTTGCCCAGCGTCCGGCGAGCGCCCGAGGATGCCGAGCGCCTGGGTGTCGTCGATGATCAACAGGCCGTCAGTGGCCGCGACCAGGGCCAGGTAGTCCGGCAGTGGGGCCGGTGCGCCGGTCGCCGGGCACAGGCCATCGGCGACCACGATCGGCCGCCTCCCCTGCGCCGCCACGGCGGCGATCGCCGCGTCGAGCGCACCGGGGTTATGGTGCGCGAGGGCGAGCACCGGAATTCCCGACGCGACGACCTGCGGCAGACCCCATCGCAAGATCGGATAGGTCCCGGCCTCCACCAGCAGGGCTACCCGACCACCCGCGACCAGTTCCAGCAGGTCTAAGGCCAGGTGCAGCGTCGACGGCGCCATGACCGCCGCCTCGCAGCCCATCAAAACCGCGAGCCGGGCGGCCACTGCAGCCTCGGCGGGCGGCGGTTGCAGCGCCGCCGGGCGACCCGTGGTCAGGGCTGCCCAGGGGCAGAGGCTGGCGTGGGCGTGGCGCATCCCGAGATACAGGGCCGAGGTGAAGTCGGGCATCGCCGCGCCGCACTCAGTCCTCCCGCCGCTGGCGCGGCACCGCCGCCGGCAGCACCGGTACCGAGGCACCGGAACGCCGCGCCCCGGCCGGCAGCATCGCGACCCCGGCCGGCGCCGGCAGCACCCCGCGGCGGGGCTGGGACGCCAGGCGCTGCGCGAGCAGCGTCGAGGGCTGCAGGTAGCGGGTCGCGGCTTCGCGGTGATCGGTGATGTCGGCCATCAGGTCGACGCCGGTCACCGCGAGATATCCATAGAGATAGCGCTGGATCTCCGGCTTCCAGTAGCGCGCCCAGTTGCGTGCCTGCTCCTCGGTGTTGTCGAGATCGCTCCAGTCGCCGAAGCGGATCGACAACAGGATGCGCTCCCCGTCCACCGCCAGCTCGTTGAAATGGGTGATGGTGGTGTCGCCCCAGCCCTGGAGCTTCTTCATCGCGTCTACCGCGCCCATCCATGCCTCCTGGTACGGCACCATGTGCCGACCGCGCAGGAATTCGCGCATCTCCGGGCGGGCCAGCAGCCATTGCTCGGTGAGCATCTCGGCACGCGAGGTCCAGGGCAGGTCGCCGTACTGGTTGTGCGCGCCCTCGGCCAGCAGCAGGTGCACGTCCTTCAACGCATTGAGCAGCGGGAAGGCGTCGGCGATGATCGTGGTGTCGGCGTCCTCGCGGTAGAAGATCGCTGTCCGATACAACAGGTTGTGGAATGCCTCGATGAACTTGGAACGGCTGTCGGCCGTTTGCAGTTCCGGCACCGCGCGCCCGACCAGCTTGACCCCGTAGTGGTGGTCGTACTCGAAGGCACGGCGGCGCACCGTGAGCCGGTTGTTTTCGTCCTGCACATAGCCCCAGAGCAGGTTGTTCAGCGGTCGCAGCGGATCGAGTTCCAGTTCGGCGAGGGGGTCCACCGCCCCGGAGCGCTGGTTCTGGAAGCGCAGCACGATCGCGTTCATCGTCTGTGCGACCATCCCCTCCTCGTGCCAGTAGGACCAGATTAGTTCGAGCAGGCTGGGGTTGCTGAAGCGGTGCAGCAACACGCTCTGGCAGTGATCCTCAAACTCGGCAGCATTGCCGGGGGAAAACGATCCAAGGGCGCGGACGATGCGGTCGAGATACGGCAGCACCGGTGTACCGGCACCGACGTATTGACCGAGCCGGCGCTCGAGGTCTGCGAACGTCGCGCCCGGGTCGTTGAGGCGGTAGCGCTCACTTTGCTCCGAGCCGGAATCGAGCAAGCCTTTGCCGCCCCAGTTGCGGTCGCGAATCATCCCGGCATCCGTGGTGGTATCAGGCGGATCCCACGGCGACGCACGGGCGATCATCCCGGCCTCCAGGGTTAGGAAGACCTGGGTCGCGAGCTTCAGCACCGAGTAGGCGTAGGGACCATGCAGACTGAGTTGAGGCAGATTGCCCAGCCGGTCGCGGACCTGCTTGAGTTCAATATCATCGGGGGTGCAGAACAGCCGGTCGATGAACGCGCGATAGCGTTCGAACCCCAGCGCGTTGGTGCGGTTGCGGATCAGCGCCCAAAGGCCCTGGTCGTTGGTCTCGTTGGTCGCGGCCCGCTGCAGGAAGGTACGCGTGGAGATCGGTGCGCCGAGGATGCTGAAGCGCTTCACAGGAAGAGTCCGCTCAGTCCAATCGCTCTCGGTCACCTCATCGCAGTTGTCGTCCGTCGCCACCTGCGCGACTGCCTCATAGGAGCCTTCGGCCAGACCCGCGGTGGGCAGATCCCAGGTCAGCCTCTTCTGGTTCGCTTCCAGTCTTTTCGGGCTCGTCGCCGAGACCTCTGAGGGTTCCAGGCTGGTGTCCTTGATCCGGATGCGAAAGCAAGAGTCGAAAACCCGGTCTTTGCTTTCTGGAGTCAGTTCGGTCGGGTTGAAGACCAGCGTGAAGGTGATGTTGCCGCCCTCGTAGGCATTCGCGGGTGTCACCGTGAGCGTTGCCATGATGGGGTTCTCCGAATGTGGTCAGTGAAGGGACGCCCGCGCGGGCGGTGCCGCCCGCGCGGCGCAGATGGCCTTGGCCTCCAGCGTGCTGCGCATGGCCCAGTGGGTCAGCAGCCGCGCCAGCAGTTCGCCCTCGTCTTCCGGGCTCAGGTGCCCGTCCGCCTTGGCCTGCCCAAGCACCGCGAAGGCCAGAGCCGGCGGCGCCCGGTACAACAGCGCCGGTTGCCGGCGCCAGGTCTCGAAGCGGGCGAGCAGCCGGGCCGGCTGGCGCGCATCGAGGTCCAGCACCTCGCGCAGCGAACGCCCCCGCAAGGCCGCCGGGCGGTGATTCACGACCAGCCCGATGAACTCCGGTAGGGTCGCCTCGACGCGGCCGATCAGGTCGCGCCGGACCGGGTCCAGCCGGTCCAGCGGATAGAATGCCTGCCACAGTCGGGCAGTCCGGGCCCATTGCGGGTGCGGGTACAGCGCCGCGCCGATCGCGCAACTGATCTTTACTCGCAGCCAGGGCATCGGGTGCGGGTCGTCGAGGTTGAGCCGGAACACGAAGGCCCGCGGCAGGCTGACGACGCCGATCAGCCCAAGCGTCGAGGCCAGCCCGACTCGTGCAACCGACCAGAAGTCGGCGAGGATCTCCGACAGCCAGCGCTCGAACAGGGCCCAGACCTCGGGGTCCCCCGAGGCGTGCGGTTCACCCTTCAGTACGGCGGCGAGCGACGGCACCAGGTCAAGTAATGCCGATGCCTGATGGCCCACCTCATGCACCAGCGACGAGGCGATGCCGCTGCCGATCATCCGCTCCCGCGGCACCCGGATGATCGCGACCGGGTTCTCGCCACCGCCGGGCAGTCGGGTGCGGGCGCGGCGGATCGCCGCACCGATACCGCGGTCCAGGTAGCAGATCACCGGCGGCGGGGTTAGATAACCGGGTAGGGCCAGCGCATCGCTTGCCACCACGTCGAGCCCGGACATCCAGACCCCATTGTCGCTCTCGCTGCGCTGGGTGATCACGTCGCTGAACAGATCGAGCTGTGTGAGCACGGCGTTGAACCGCAGCCGCAGCCCGATGAATCGCCGCTGCGCCAAGGCCGGACTTGCGGCACGGCCGGATGGTCCGTGCAGCCAGCGCAGAAAGGCGACGATTCCCGACTTCAGTTCATAGCGTCCCCGGGCCAGCAGTTGTTCAATCGCGATCTGCGCCGGCGGCAGCAGGTTCGCCGCCGGCAGCATCGGCTCGTTGAGCACGAACGGCTTGATCCGGGCGACCCGCGTCTGCAGCGCGCGGGCCTCCTGGTCCAACAGCAGATGGGCGGCAGTCGCGGCGTCCATGACCGCTACAGCCCGAGCACGACGATTTTATTGCCGCGGCGCATCCAGCGCCCGCTCTGCGCCCGGCCCGCCAAACCGAGGGCAGAGGAGGTGCCGATCGCCGGCGCCACGGCCGGACCCGGCCGCCTCGGGGCGGTCGGCCGCAACAGGCCGGGCGCATGGCGCTCGGCTGCGGCGATGGCTGCGGCACGGGCCGCCGCAACCGGATTCGGCGAGGCCGGAGCGGTGGCAGCGTTGCGCACCGCGGCACCGGCGAAACGGACAAAGTGCCGCGCGACCTCGAACTCTTGGTCTTCACCGCTCAGACCCTCGAGTTCGAGCCCGAACAGCCGGCCCGCCGCAGTGCCGGCCTGCGTGCCGAGCCAGCGTCCGGCGGCGCTGCCGGCCCTGCCACCGACATAGCGGCCCGCCGCTCCCCCGGCTATGCGGCCGGCCGCCCCACCGGGGACCCCACCGAGGCGACTGCCGGCCAGTCCCCCCGCGGCCGACCCGACCCGACCACCAGCCCAGCTGCCCGCGGCCGAGCCGAGCTGATCGCCCACCCAGCCGCCGACAGCCGGGAGGGCCTGCCGGGCCGCGCCCTTCAGATAGCCACCGAGCGCCTGTGCTGTGGGCGAGCGGACGGCCTGGCCGATGACCTGGCCAGCCCGCCCGATCAGGGCGCCAAGGAACTGGTCCAGCTCGGCGTCGGAGGTCGTCGCCAGCAGTTCGCCGGCCAGTTCCATCTCCTGCGCCTCGTCGAACACCATCTCGCCAGCTGCGGCGAAGGGCTCTTCGCTGGCCTCGAATTCAAACGCCTCGGCCTGCAGTGCGGACGCGCCGTTGTCCGCAGGCGGCTCAGCCCATTGCTCGAAGTCCGCGCCGGACTCGAGCCGTACCCGATCGAGATCGTGCATGTCGATTCCTCTGGAAGACCGGTACTCAGACGTTCAGCAACAGCACGTTGCGGCCCTGGCGGACCCAGCGTCCGGAACCACCGGCCGGCATCGGCGGCCGGCGCGACGGGCGGCCTTGCAACAGGCCCGGCGCGAGTTGCGCGGCGGCGCTGGTCACTGCCTGCTGCGCGGCGGCGGCAGTATTCGCACCGGCTGGGGCTTGCAACGCCGCTCGCACCGCCTGTCCGCCGAGACGCACGAACTGCTTGGCGCCCTCGAACTCTTGGTCCTCCGGGGACAACATCTCGGCCTCGAGGCCGAGCGCGCCGCCAGCCGCGTTGGCCAGGCCGCTACCGATCTTCGCGCCGAGCGGGCCGCCGACCATGCCGCCCAAGGCAGCGCCCGCGAGCGGCAACGCGCGCTTGGCCGCGCCCTTCAGGAAGCCGCCGATTTGCCGGCCAAGCGGCGAGCGCACCGCGCGCCCGACCGCGCTGCCGACGCGGCGCACCAGCTTGCCGAGGAACTGATCCAGTTCCGCCTCCGAGTCGACCGCCAGCAGTTCGCCGGCCAACTCCATCAACTCGGCCTCGTCGAAGACCTCATACTCGAACTCGAACTCGAACTCGTGCTCGGCCTCGCCGCTCCAGTCCGGTCCCTCGAACTCGAAGCTCTCGAGCTGGGTTCCGAACGGGGCCTCGAACTGGGGAGAGAATTCCGCAAAGGCGTTTGGATGATCCATGACCTGACTCTCGCGTGTTGGGGTTGTGGAGGCGGGAGCCAGTCGCTCCCTATGGCGTCTGTGAGCAGCCAGCGTGCCAACGCATGGGGCCGCGTCGTTGCCGGGTTCAGTGCGTGGCGCCAACGAAGCGGGCTTCGCTGACCAGGGGAAACCGGGCTCCGCAGGCGAAACGTGCTTCGGCGGCTCCGCACCTGCCGGCTCACCCTTTAGCGCTAGGGCCCTGTCGGCTCGGCGTAGCCTGTGGATCAGCTGGCGCTGGCCGAAGGTGTTGCCGCTTTCCGCCCGGCGCAGGTCAGCCGGCGAAGGGCATCGGCCGAGGCGTTGCTCCGACCGGTGAGCCGTTTCGCGCTTAGCGGTTACGACACCCGGTGCCGAGCTAGAGGTGCCCTTCGCCGTCGCGGGCGACGCCGAGCTAGGCTGGGCCGATCAGGGAAGGGATTCGTTCCCGGGCATAGGCTGCCGGCGCAGCGGGTGCCGGGTTCGGCGATTGCGGGATGGGTGTCGGAGAGCGAATTCGAGTACAAGTGCCGCGGGATCCAAACCCTGACCGCCCCTAGCCAGGCGGTGCTGGGCCGCGTCCTCGCGCGCTGCGACGATACGTCTAGTGCCCGGCAGCGATCGGCTCGGGCGAGCATTCCGTCGAGGTGCCGCCGTCGGCGGGCGATCGTTCCGCGATGACGGCGTGCAGGGTCGACAACGCTGCATCGAGTACGGGGGACTCGCTCTCCAACGGATAGACCACATAGGCCGGCAACAGAAACTGCGGGCTTTCGGGTGCGACGTGCAGGCATCCCGCACGCACGTACGGTGCGGCGACGCGCTCCGGGACGAAGCAGGTCCCTCCGTTGGCCAGGATCAACTGCAGACCGAGCCAGCCGATGTTGGCCATCTGGGCAGGCCGTTCCAGATTCGGGTAGACCTTGCTGTGCTGGGCGTAGAAGGTCGGTCCCCAGCTCACGTAAACATAGCCGTCGTCCAGTTCGGTCCGCTTCGGATCGCTGGTCACCAGGACCAGTGTCTCGTCGAACAGGTGCTCGACTTGAAGGCCGGCGCTGTGCTGCGGTGTGTACATCAGCGCGAGATCCAGCGTGCCCTCGACCATGCGCCGCATCAGGTCCTCCTCGAAACCGATCTCGCTGCTGATCGAGACATCCGGTGCCTGCTCGCGCATCCGACCCGCCCAGAGCGGTAAAAAGCCGTCCCAAAGGGCGATCCGTGCGCCGATCGTGATGCTGGCTCGAAAGCGGCTGGGGAGACCGACGTCGTGACGGGCCTGCTCGAGCGTCAGCACCAGTGACTTTGCGTGCCGAAGAAATCGCCGACCTGCGGGCGTCAGCGTCGCCCCCGAGCGATTGCGCACGAACAACCGTGCGTTCAGGTAATGCTCGAGACCCTGAATGCGTGCGCTGACCGTGGATTGGGTGACGTGCACGCGGTTGGCGGCCTCTTGGAAGCTCCCGTGCGCGGCCACCGCCAAGAAGGTCCTGACCTGGTCAATGTCCATAAGCCATGTCCATCATGACATGCGCCCGTTTCCTGTTGGATGCGCTTTGTATCGATCCATCAGCGTCGGAGCGGACGCGGTTTAGGTGCTTGAACATGTCTTTGGTTGAAACCCCGTCGTGGATAAGGTTCCCGGGTCATCAAGGCTGTGGGTTCCGATGCAGCATACCGCCATGAGGTCGGGTTTTGAATCGAAAACGTCGATATCTATCGCCGAAAGGATTCGTTTGTCTTGGGGTCAAGTAGCAGCTAATTTGATGATAGAGATCAAGATCGATGGAGTCGGAGACGAGACGATGATTGACGTAAAGGTGTCCATGAAGGTCACGAGCGAACCGCTCAAACGCACGCCAGTCGTGCTCAAGCTGGATGCGGACGGCTCGGAGACCGCGCCGGTCTTCACCGACCGCGCGGGTGTGGCGCACTTTGATCTGCCGCCGACCAGCGGGAAGATTCTGGTGTCCGGTGTGGAGCGTTTCGACGGTCGTCTCGACGGCGAGATCCCGATCGAGCTTTGGTCGATCACGCAATCCGAGCGGGACTCGAAGGGCTTACCCGGCGAGTTTCCCTCCGGCAGCAACGCCTACCCGAGCATGACCACGCGCAGCATCCAGGTCGGTGACCGCGCGATCCTCACCGACAGCGAAGGCTACCTCGTGGATCCGTCGGATTGGTCGGAGGAGTTTGCCCGCGCCTTGGCGGCTCATGACGGGCTGGAGCTGAACGCGGAGCATTGGGAGATCATCCGCTTCCTGAGAGCGAGCTATGCCAAGCATGGCACCCAGGCCATGGTGCGCGACATGATCGCCCACTTCCGCAAGGTCTGGGGGGGCGAGAAGGGCAGCAACCGCTACCTGCATCGACTCTTCCCGCGCGGCGGTCCGCAGAAGCAAGGCAATCGGTTGGCCGGGCTGCTGCGCACGAAGGGTGAGCACTGAGCGGAAGTAAGCGTTCACACCCCGCCCCCCCTCGCGGAGGGCTGGGGAGAGGGGGCGCAGTCGGATGAGGTCGATTCAGGTTTGCGGTCCCGCTTTTGAAGGCGCGGACCGGAGCAGGGCAGCGAACCGTCGATAGGTGCGCGCCACCCCGATGAGCAACACGAGCAAGACCAACGAGGCCAGTGCGAGCGCGATGCCTGCAGGTCGGGCCAAGACCGGAACCCACAGGCTGCACACGAGCAGCACCAGGGCGGCGAGATGTAAGCCGAACTGAACCCGTGCCCACCGCGTCGACAGCAGGCTGCCCATGTGCGGGATGCGCAGGTCGAACCGTCCGCTCGCGAGCTGGCGATGCTGGAGGTGAAACCAGGTCAAGAACGGCAGGATCTTAAACAGCATACCGGCCGGTAGTCCGACGCCGACCCCCACCAACAGCAGCACGCCGATCAGGGTCGGCGGCGCCGCGAAGGCCCAAGCGAGCGCAGCGCCGCAGAGGCTCAGCATGGCCGCCCACCAGTGCAGCAGGGTCGGGTCGAGTCGTGGTCGCTCGCGGCGTTTGATCAAGCGCAGTGTGATCAGGGCAAAGCCGAAGAAGCCCAGCGTGATCGCACCGAAGACGGACTGCCCGACGAGGTCGGCCCCCAGTATCCAGGCAGCACTCGCCACGCCGATCCCGACCAGGACGGCCGGTGCAAACCAGCGCCGCATCGGCGCCGGAAAGGCCGGGGTGACATAGAACATGGGCAGCACCTGGATCGCCACGCCGACCACCAGCAACCCGACCCAACCCATCAACCCCCAAGCGGCGTGCGTATCGACCCAGCGGGTGTGCTCGGCAACCCGGATCCACCCCTGGAGGACGGCGACCAGCAACAACCCCAGGGCGACCGTGAGCGCCAGGGCCAAGGCGGCCGTTCGCAGCGCCAGCAAGGTCCCCGGCGCACCACGCGCACGCACGAGGGCGATCGCGAGCGGGACCACAAAGACCAGGAACCCCAGCGCAGCGGCGCCGGCCCCCATCCAAAGTAGGGTTGGGCCGCCTCCCGCAAGCCCCCAAGCCAGCCCGGCGGCGCCGAGGGTGAGCAAGAGATGTGTCGCCGTGCCGACCAGGCGCACCGCCGGGACCGGCGCGCCGGCGACCACCGGCAACATCTGAAGCAGCGCACCGCACATGATCAAACCGAGATAGCCGATGGCGATCAGGTGGGTCGCGGCGAGTGCGCCGGGCATCCAGCGCGAGATCAGGAGGGTCGGGCCTTGCCAGGCCAAGAGCAGGCCGGCGGCGATCGCGAACAGCGGCGCGGTGAGGAAGAAGCGCGCGGGGACGTCGATCGGCGGGGCCTGATCGAGCGAAAGTCCGCCGGTGCCCATCATTTTTTTGAACCGCGTTCGGAGTGCGTGAGGTCGCTTTGTCGTTTGGTTGGAGCGTCGTGGACACTTGAAGCCATTGGCGCGACGCGGTTCAGAAAAATGAATAAATTGATCTTTTTAAACTGCGCGGCGCCGACGCTGGCGAGCAGGGAAAGACCTGGAATCCGAGCTATGAGCACCGTGTGGCCCAACGAGCAGCGCGGTTTAAAAACGGCTCGCGCCCTGTTGCCGTAATCGACTGACCGGACGCTGACGCGCGGCCACGGCCGAGATCAGGATGCGATACCGATCGCCGTCCGAGCTGATCTCCCAGCGGTAACCCATGCGTCGCAACATGTCGTAGAGCGGATAGGGCTCGCGACGGTGGAGCACGCGCAGACGATCGCCGGGCGGCAGGTCGGCGAGTGCATCGAGGATCCGCTCCATCGGCTCCGGGGCGGGAAGATCGCTGACGTCGAGTGTTCTGTCCATGGTCTTACGCTGCCTGCAGCCGAGTCAGGATGTCCGGGGTCTGGTCGGCCAGGTTCTCCTCGGCCATCGGGTAGAGGATGCCTTCTTCCTTCGAGTTGTGCTGTTGGATCAGCAGATGGAGTGTTTCCAGGATCCCGAGACAGGCATCTGCATCCTGCGCGCCGACCGCCTCGCTGAACTCCTCGACGAGACTGCGCATCTGCCCGTGCTCCATGGTCATCATGCCGGTCGGCCCGGACGCCCAAGGGCTGACGGCGACCAGCTCGGGAAAGAGGATCTGTTCCTCCATGTCGAAATGGTCGATCAGGGCCTTGGAAAACTCCGTTGCCTGCTCGGCGAGTCGCGTCCAATTGCCGTTCGAGATCGCTCGCTCGCAGGCGGCAAGCAGATGGTCGCATCGCTGGTGGTCGTCGGTCATATAGGTGGCGATCGAGTCGGTCATGGCGAATCCTCCGGTTGACTGGCCCGGCATTCTCCCGGCATCGCGCGGGTCGTCCTTGACCTAGGTCAGATCCCATCGCACGCGATCGCGCGGGTAAGGCCCGCAAACCCGAGCGGCCCGCGCGGATTTGACCTGTGTCAAGGACGACAATGAGGTCGACTGTCAATCTTCATTGACACTCACCACAGGCCGGGGGCTCGACGCATGCGCATTCTCTTCATCCACCCAAACTACCACTCGGGCGGCGCCGAGATCGCCGGCAATTGGCCGCCGGCGTGGGTGGCCTATCTCACCGGTGCGCTCAAGACCGCGGGCTTCACCGAGGTGCGCTTCGTCGACGCCATGACCAACGATCTGTCCGAGGAGCAGGTCCGCGCCGCCATCGTCGCCTATCGCCCCGACATCGTCGGCTGCACGGCCATCACGCCCTCCATCTACAAGGCCCAGCGTCTGCTCGAGATCGTCAAGGAGGTCGACCCCAAGATCGTCACCGTCCTCGGCGGCGTGCATGCCACCTTCATGTACCAGCAGGTCCTCGGCGAGGCGCCCTGGATCGATGCCATCGTGCGCGGCGAGGGCGAGGAGATCGTCGTCGATCTGGTGCGCACCGTCGACGAAGGCCGCTGGCCCGAGGAGCGCGGCAAGGTCAAGGGTCTCGCCTACGCCGTCGACGGCAAGATCATCGCCACCCCGGCCGCCCCGACCGTGAAGGACCTGGACGCCATCACCCCCGACTGGGGCGTGCTGGAATGGGACAAGTACAACTACATTCCGCTCAACAAACGCGTCGCTATCCCGAACATGGCCCGCGGTTGTCCCTATACCTGTTCGTTTTGCTCCCAGTGGAAGTTCTGGCGCGACTACCGCATCCGGGATCCCAAGAAGGTGGTCGACGAGATCGAGACCCTGGTGCGCGACCACGATGTCGGTTTCTTCATCCTCGCCGACGAGGAGCCGACCATCAATCGCAAGAAGTTCATCGCCTTCTGCGAGGAGCTGATCGAGCGCGATCTCGGGATCCTCTGGGGCATCAACACCCGGGTCACCGACATCCTGCGCGACGAAGACGTGCTGCCGCTCTACCGCAAGGCCGGCCTGATCCATGTCTCGCTCGGCACCGAGGCCGCGGCCCAATTGAAGCTTGACCGTTTCAACAAGGAGACCACGGTCGCCGACAACAAACGAGCGATCGGCCTGCTGCGCGACGCCGGCATCCTCACCGAGGCGCAGTTCATCGTCGGACTCGAGAACGAGACCGCCGAGACGCTCGAAGAGACCTATCAGATGGCGCGCGACTGGAAACCGGACCTCGCCAACTGGGCCATGTACACCCCCTGGCCCTTCACGGATCTGTTCCGCGAGCTGGGCGACAAGGTCGAGATCTTCGACTACGAGAAGTACAACTTCGTCACGCCCATCATCAAGCCGGCCGCCATGGATCGCGCCGAGCTGCTCGACCGCGTGATGCACAACTATCGCCGTTTCTACATGCACAAGGCGCTCTTCTCCTATCCCTGGGCCGGCAGCGGCGAGCGGCGGCGTTATCTGCTCGGTTGTCTGAAGGCGTTTCTCAAGGCCGGTTTCGAGCGCAAGTTCTACGATCTGGGCAAGGTCAACTACTGGGGTCCGCAGTCCAAGAAGAAGGTCGACTTCCATTTCGACCCCAAACGTACCCGCGTCGCCGAGGGCGGCACCGACTGGAAGGCCAAGCACAGCCGCAAGATCAAGGGCGACGTCCAGGCCCAGATCATGGCCTGCGGCGGCGGCAAAGAGCAGCTCGATCAGGCGGAGATCGATGCCCTCACGGTCGCACCGCCGACGTTGCCCAAGACGGTCGGCAAGGCGTCGGTCAAGGTGATGATCGAGTAGGTGCGCTTCACTCTGCCTAGGGTTTAGAAACGTTGCCGCACGGCGGTGCGGGACCAAAGCCCTCGACGTCGGGCTTCGGGTCTCGGGCGGTCTCGGCAGAGCCGGCGGCGCAACACTATTCCCGCGCCGCCGGTACGATGGACAGCGGCTGCTCGGTGCCGTCGCGCTCGACCGTGACGGTCACGGGCTCCTCGGCCTTCAGCGCATTGAGCGCATAGGTGTAGTCGTAGATGTTCTCGATCCGGCGACCGGCGACCGACACGATCAGGTCGCCGGCACGCATGCCGCCGCGCTCGGCCGGTCCGTCCTTGGCGACCCCGTCGACCAGCACGCCCTTCAGGTCCGTCTTGTCGTAGGCCGGGATGGTGCCGAGATAGGCGCGGAGGTTGGCGCGGCTTGCGCCCGTGCTCGGTTTCTCCTGCGCAATATAGTCCGGGGCCGCCTCGCGGACCGCGACGGCCCCGGCGAGGAGACCGGCGAGACGGGCGACGCGGGTCAGACCCTCGTAGTTCAGCCGATCGGCCGTGTCGCGCGAGGTGTTGTAATCCTGGTGCACGCCGGTGACGAAGTTCAGGATCGGCACGCCGGCGAGATAGAAGGAGGTCGAGTCGGTCGGCAGATAGGCATCGTCCTGGACTTGGAGCGGCAGGCCGACGGGGACATTGCGCCGTTCGATTTCGCCGCGCCAGAGGCTGCTCGATCCGGCGCCTTGGATGCTGAGATGCGAATCCAGGCGACCGATCATGTCGAGGTTGAGATACGCCAGCACCTGCCCGCCGAGACCCGCATCGCCCGAGGTGCGTGCCTCGACGAACGCGGCCGAGCCGAGCCGGCCCATCTCCTCGCCGGTCCAGGCCGCGAAGATCAGGTCATGACGCAGATCGAGCGCACCGCGGGCCTTGCGGCTCGCCAGATCCTCGGCGATTTCGAGCAAGGCGGCCACGCCCGAGGCATTGTCGTCGGCGCCGGGATGGATGCGCCCCGGCATCTCGTCGCGCGAGTCGAGCCCCGTGCCGTCGCCGATGTGGTCGACATGGGCGCCGACGATCACGACCTGCTCGCTCGGCCGATCGCCCGCGAGCAGGCGCCCGAGGACGTTGCGATCGACCGATTCCTCGCGTTGCAGACGGATGTCGGCGGCCAGTCGAAGATTCGGCAGGACAAAACCCGACACGGCCTCGCCGCCGTCGAGCGCCTGCTGGACCGCGGCGAGATCCTTCCCCGCCGGGGCGAGCAACTGCTGTCCGACGGCATCCGTCACCGAGATGACCGGCAAACTGCCGGGCCCCGCGCCCGCCTCGTTCTCGAGCGCGACGAGCTGATCCTTGACCCGTGCGCTCGGGCCGCTGACCAGGATGAGGCCGCGCGCGCCCTGCTCGCGCGCGACCATCGCCTTGAAGCGCAGATCCGCGTATTCGCTCAGATGTTGACGACGCTCGGGCGAGACGTCCTCGGGCAGACCGCGAAAGGCCAGTACCCAGCGGCCGGAGACATCGAGATCCCGATAGCTGTCGTAGGCCGGCTGGCCCTCGGCGGCGGGCGCGACGATGCCGTAGCCCGCGAAAACGGTCTCGGCCGGCTCGACCGCCCCGCTGCCCGAAAAGGCAAGCGGCCGCCAATCCCGGTCGACCGCGAGCTCGGCGGCTGGGCCATCCGGGTCGGCGAGCGTCAGACGATTGCCTTCGGCAAGCGTGACGCCCGAGATGAACCCGTAGGGCTGGAACCAGGCGCCGTCATCGCCGGCGGGTCGGAGCCCGATGCGGGCCATCGCCTCCGCGACATAGGCGGTTGCGAGACGGCTGCCCTCGGTCCCCGTCATGCGGCCGGCCATGGGCTCGGCCGTGAGCGCGTCCACATGGGTTCGCAGATCCTCGGCGGCGATCTCGGCGCGGGTCGGAGCGGGCATCCTCATGCCGGATGCCGGGTCCGGCGATGTTGCGGCGTCCTCGGGCGTGTTCAGCCCGAGCAGGGTGCGCGCGGCGGCATCGTCCCAGTCCGCGATGAAGATCTGTGCCTGCTTGTCGGCAGTGCGGCTGCTCGCCCAGGCGAGCTGTTTGCCGTCGGGCGTGAAGACGGGCAGACCGTCGAAGCCGGGTGTGTCGGTCACGCGTACCGGGGGGCGTTGTCCGTCGCTGTCGACGATGTAGAGCTCGAAGTTGTCGTAGCCGTGCGCGTTGTTGGCGAAGACGATGTAGTCCCCGCTCGGGTGGAAGAAGGGCGCCCAGGACATGACGCCGAGCCGGGTGATCTGCCTTTGGTCGCTGCCGTCGGGCCGCATGGTCCAGATCTCGGCGACCTTGCCGGCCTCGTCGAAGCGCCGCCAGACGATACGGCTGCCGTCGGCGCTGAAGAAGGGGCCACCGTCGTAGCCGGGCGAGTCGGTGAGTCGGCGCACCTGGCCACCGTCGGCGTCCATGATGTAGATCTCCATGGAACGCGAGGCATCCTGCTCCAAGGCGGCGCGTGCGTCTTCGGAGAGATCGCCGGCATAGGCATGACGATTCGAGGCGAACACGATGGTCTTGCCGTCCGGCGACCAGGAGCCCTCGGCATCATAGCCCTCGGCGGTGGTGAGACGGCGCAGGAGGTTGCCCCGGGTGTCCGCCTCGTACATCTCGTAAGCCGGATCGAAGCTCCAGGAGTAGCGGCTGCCCTGTCCGGTGGCGCGCTTCTCCAACTCCTCGCGTTGCGCCGCCTCGGCGCCGGGATCCGCATGCGTGGAGGCATAAAG
Source organism: Thiocapsa rosea (assembly GCF_003634315.1). NCBI lineage: Bacteria > Pseudomonadati > Pseudomonadota > Gammaproteobacteria > Chromatiales > Chromatiaceae > Thiocapsa > Thiocapsa rosea. The sequence goes on from NZ_RBXL01000001.1 coordinate 2,545,655, forward strand.
GACACGATCGCCCTGCGGATGAATCCAGGCACAGGTGGTCTTGCCGATACCGGTCGAGATGCGGCGCGTGTCGCCGGTCTCCAGGTCGAGCAAATAAATCTGGTAGAAGGGATTCCCGGCCTCGCGCTCGCTCTGGAAGACCATGAGGCGGCCATCGGCGCTGAAGTAGCCCTCGCCCGAGCGCCTGCCTTCGAAGATGAGCTGGCGGGGGTTCGACAGCAACCGCGCCTCGTGACCGGAGGACGCCTCGGCCATCGCGAGCGCGGGGCCGGAGACAAGTCCGGCCAGGGCAAGGGCGGTCGTGCAACGGAGCAATCGGGGCATGGGTCGGGCATCCTCGGGTGGTGTCGATGGGCCGCTCGAGCGGTCTTCGTGTCGGCAAGGGTAAGGGCGTCGGGCAGCGGTCACAAACCCTCGGACGCGAGCCGCAGTCACCGTGCATGCGTTGGATCGGTCGAGCACCGAGCAGGGAACCGATTTCGCCGATGCGTTGCATCTGGCCTCCTGCGGGTCCGCTGGCAGGCTACCAAGTCCGAAACGCGTACTTCATCAATCGGACCGGGGTCTCGATGCGGACTTTGTGGCCACTGCCGCCGAGGTGGGTCCGACCTCTCGGAAGGACGTAGGGAACGGAGCCCCAGCGACCAAGCTCACTGGCGCTGATGGAGCGCAGCGGAATCAGCGTCCGGTGCAGCGCCTTGTTGGGCAGATTTACCCGCAACAGTCAGGTGCACCACTAGCTTGAGTAGTTCGACTGGCGGTTTACCAAGTGTTTCCCTGATCTGGTCAATAAATGAAGTCCAGTCAACATCTTCGTCCTCCCGCGGGTGCGCGGAACGGTTGCGGACTTCTGGTATGGTCAATGCCGCGCCATCCGTTTTGAGTGGCTGTTCTAGAACGCGTGCGAGTTTTGCGACTCGGTCAGAAAAGTCTGGTGAGGCTCGATTCACCCGACTACGGATATTCTTGAATAGGTCCGTACATCGGTCCATCATGGGATCATTCCAGAACTTAGCGATGAAAACTAACTGTCCGAGCGTTGGTGAGTGCCCATTATCTGAGGAGCAAGACTGAAGCGTTTTGAATGTCATCAGGCGAGATTCAATCCGCTTGCGAGCCGTCTCAGACTCCGCTTGTGGTGTTTTCCATGCGGCCCTTTGGAAATGCTCCTTCCAAGGCGTGCAAATAGCTCTTGCAGTCTCACGTTCAACGACTTTACACAGGGCCAAGGCTACCGTGCTCCAAGTTGAAAGCACCTCTTGTTTGAGCAGATATTCAGTCGAAAATGCGTCCACCAATTCAGAGGAAGATTGCCGGTCAACCTTGGTCCACACCTCGGCTGTCAAATATTCGGACCAAAACCGTTCGCCGGCGATACGAATACGTGCGATGAGATGCGCTGACGGGTCATACTCTGGACCTTTGAAGTCCCGTCGAATTGCGGCGAGCCGCTCCTTTCGTTCCCCTAGTTCGCGTTCGACCAACGCTGCTTCGGCGGTGCGGCCGAGCCGCGTAAGGGACTTAGCTACGCTTGTTGCATGTTCGAAAAGCACATCATCTTCGTGTGCGGAAGTCGGCCTTGATCATCGGTTGGTCCAAAACCGCGTGTTTCGGTAGGCGATCAAGCATCCTGAAGGAGTGGCAGGAGCGCCGGGGAGGCGTACCCTTGGAAGTGCAAACTGACCGAGGGAAACGCCGTTGTCCGATGCTCCTGCCTGTGTCGACTCTAGTGCAGATCGACGCCCCACGCCAATCCACGATCGCTTGGATCGCGCCAAGCACCTGCATGCGGTGGCGCAAGCCCGGCAGGATGGGCAGAGTCAACGCGCGGCGGTCAGCGGCGCCGGCGTGGCGCGCAGCACCCTGCGTCACTGGAACGCGTCCCCTGCGCCATCGGCGCCGGCGGCGCTGTCGGCCTTCGTCGAGACGCCCGAGGGCGTGGTGTGGCTGCGCCGGATCCTGGTTGCCGCGCACTGGAGCATCGGCGAGCAGGGCGGCGCGGGCGTGCGCGTGGTCTGCGATTTTCTCGAGCGCAGTGGGCTGTCGGCATTCATCGGCGCCTCCTACGGTGCGCAGCAGGCGTTCCATGCCGGCTTGGAGGAGCAGATCGTCACCGCCGCCACCGAACTGCGCGGGACGCTGGCCCAAGCCATGCCCCATCGCACACTGAGCATCGCCGAAGATGAGACGTGGAAAGACGGCATGCGTTTGGTGGGCATCGATGCGGTCTCGAACTTCATCCTGCTCGAGCACAGGAGCGATGAGCGCTCGGCGGCGGCCTGGACACGGGCGCTCGAGGGTGGACTCGAGGGGCTGAATGTCACGGTGGTGCAAGGCACCAGCGATGAGGCCAAGGGGCTGTTGGCGCATGTCGAGCGTGATCTGGGCGCACACCATGCCACGGACCTGTTTCATCTGCAGCATGAGGTCAGCCAGGCGATGAGTCTGTCGCTGAAGCGCGCCGAGCAACAGGCCGAGACGGCGGAGACCGAGGCGAAGGCGCGCTGGCAAGACGAATGCGCCGCCGAGCAGGCCTATCATCGGCGCCGCCACGGCCCCGGGCGCCCGCCGGCGTTCGCCGCGCGCATCGACGAGGCGCTGAGCGCTTACGTCCAAGCCAGCCTTGCGCGCGAGCAGGCCCACGCGCACCGCGCCGAGGCCAAAGCCCTGATCGGTGCGTTCAGCGAGGTCGATCATCCCTACGAGATCCAACAGGGACAGGCGCAAACCCCCGAGCAGTTGGAGGCGCGTCTGGGAACGCTGTTTGCGCGCCTGGAGGCGATCGCCGAGGAAGCGGATCTTTCCGAGCGTCTCTGCGCACATCTGGCCAAGGCGAAGCGCCTGACTCAAAGCCTCGTCGCCACGCTGACCTTCTTCTTCATGATGGTCAACACCCGGGTGCAGGCGCTGGACCTGGCACCGGCCATCGAGCAGGCGATGCTCGACGATCTGATCCCGGCGCTTTATCTGGAGCGCGTCGCCGCACGCAGCACCCGCGCCGAGCCCCGTCATCGACTCCGAGCACTGAGTGCGCAGCGTCTCGCCCCGCTGAGGCAGCCCTCGCACCCGATCCAGTCGCTGGATCCGCAGACCCGTCACCATCTCGAGCAGGTCGCCGGGGAGTGTGCCGATCTGTTCCAGCGCAGCAGCTCCTGTGTCGAGGGACGCAACGGCTTCCTCGCGCTCTATCAGCACGGGCATCACCGACTCAGTCCGCGCAAGCAGCAGGTCTTGACCGCCCTGCACAACTTTGCGATCAAGCGGCCCGACGGCACCACGGCCGCCGAGCGCTTCTTCGCTCAACCCCACCCATCCTTGTTCGAGCAGGTGCTCGAGCGCATGCCCTGGCCCGCCCGACCGGCCCGACGACGACCGCGCCCGGCAAGGCAGCCTTACCTCGTTCCTGTGGCGGCTTAGCAACAGTGGACCAATCGATGATCAAGGCCGCGGAAGTCTCTCCCCCCATGTAATGGAAGAGAAAGAAATCTAGCCCCCGCATTTCATACAGCCGAACGATAAACGAGGGACCAAATGGGAACGGAAGCACTTCCACATGAAAATCTTCATAGTTGAGCAGATGCTGAATGATTCCATCGTCCTCTCTGGTTCTACTGGCAATAGCCAATAGGAGATCACACTTGGCACGCGCCCAGTCCTTGTAGCCCTCAAGCGGGTTTACTCCCTCGAATCGCTGAAAGTACGCCCATTGCAGGGTACCGATCCAATACGCTTCGTCTTGGGAAAGAAAAAGCCGGATCCTGTCTTTATCTCCACTGACAAGAGCGCGGCGAATATCGGCCAAAATGTCATTCCGGATCGCCAGATCGTTTGCAGGGCGACCATAGCGATCAAGAACGGGCTTGATTACATCAGCTAGTTGAACTATCGGAATGCCGCTGATTTCTTCCATTTAAGTCTCGATGTCTCATCTATCGCTGCCCAACGCCAAGGTTAAGCGGCCCCGCTGGCACAACCTTGCAGAAAAAGCTCCGTCGCGTCTGCGGGGTCCGCGCTTTAACCGCTTGTTATAACTTTATTTTCCATACTGGATAGAATTCAAACCCTTTAGTTGTTTGCCATCCGATTCTTAAAGGAAATTTGATTTCTGTTATCAGTTTTTCTACGTAACTTTGATCAGATGCTAAGGGGGTTTGATCAAGAATGATCATCCATTCTTTGTTTGTATTTCTGCCAGGATAATAATTATATTCTAGGAGTTGTCCTAGAGCTTCGCGAATTGCTTTTGTGGTCCCAATTCCATAAACAACTTTCAATTCTGCTATATAGCTTACGTTGTTAACTTCAAATAATACATCTATGAAATTTTCTTCCTGCTTGACTGGTATTCCTTTCTTGTTTAGCCACTGGCAAAAATCGTTAGACAGTTTATTGTGCTTTGGTATTATTAATTTAAGTTTGGCAGCAGTCTCTCTATAGTAACCATCCTCAGCCAAGGCTGATCTAATACTTTGGCTTACAGGGATGTTGGTTGATGATGAGGGAAAGCTGTCAACATAAGTAAAAGATTTGAATCTATGATTTGATGGCTTGTCTATCAATATCGGCTGTGCAAAATACTCAACATCAGAAATGGGGCTCTTGACCCTGATGAATGGCGTCTTAAATGCATCAGTTACTTCTTTAAGTGCTGCTTTTTTTGTTTTGAAGCGGTTAGTTGCAGACAGCAATTCATCGGCTCTGCGATCAAATACTCCGTCTTTGTCAAACAACTTAATTATTTGAGGATAATCGCTATCTGCGATTAAGCAAGCATTATGATGAACACCAAGGAAAAGCCATTGGTGTTGTTCTTGGTGGCGGGCGAAAAAGCCAATATTAAATTTCCCTTGATGCTCGTCAAGTATCTTTTTTTGAGGGATAAGGTAGGTATAAGGAAAAACAAACTTATTCCATGTATCAGAAAGCTGAAAATTCCATTCTTCATGTCCAAATCCATTCTCTCCAGGAAATCCGCTCTCACTCGTAGAGCCAGATGGAAGCTGCCATCCTCTAGTATTCCAGCAAACCCTTTGCAGAATGTTTAGCATGGTTTTACCTGTGATTTATAACGTATGGCTAAGGCGACCCAAACCGCGCAAGCCCAACAGCCTTAAAAAACCTCAAAGCTTGATGCGCGGTTTGGGGTCGCCTTGAGACTTTTGTTATGCCCGAACGAATAGTGCGTGATACAATTCATCGATCGTTCCGTATGTTTCAAAGTCGCCTTTGGTTACGATGCGAATCGCCGGTCTTTCGGTTTTTCTCCCTTCTGCGTTCGCCTTGGTATGTTTCGCGATCTTGAGCTTCTCGATACTCGGGAGTGGGTCTCCAGGAGCCGATCCGAAAAACAAAAACGGTCCAAGTCGCAAAGTGGTTTCGTCAAAGTAGACCCACACCACGCAGCCTGAAGGCTTACTCGCAAGCCCAACATGGATTTTCTGACTCGGCGTTGTCGCGCCAACCTTGGCTGCTTTTAGTTGAATATGCCGGACTACGCCGTTCTCCTCGGCAATCACGTCATAGCCTTGACTATCAACCTCTGGTTTGGCGATCTCCAAAGTACACCGTCCGCTCGCCCACGATATCTTTAGCAGCTCACCAAGAAGAAGATGCTGGCCTTGATCATCGATTGGTCCACTGTTGCTAAGCCGCCACAGGAACGAGGTAAGGCTGCCTTGCCGGGCGCGGTCGTCGTCGGGCCGGTCGGGCGGGCCAGGGCATGCGCTCGAGCACCTGCTCGAACAAGGATGGGTGGGGTTGAGCGAAGAAGCGCTCGGCGGCCGTGGTGCCGTCGGGCCGCTTGATCGCAAAGTTGTGCAGGGCGGTCAAGACCTGCTGCTTGCGCGGACTGAGTCGGTGATGCCCGTGCTGATAGAGCGCGAGGAAGCCGTTGCGTCCCTCGACACAGGAGCTGCTGCGCTGGAACAGATCGGCACACTCCCCGGCGACCTGCTCGAGATGGTGACGGGTCTGCGGATCCAGCGACTGGATCGGGTGCGAGGGCTGCCTCAGCGGGGCGAGACGCTGCGCACTCAGTGCTCGGAGTCGATGACGGGGCTCGGCGCGGGTGCTGCGTGCGGCGACGCGCTCCAGATAAAGCGCCGGGATCAGATCGTCGAGCATCGCCTGCTCGATGGCCGGTGCCAGGTCCAGCGCCTGCACCCGGGTGTTGACCATCATGAAGAAGAAGGTCAGCGTGGCGACGAGGCTTTGAGTCAGGCGCTTCGCCTTGGCCAGATGTGCGCAGAGACGCTCGGAAAGATCCGCTTCCTCGGCGATCGCCTCCAGGCGCGCAAACAGCGTTCCCAGACGCGCCTCCAACTGCTCGGGGGTTTGCGCCTGTCCCTGTTGGATCTCGTAGGGATGATCGACCTCGCTGAACGCACCGATCAGGGCTTTGGCCTCGGCGCGGTGCGCGTGGGCCTGCTCGCGCGCAAGGCTGGCTTGGACGTAAGCGCTCAGCGCCTCGTCGATGCGCGCGGCGAACGCCGGCGGGCGCCCGGGGCCGTGGCGGCGCCGATGATAGGCCTGCTCGGCGGCGCATTCGTCTTGCCAGCGCGCCTTCGCCTCGGTCTCCGCCGTCTCGGCCTGTTGCTCGGCGCGCTTCAGCGACAGACTCATCGCCTGGCTGACCTCATGCTGCAGATGAAACAGGTCCGTGGCATGGTGTGCGCCCAGATCACGCTCGACATGCGCCAACAGCCCCTTGGCCTCATCGCTGGTGCCTTGCACCACCGTGACATTCAGCCCCTCGAGTCCACCCTCGAGCGCCCGTGTCCAGGCCGCCGCCGAGCGCTCATCGCTCCTGTGCTCGAGCAGGATGAAGTTCGAGACCGCATCGATGCCCACCAAACGCATGCCGTCTTTCCACGTCTCATCTTCGGCGATGCTCAGTGTGCGATGGGGCATGGCTTGGGCCAGCGTCCCGCGCAGTTCGGTGGCGGCGGTGACGATCTGCTCCTCCAAGCCGGCATGGAACGCCTGCTGCGCACCGTAGGAGGCGCCGATGAATGCCGACAGCCCACTGCGCTCGAGAAAATCGCAGACCACGCGCACGCCCGCGCCGCCCTGCTCGCCGATGCTCCAGTGCGCGGCAACCAGGATCCGGCGCAGCCACACCACGCCCTCGGGCGTCTCGACGAAGGCCGACAGCGCCGCCGGCGCCGATGGCGCAGGGGACGCGTTCCAGTGACGCAGGGTGCTGCGCGCCACGCCGGCGCCGCTGACCGCCGCGCGTTGACTCTGCCCATCCTGCTGGGCTTGCGCCACCGCATGCAGGTGCTTGGCGCGATCCAAGCGATCGTGGATTGGCGTGGGGCGTCGATCTGCACTAGAGTCGACACAGGCAGGAGCATCGGACAACGGCGTTTCCCTCGGTCAGTTTGCACTTCCAAGGGTACGCCTCCCCGGCGCTCCTGCCACTCCTTCAGGATGCTTGATCGCCTACCGAAACACGCGGTTTTGGACCAACCGATGATCAAGGCCAAGATGCTCGATAAGCTTTTCTCTGAATGTGGAGTTCAGGAAATGCTGTTCCATTGCCATTTTTTGAGCATAACGTTGGAGCTAAGCGGAATCAGCCGAGCGGTAGCGAGGCTGATTTCCGCTTTAGCGACCCGCTGGTTTCGAGGTCTGTCAGGCCGCTCCAATGGCTGCATACCGGTTTGCGGCGCCCAAGAGCAGCGGAGAAAGCTCTTTCCGTTCAGAGAGCCAAAAACATTTCAGTATCAACTTCGTTATACTGAAATGTTTTTGGCTCTCTGAATAGCACAGATCTTGAGATTTGTCAGCTTCCTTCGATTTCGCCGCAATAAACGCTCGCGCATTGCTCCATGCCTATCACGTTCCGTGAAACCAGCGTTGGAGCTAAGCGGAATCAGCCGAGCGGTAGCGAGGCTGATTTCCGCTTTAGCGACCCGCTGGTTTCGAGGTCTGTCAGGCCGCTCCAATGGCTGCATACCGGTTTGCGGCGCCCAAGAGCAGCGGAGAAAGCTCTTTCCGTTCAGAGAGCCAAAAACATTTCAGTATCAACTTCGTTATACTGAAATGTTTTTGGCTCTCTGAATAGCACAGATCTTGAGATTTGTCAGCTTCCTTCGATTTCGCCGCAATAAACGCTCGCGCATTGCTCCATGCCTATCACGTTCCGTGAAACCAGCGTGTTCTAGGTTGCATGCATCGTCTCGTGTACTAGACTGCATGCAGTCTAGCGCAAAGGTACCCTAAGAATGCCACAAGTCAACACCGCCAAGCCACGCCGTGAGGACGGTTCGCCGTCGAACTGGGATCATTACCCGGATCTCCTGATCCCGCGTCAGGTTCCGGCGAAGTCCCGTCAATGGTGCGTCCGACGGGCCGAGGATTTCCTGAAGGACCTGAAACCGGCGAGCTTGTCGGTGCCGACGGCGGACCAGATCACGGATTGCCTGGGACGCACGTCCAGCCGTTTGGACCTGGTCGAGTGGCAGGTGAGTCGGACTGTCGATGCCTTGCGCTTGTTGTTGGTTGACCTGTCCCATGTGCCCGCCGGCAAAGGAGTCGATTGGGACTATTGGTGGAATGGGTAGCAGACCCGCCGCCCGAGCATGGGAAGGTCTCGCGGACAATGGTCGTGAGGTCCGAGGACGGCTCTTTCCCAGTCCAAAGGCATATCACAGGTCGTGCGGGATGCCGGCCTCAGTCGCGAAAGCCTGTGCAAAAAGCATTGAGCGACGTTCGCGGAGCCCAAGAACCGACGAGGCCGAGACGACCCGCAGGTCGCCCGGCCTCGAACCCGAGCGCGAATTCGCCCGACCGATTACCTGGGGGTCACGCCATCGACCGTGACCTCGACCCGGCGGTTCGGCTGAAAACACTCGATGAGCGCTCCTCTGTTCGGGGAGCCGGCGCAATCAGCCTCGGTGACCTTCAGGTTGGTCTTGCCGAAGCCCTGGGCACGAATCCGGTCGCTCGGGACGCCATCGGAAACGAGTTGATTCGCGACCGAGTTGGCGCGTCGCTCCGACAGATCCTGGTTGAAGGGAACCGAGCCGATCGGGTCGGTATGGCCGTCGACCTGAACACCGGTGTAATTCACCGTATCCAGCTCCCGGCCTTGATCATCGATTGGTCCACTGTTGCTAAGCCGCCACAGGAACGAGGTAAGGCTGCCTTGCCGGGCGCGGTCGTCGTCGGGCCGGTCGGGCGGGCCAGGGCATGCGCTCGAGCACCTGCTCGAACAAGGATGGGTGGGGTTGAGCGAAGAAGCGCTCGGCGGCCGTGGTGCCGTCGGGCCGCTTGATCGCAAAGTTGTGCAGGGCGGTCAAGACCTGCTGCTTGCGCGGACTGAGTCGGTGATGCCCGTGCTGATAGAGCGCGAGGAAGCCGTTGCGTCCCTCGACACAGGAGCTGCTGCGCTGGAACAGATCGGCACACTCCCCGGCGACCTGCTCGAGATGGTGACGGGTCTGCGGATCCAGCGACTGGATCGGGTGCGAGGGCTGCCTCAGCGGGGCGAGACGCTGCGCACTCAGTGCTCGGAGTCGATGACGGGGCTCGGCGCGGGTGCTGCGTGCGGCGACGCGCTCCAGATAAAGCGCCGGGATCAGATCGTCGAGCATCGCCTGCTCGATGGCCGGTGCCAGGTCCAGCGCCTGCACCCGGGTGTTGACCATCATGAAGAAGAAGGTCAGCGTGGCGACGAGGCTTTGAGTCAGGCGCTTCGCCTTGGCCAGATGTGCGCAGAGACGCTCGGAAAGATCCGCTTCCTCGGCGATCGCCTCCAGGCGCGCAAACAGCGTTCCCAGACGCGCCTCCAACTGCTCGGGGGTTTGCGCCTGTCCCTGTTGGATCTCGTAGGGATGATCGACCTCGCTGAACGCACCGATCAGGGCTTTGGCCTCGGCGCGGTGCGCGTGGGCCTGCTCGCGCGCAAGGCTGGCTTGGACGTAAGCGCTCAGCGCCTCGTCGATGCGCGCGGCGAACGCCGGCGGGCGCCCGGGGCCGTGGCGGCGCCGATGATAGGCCTGCTCGGCGGCGCATTCGTCTTGCCAGCGCGCCTTCGCCTCGGTCTCCGCCGTCTCGGCCTGTTGCTCGGCGCGCTTCAGCGACAGACTCATCGCCTGGCTGACCTCATGCTGCAGATGAAACAGGTCCGTGGCATGGTGTGCGCCCAGATCACGCTCGACATGCGCCAACAGCCCCTTGGCCTCATCGCTGGTGCCTTGCACCACCGTGACATTCAGCCCCTCGAGTCCACCCTCGAGCGCCCGTGTCCAGGCCGCCGCCGAGCGCTCATCGCTCCTGTGCTCGAGCAGGATGAAGTTCGAGACCGCATCGATGCCCACCAAACGCATGCCGTCTTTCCACGTCTCATCTTCGGCGATGCTCAGTGTGCGATGGGGCATGGCTTGGGCCAGCGTCCCGCGCAGTTCGGTGGCGGCGGTGACGATCTGCTCCTCCAAGCCGGCATGGAACGCCTGCTGCGCACCGTAGGAGGCGCCGATGAATGCCGACAGCCCACTGCGCTCGAGAAAATCGCAGACCACGCGCACGCCCGCGCCGCCCTGCTCGCCGATGCTCCAGTGCGCGGCAACCAGGATCCGGCGCAGCCACACCACGCCCTCGGGCGTCTCGACGAAGGCCGACAGCGCCGCCGGCGCCGATGGCGCAGGGGACGCGTTCCAGTGACGCAGGGTGCTGCGCGCCACGCCGGCGCCGCTGACCGCCGCGCGTTGACTCTGCCCATCCTGCTGGGCTTGCGCCACCGCATGCAGGTGCTTGGCGCGATCCAAGCGATCGTGGATTGGCGTGGGGCGTCGATCTGCACTAGAGTCGACACAGGCAGGAGCATCGGACAACGGCGTTTCCCTCGGTCAGTTTGCACTTCCAAGGGTACGCCTCCCCGGCGCTCCTGCCACTCCTTCAGGATGCTTGATCGCCTACCGAAACACGCGGTTTTGGACCAACCGATGATCAAGGCCCAGCTCCCGCGCCAGGTTGTCGACATTGCTGACGCCGGTCGGGGACAGGGTATCCTTGTTGAATCCGAACAGCGCATCGGCCGACAGATCGTACTTACGCGTTACCGGCTTGGCCGTCCCCCGGTACCGATCGCGATGGAGACGCCCGCGGTCACGATCCAGTCGCCGAAGTCGGACTCGTTCCTGATGTCGGCGGAGTTGTCGTCATAGCGGTAGCGCCCGTCGACACGAAGCGAGACGTACTCGCTGACGGGAACCAGGACACCCGCACCGGCCCCGGCCATGAAGCTGAGCTTGCTGCTGGCGTTCTCGCATCCGCCGACGGTGTTTGCCTCGGTTCGATCACAGCTGAAATCATCGCTGATGACACCGAGACCGCCGAGCAGAAACGGCTGGACTTTACCGCGGTTGAAAAAGAACAGGCCATCGATGGCGAGGTCCCCAACCTCGAAGTCTCCCGTGCCCTGGTATCCGCGCGTACGCTCCGCGTTGGCGAGCTCGTTGAGCTCGCTTTCGCTGAGCTCCTGCAGATTCTCGCTGACCAGCTTGGTGAAGGTTCCGCGCAGCTCCAGGTTGAACCATTCGTTGATGGGCTTACCGACAGAGAGTCCATACCCGACGCCATCGTCTGTCCCCCGGCCCTGATCGGCCCAGGTGTAAGCGGCGAATGGGGCGATGTACCAACGGTCATCAAAGCTTGGAAGGACCTGGTCCGTTCTATATTCCATATCCCTGGGCGGTTACGACGATCGGGCTTGCGACCAGCACGGCCGAGAGCGCGGCGAGTGATAGGGTCTTCATGCAATATCTCCCCCTGGAAAGATACCGACAAGTACAAAGGTGCTCGGCCGGCCCATGCGCCGATGACTTGATCGATCGCGCGGCTTCATCACCTTCGGTCAACCTACAAGTGCGAAAATAGCACATGTCTCGCATTTGCAAAGGGCAACGCCGGCATTCGCGACTCCCGAACGGCTCTCGAGCTGAAACAACTTAAAGCATCAATGGCTTAATCCGACGAGCGGTAGCTTTTTGGTGTCAAATAACCCCGCCAAAATTCGCCTCATCAGCAGCGGAAAACGGTCCGCATTGTTGCGGATCGCCCAAGATTCGGCAGTCGGTGGAGTTGCGTTGTCGCCTAAGTGGTCTCGCCCGACATCCCTGTGATACGACGCCCATATCGGCGTCCGTTTGGGATCGAGAGGACGAGCGTCGCGCCAGGCACCCAAGATCCGATCCCCGACTTTTTCGTCGACCGAGCGGCGGCAGCTACAGCCACTGCGCCAGCTCGACGACCAGGCCTTCGGGTCCGGCCACGAACACCAGCTTGCGGTCGTGGAACTCCATGACCCGGTTGCGCAGCTGCACTCCGGCGGCGGTGAGCCGCGCGACTTCGGCATCCAGATCCTCGACTGCGAAGCAGATGTGGTTGAAGCCCAGTCGGCACAGATCGCCGGCCTGCGGATCGCTGCGGGCGGCGGGATGTCTGTAGGTGAGCAGCTGCATCTCGAAGCGCGGCGAGGCATTGGCCAGGACCAGCGTGCGGTGCTCGGCTTCGATGCCGGGCACACCCATGTAGTCGGCGAAGGTCTGGCCGGCGATGACGACCGACTTGACCTCCTTGAAGCCCAGCAGTGCGAAGAATTGCAGCGCGGCGATCGGGTCGTGCACGGCAACGGTGACGTGATCGGGATGCGTGACCATGATTCCTCCTGCGGTTGCGTGGGTGGGGTTCAGCGCGGCGGCAAGGTTCGGGGCTTGCCCTCAAGGTCCATCGCGACATGGGTCAGGTTCGCCTCGGTGATTTTCACGACCTTCGGGTCGGCGGGGTTGAGGGGTGTCAGGGTCTCCGCTTAGCTGCCCCCGAGGCCCGTAACCGGACGCTCGCGTATCGCCAGGTAGTCGGCGACCGGGATTGCCGGTCGAGCTAGCCCTTGCGACGCGTCGTCCTATGCGCCTTGATCTTGTCCGCCACCAGACCGATCAAGACGCCGCCGGCGCCGATCAACATCCAGAGCGGGAGCCCGATCCCGCCTCCCAGAGCCACGATACCGGCGCCCCCGTTCTCGGCCGCGACAAAGGTGGCAATGACTGCGCCCACGCCAAGTCGGAATGTCCAGGAGCGCGCGTCCCAGACGATATGCTTCAAGGCCAGAGCCAATACCTTCAGGAGTGGCCACGCGGCCTTGCGATCGCGGGTTAGCGCCAGCATGGCAGCCGCCTTCTTGAAGCCGCGCAAGGTTCCGTAACGAATCTCTCCCAGTCCGCGGGACCAACTCAGAAGCCGTTGTTGCTCGGCCGGGGGAAGACGCAGCACGGCTTGTACGATGGCGGGTTGAGCCGCGGTTTCTTGCACTTCGGACACTGATCTCTCCTTATCAAGGCGCTGAGTCCGGCCGGACGATCGAGGTGCCGCCGTCACGGGCTCACATCTACGCAGATTCTATTCCGATTGCCCTCGCCGTGTCCGCTTCCGGACGCTCGGACCAATCGCTCGCGATTCTTGATGAGAATCAAGGTTCCTCGACAACGGCGGCGCTAGCGTCGGGACTGACAAAGCCGATCCGACCCCGGACACTCACCGATGAATATCTCAGGAATCCTGGTCGTCGTCCCACCCGCCCGAATCGAAGACGCGACGCTCGCGCTCAACGCGCTCCCCGGTGTGGAGGTCCATCACACCGAGCCTGCGACCGGGCGGATCGTGGTCGTGCAGGAGGCCGAAACGGTCGACCAGGAGGTCGCCGCGCTCTGCCGCATCAAGGCGTTGTCCGGCGTGATGCTGGCCGAGATGGTCTACCACGTCTTCGACGAGACGCCGCCCGAATGGGATGCGATCCCCGCGGAGATGGCCGAATCCTAGGCCACAACCTCACCCGACCCGTGCGGGTGAGCGCTCGAAAAATACAACGAGACCGAGGAGGAATCATGGAGCTCAGCCGCCGCAACTTTCTGAAATCGGGCGTCGCCGCCGCGACAGCCATGGCCGTCGGAATCCCCGTGAGCCGCGTCGCCAGCGTGGCGGCGGCCGAGACCGAGCAGGACTGGCGATGGGATAAAGGCGTCTGCCGCTTCTGCGGCGTGGGCTGCGGGATCATGATCGCCACCCGAGACGGCAAGATCGTCGCGACCAAGGGCGATCCCGACGCCCCGGTCAATCGAGGTCTGAACTGTGTGAAGGGCTATTTCAACAGCAAGATCCTCTACGGCAAAGACCGCCTGACTCAGCCCTTGATGCGGATGACCGACGGCCGATTCGACAAGAAGGGCAAGTTCACCCCGGTCACCTGGGATCAGGCCTTCGACGAGATGGCGAGCCAGTTCAAGAAGGCATACGAAGAAAAAGGGCCGACCGGAATCGGCGTCATCGGCTCGGGTCAATGGCTGATCCAGGAAGGCTACGCCATGACCAAACTGATGAAGGCCGGGTTTCGCAGCAACAACATCGATCCCAATGCGCGCAATTGCATGGCATCCGCAGTGGCTGCATTCATGCAGGTCTTCGGCATCGACGAGCCGCCCGGCAATTACGACGACATCGAATACACGGATACGGCCGTCGCCTGGGGCGCGAATATGGCCGAGGCCCATCCGGTCCTCTGGCAACGCGTGATCGACCGGCGCCTCAGCCACCCCGAGATGAAGATCGTCAATATCACGACCCTGCGGAACATGACCTCCGAGGGGTCCGATCTCGAGATCATCATCAAGCCGAATACCGACACGGCGCTGCTGAATTACCTGGCGCGCGAGATCATTCACCGCGATGCGGTCAATCAAGCCTTCGTCGACGCGCACTGTGTCTTCTGCGCCGGCCCGACCGATATCGGTTACGGGATGCGTGCGACGGACAAGTTCGCCTTCGAGGCCGAGAAGGATATCCAGGCCCGCGAGATCGAGGTGACCTTGACTCGGGACGAGGCGATCGGGCTCGGGCTTGATCCCGAGCAGGTTCATAAGGTCAAGCAGGACAACGCGGCCACGGCCGACCGACACTGGCTGGTCGGCTTCGAGGACTTCAAGGCCGGGGTCGAGCCCTACACCCTGGATTTTGTCGCGGAGCTGGCCAAAGGCGACGCCGAAGAGTCCTTGGATGCCTTCAAGACCAAGCTCGTAAGGCTGTCGGATCTCTACGCCGACCCGAATCGAAAAATGGTCAGCTTCTGGACCATGGGCTTCAATCAACATGTGCGCGGGACCTGGGTCAACGAGCAGATCTACAGCGTGCATCTGCTTCTGGGGAAGATCGCCGAGCCCGGAAACAGCCCCTTCTCCCTGACCGGCCAGCCCTCAGCCTGCGGGACCGCGCGCGAGGTCGGCACCTTCAGCCACCGTCTGCCGGCCGACATGGTCGTCAACATCCCCAAGCATCGGGACATCACCGAGCAGACCTGGAAGTTGCCTCCCAAGACGCTCAACCCGAAGCCCGGGAGCCACATCACCAAGATCATGCGTGATCTGGAAGACGGCTCCATGTCGTGGGTTTGGGTGCAGGTCAATAATCCCTTCCAGCATGTCGCCAATGCCAACCATTGGCTGAAGGCGGCACGCGAGCAGGACAACTTCATTGTTGTCTCCGATGCCTATCCGAGCATCTCGGCCAAGGTGGCCGATCTGATCCTGCCGGTGGCCATGATCTTCGAGAAATGGGGCGGCTACGGGAACGCCGAGCGTCGTACCCAGGTCTGGCGCGAGCAGGTGGCGCCGCCGGGTGACGCACGCAGCGACCTTTGGCAGATTCTGGAATTTTCCAAACACATCACCCTGGCGGAGGTCTGGAAGGAGCAGTCGATTCCCGGTCTCAAGGACGAGGGATTCGAGGACGGGAAGCTCCCGGACGTGATGGCGGCTGCGCAGGAGATGGGCTACCAACCCGAGATGACCCTCTACGAGGCGCTCTTCGAGACACCGGAAAACAAGGCGTTCGCCTGGCCCGATCCGGTCGCCAAGGGGCACGACAATCACACGGTCAAGCATCTCGGTGTCGATTGGTTTGTCGAGAAGGCGCTATTTGAAGAATACGCCGCCTTCGGGCGCGGTCATCACCACGATCTGGCGCCTTTCGATGTCTATTATCAAGACGACGTTCGCGGCCTGCGGTGGCCGGTCGTCGACGGCAAAGAGACGCCGTGGCGCTTCAACGCCAAATACGATCCCTATGTCAAGAACGGCGAGATCGAGTTCTACGGCGGTGCCATGAAGGAATTGGTGACCGGCAATTTGACGGGGCCAACCACCGAGGAGAAAACCAAATTCCCAGGCAAGGCGAAGATCTTCTTCCGGCCTTATGCCGCACCGGTGGAATCGCCCGACGGGAACTACGACCTCTGGCTCTGCACCGGGCGGCTGCTCGAGCACTGGCATACCGGAACCATGACGCGACGTGTTCCCGAGCTGCACCGGGCCATGCCGGCCGCGGTCCTGGATATGAACGAGAAGGATGCCGAGGAGCGCGGTCTCAAACGTCAGGATGCGGTCTGGATCGAATCGCGCCGCGGCAAGATCAAGGCGGTGATCGAGACGACGGGCCGTAATCGTCCGCCGCGCGGCTATAGCTTCATGGCCTTTTTCGACGAGTCGGTGTTCGTCAATAAGCTCTGCATTGACGCCACCTGTCCGATCTCCAAGGAGGAGGATTTCAAAAAGACCGCCATCAAGATCTACAAGGTGTAAAGCGCCCTCATCGGCATCATCGACAGTGCTCGGATGTGTCGCATGCATCCGAGCGAGCCGAGTGCTTTCATCACGTCCGGCGACACAACGATCATGACCACGCGGCGCGGTTTCATACAGAAGAGCATCCAAGGCGCGGCCGTCGCCACCAGCGGCGGCATGCTCTGGTCGTATCTCGTCATTCAGAACGCCCGCGCCGAGCCATTGGCTCTGCGCCCGCCCGGTGCGCTCCCGGATGCGGACTTCAATGCGCTCTGCATCAAATGCGGACGTTGCGTCGTCGCCTGTCCCTACGACACCTTGACCCTGGCCGCATTGGCCGACCGTGCCCCGCTGGGCACGCCCTATTTCGAGCCGCGGCAGATCCCCTGCTACCTGTGTCACGACATCCCATGCAAGGTCGCCTGTCCGACGGGTGCGCTTTCCCCGGCACTGGAGGATGTCATGGACTCGCGGATGGGTCTCGCCATTATCGACACCGAGCATTGTCTCTCCTGGCAGGGCCTGCGTTGCGAGATCTGTTATCGGGTCTGCCCGCTTCGGGACACGGCGATTCGCGTCGAAACACGACGGCGTGAATTGAGCAAGCACGCGATGCTCCTGCCCATGGTCCTAAGCGAGGGCTGCACGGGTTGCGGCATCTGCGAGAATGCCTGTCCGACCGAGATTGCTGCTATCAAGGTGCTCCCCTCCGAGTTGATTCAAGGCAAGATCGGGGATCATTTCAGGATGGGCTGGAAACAAGCAGACGGCGCGACGCCCGGCTTGGGACCAGGCGACACTTGGCAGGGACAACTGGATTCCGCACCGGCGCAGGGTCAGGCGCCTGGGTTGGATTATCTGAATGAGCCGGAGTATTAGATGCCGAGAAATCGACAACCAACGCCGGCCTCGCTCGTCACTGCGGCGATCGTGGCGCGTGGCGCAGAGCGCCACGGGGCATGCGTGACACCGCAGAGCGGGTGTCACGAGCGACTGAAGGGCCGGCGCAGGGCTCGGTGGACTGTGCTCGCGCTCGTCCACTCAACCGGCCGATCCGTCGAACAATACGGTAAAACGCGTTACCCGATTCGCCGAGGCGCGCTTACTCGTGACACCGCTCCGGCGGTGTCACGCATCTCCCGGCGCTCCGCGCCACGTCTCGGTTCGGCAACCCGATGAATAACTCAACGTCGACTCGACTCTGGAACTGGCGCTATTTGATCCTGCGGCGGGTCGTTCAGATCGGGGTCTTGTTGCTGTTCTTCGGTACGCTGCACTGGGGCTGGTCCTTGTTCGGTCTCCCCTTGTTGAGCGGAAACCTCAGCGCGTCGGAGGTCCTCGGCGAGGTGACGCTCGCCGATCCCTTCGCGACGCTTCAGATCCTGCTGACCGGACACGTCCTTCAGTCCGAGGTGCTCTTTGGCGCTGCGCTCGTCCTGGGCGTTTTCCTGGTCTTGGGCGGCAGGGTCTGGTGCTCCTGGGTCTGTCCGGTGAATCCGGTCACCGATTTTGCGGGCTTTCTGCATCGCAAGACCTGGCGCAAGAACCTCTTCGGGATTCCCCGTCACCTGCGTTACGCGGTGCTGGCACTCGCACTTCTCCTGTCGGTGTTGATCGGGCTGCCGGCATTCGAATGGGTGAGCCCGATCGGGGCCATGCACCGCGAGATCATCTTTGGTTTGGGTTTGGGTTTGGGCTGGACCGCATTGGTCGGGCTCTTTTTATTCGATTGGTTGGTTGTCAAGCAAGGTTGGTGCGGCCACCTCTGTCCACTCGGCGCCTTTTATTCATTGGTCGGGCGTCATACGGCCCAGATCAGGGTCAAGTTCGATCAATCCACCTGCACCGGCTGCGGGGCCTGCCAAGCGATTTGCCCGGAGCCTCAGGTCTTGAACCTCAAACGTCTGGTACAGGATGGCCAGGTCCTGTCGGGTGAATGCACCAATTGCGCGCGTTGTATCCCGATCTGCCCGGAGAAGAGCTTGGCATTCGGGTGGCGTCTGCAGAAACCGGATTCCGGCTCGGTCCCGGTGCATCCTAAGCTCATAATGAAGGAGGATAACCCATGATCATGCTTCCCCGTTTCCTCGCGGTCGTCGTCGGGGTTGTGATGGCCGGCGGCTTTGCGCTTGGACAAGATCTGTCCTGGATCGACGAAGATCTTGCCGGGACCGTCTTCGATTCCCCCGACCCGGTGAGCTTCGACTACCTTTCGATCGATCCCGAGGATGCCGACTCGACCCTGCCGACGGCGTTCGAGGATGCGCCGCCCTTGATCCCGCACAGCATCGAGGAGTCCGGCCTGATTACGCTGAGGAGCAACAAGTGTCTGAAATGTCATCACGACCAGGATCTCTGGGATCAGGAAAAGGACGCGGCCGAGCCATCCCCGATGCCGGAAAGTCACTACGTGAGCCTGCGCAGAGATCCGGAAACGATCGAGAAAAAGATCATCGGGGCACGCTATTTCTGTACCCAGTGCCACGTCCCGCAGACAGAGGTCAATTTGCTGGTTGGAAATGATTTCGACGCCCCGTGACCGCGCCCCTGTGTGCTTCGCCGATGGGGCGCATCCCGACCCGACGCGCTAAACTGACGGGACATTCATCCGCGTGCGCACCGGTTGCGCTCGCGGACGATGACTGCACACTGTCCTTCGTGTCGGAAAGAAACGGGAGATCGGTCGATGAAACAGATGGATCGGGCGGCAATCGTGAGCAGCTCGGTGCTCGGCACCGAGCTGGACGAGAAGGAAGCGTCGATTCTGGCGGAGTGCATGGGTCTCGTCAGGCTGACCAACGGCGAGTTGCTGGTCTCGGAGGACGAGCAGCGGCGCACCCTGTTCCTCCTTGCGGAGGGGCGTCTGTGCGTCTGCAAGACGGTCGGCGGGGTCGAGGAGTCTCTCTATCGGATGCGTCCGGGCGAGTGCGCCGGGACCCGCGCCTTCGTCGATGGCTCCTCGCGCAAGGCGGCCTTGCGCTCGGAGGACAACAGCAGCGTTCTGACCCTGGAGCCCGATGATTTCGAGGCACTGGTCGACACCCATCCGCGGCTGGTCTACAAGGTCATGCGTGCGATCTTCCGCATCACCCACACGAACCTGATGCGGGTCAACCTCGAGCGCACCGAGCTGGCGAACTACATGCACAAGACCGGCGGGCGCTATTGATCCCGAGACGGCGGCAGAAACCGCTGCCGCACGACGGTCTTGATCCGTTGCTGCGTTCGGGTTCGAGCATCGCTTCGTCCAGCACCTGCCGATGCCGTGATACGCCGTTGATCTTTGTCTGCGCCTTTGTGCTCGCATGATCCAGGTGCTCATCGTCGACGATGATTCGGATATCCGGGACTTGGTCTCCCATGAGGTGCGCCAGCAAGGCTGGAATGTGCTCCAGGCCGGCAGCGACGAGGAGCTGACGGTGCTGCTGCGGCAGCACACGCCCCACATCATCCTGCTCGACATCCGCTTGCCCGATCAGGACGGTCTGACGATTGCGCGGCGTCTGCGTGCCGCCTCGACGATCCCGATCATCATGCTGACGGGTATGGGCTCGGATGTGGACCGGATTGTCGGGCTGGAGATCGGCGCCGATGACTATGTGGTCAAGCCCTTCAACCCGCGCGAGCTGATCGCCCGTATCAAGGCGGTGCTGCGACGCACCTCCGCCGGCGCGATGATGCCCGCGCCGACGTCATCTCCCCGACACGATTGCAGGCGTTTCGCCGGTTGGATGCTGGACCTCTCCGCCCGTCTCCTGACCGACCCCGACGGCAATCCGGTGTCCCTGACCAACGCCGAGTTTCTGCTGCTCGAAGCCTTCCTGGATGCTCCGCGGCGGGTCTTGAGTCGGGAGCACCTCCTCGAGCGCACCCATTCGTTCGAGGCCGATGTCTTCGATCGCACCATCGACGTCCTCATCATGCGCCTGCGACGAAAGATCGAATCCAACAGCCACGCCCCGAGGCTCATCCGAACCGAGCGCGGCGCAGGCTATGTCTTCGATGCCGATGTGGAACGGACGGGGCAGCGTAGGTCGGATTAGCGCAGCGTAATCCGACGCTCTCCGCCGTCACGTCGGGTTACGGCGCGCCGCAAGCCTCGGAGCAAGCACGAGAACGTATACCGGGCGCGCCTAACCCGACCTACGCCGCTATTCGCCATCGAGCGCCTGCCGCACCGCGTGTGCCAGATGCTCGATGGTGACCGGCTTGCGGAGCAGCGCGGCGGCCGGATCCCGGATCTCGCGCGTCTCGCCGGACGTGAACAAAAGCGCCAGGCCCGGTCGGCGTGAGCGCGCCTCGCGGGCCAGGGTGACCCCGTCCCACGGGGCCGGCATCGCGACGTCCGTGTAGAGCAGGCGGATGGCCGGCTCTTGCTCCAGCAGGGCCAACGCCGTCGCCCCGTCGCCCGCGGTCAGGACGCGGTAGCCGAGACCTCGGAGCTGGTCGGCCGTGGTCGCCAGCACCTCGCTGTCGTCGTCGACCGCCAGCACCCACTCGCCCTGGCCCCGCGGCGTCGGCGCGTCCCGGACGGGCTCTGCGATCGGCTCGACCAGCGTCGCGGAGGGCGCGGCGACCGGAAGCCGGATGCGCACGGTCGTGCCTCCACCGACGCGGCTCTCGATCCGCATCTCGCCCCCGGACTGGCGGGCGAAGCCATACACCATACTGAGCCCGAGTCCGCTGCCTTTGCCGGGCGCCTTGGTGGTGAAGAAGGGTTCACAGACGCGTTCGAGGACATCCGCGGGGATGCCGCGACCCGTGTCCTCGACCGAGACCTCGACGGCGTCGTCACCGGCAGCCGCGGTCTTAATGCTGATCCGACCGTCGCCGTCCAAGGCATCGCGGGCGTTGATGACCAGATTCATCAGCGCGTTTTCGAGCTGCCCCGGGTCGACCCGCACCCGCGGCAGATCGGGAGCGAGCACGGCACTCAGCTCGGTGCCCTCCGCGACACTCACCTCGAGCAGATCCAGCATGCCGTCGACCAGCGCGTTGATGTCCACGACCTCGGGTGCGAGCCGTTGGCGCCGGGAGAAGGCAAGCAATCGCTCCACCTGGCGCACCGCGCGATCCGTCGCTCCCATCGCCCGCTGCCAGCGCTCGCGAAGCATGGGGTCGTCTTCCGGCTTGGGCTCCAGATAGGTCAGATTGCCGAGGATGGCGGCGAGGATGTTGTTGAAGTCGTGGGCGATACCGCCGGTGAGCTGCCCGACCAGCTCCATCTTCTGGGCTTGGCGCAGTTGACCCTCCACCGTTTCCATGCGAAAGGCGTTGTCTTTGAAGACGTTGAAGACGCGGGCCAGGTCGCCGATCTCGTCGCGCCGATCCATCGCCGGCACCCGCGCGTCGCGCTCGCCGCCGGCCAGCCGCTGCATGGCACGGGTGACCGCGCGCAGGTTCAGGCTGATGTCGCGCACCAGGAACCGGTAGGAGACGAGGGTTGCGAGCAGCACCACTGCGATACTGACGGCGACGAAGATCAGCGTATTGGTCAGCAGGGTGTCGCCCATGGCGCCCGCGGCTCGGGCGATGGTCTCGCTGGCCGAGTGCACCAGCGCATCCACTCGCGTCTTGAGCGCGGCGGCGATGTCGCGGCTCGCCGTCACCAGGGACTCCGCGCCCTCGATGGTCGCGATCTCCTGCTCGCGCAATCGGAAGACGCCGTCGGCCTGAAGTTGGACCTCCAGGTCGGCGATCGCCTGTGCCAGCTCCGGGCGCAGTCCCGACGGAATCCTCGGGATTAGGCCCGCAAGCTGACCGCGGGTGCGCTCGAAGGCGCCACGGAACACCCGTACCTGGTCGAGGCTCGGCGACTCGGCCGCGAGCAGCAGATCGCTGAAGGCCGAGCCCGCCAGCCGCTCCGCATCCAGCAGGGGTCCCTGGGCACCGGCCGCGCGGCGAAAGAGTCCCGGGTCGACGTCCGTATCCCGTCCCACCACATCGCTTACCAGCAGGATCGACGGCACCAGGGTCTGCTGCACGCGCTCGCGTAGGGCGAGCAGCCGCTCGCGCTGGTCCTGCAGGGCGACACCGAGCATTGCTTGTTGCTCCAGCGCCAGGGCCAGATCACGCAGGTTCGCCGCCAGCTGCGGCGCCAGTCGGGCGATGTCGGCGACCCCGTCGCTGCCGGCCGGATGCAGGTCGCGCAGCCGCTCGGTCTCGCTGGCCAGGGAGCGCAGGTCACGGTTGATCAGTGCGGTCTGGCGTTGACGCGCCTCGGCGTCCTTCGCGGCCAGCAGCGCAGGCGCGCGATCCTCCAGCCGCTCGCCGACACGCGCCAGCACCAGGGCAGCGTTGGACGCCGGCAGCTCGCGCTCCATGACCGTCGCCACCCCGGCACGGGTCTGCAGCAGCGCCATCAGGGCCATGGCGCTCGCGAGCGTGATCGCCAGGGCCGCGAGGCCTAGGATCAGCAATAGGCGGGCTTGGATGCCGGACAACATCGGGGTGGGTGCACGGTGTGCGAAAACATACAAGAAGGGCTGGAAAGGGGAGCGCTGCTATCTCGGGATCGCCGACGTGTAGTCGTCTTCTTGCGCTCACCGGGCGACCAGCGGATCGAGTTCAACTCGACGATCCCGCGTCCCTCACCCGATCCAATCCTCTAGGGCCAGCAGTGGTACGCGGGAAAACTCATCCGTGTTGTGAGTGACGAGAACCAATCCCCGCGCACGTGCGATCGCTGCGATCTGCAGGTCATAGGGCCCGATCGGCGTACCTTTTTTTGCGAGGTACGCCCGAATATCCCCGAAATACGGCGCAGCGTCGCTGGTGAACGGCAGACTGGGCAACCAGGACAGCAGAACCAGCAGGCGTTGGCGGTTTTCATCGGGCCGGGCGCTTTTGGCGACACCAAACCAAAGCTCCGCCTCGACAGGGACGCATATCCGCAGCTCGGCGAGCCCGGTCTCGCGAACCCGGGTCACGACGTCCGCATTGTTCTTCATCAAAGCGATGACGGTGTTGGTATCGAGCAGGTAGGCCATTAGTCGAGTGACTCCCGCGGCGCATCGATGCCAAGGTCGGCATTGTCGATGTCGTCCGGGAAATCATTGCCGAGGGTGCCGGCCACCGCTGCCAAGAAGGATTCGGTTTCCTTGGATGAGCGCGCCGGCGCAACCTGTTCATTGTGATAGCGCTTCTCCAGCTGCTGAATAAAGGCCAAGGCTTCCCGAGCAGCGGATTCCGGCAACCTCAGACTGTGCTCGTAAATGGCTTCCGGTAATGTCGGCATCGTTGGCTTCCTCCTCCGCCGTGGTGTGCTAAATGTTTAGATGTTTAGTCTACGGTCGTTTTCGATTTGCGATCGATTGAATGGCGGCAGCTCGATCATCCATGGTGAATCCCTCGCCGAAGCCACCGCCAACCATCTGTAGTCTACCGCAACGCTCCAGGTCAACCAGGATTTGGGGTCGTGCAGATCCCTTCCGACCGCCGGGATCGTACCGGTGAGGCAACACCCAGGCAGGATCATTCGCACTTCTCGGCCAACCCCATCGCCTCCCGATAATGTCGTCGCTGGCTGTTGCGACCCAGGCGGTCGGTGAGGGCCTCCCAGTCCGCGGCGGCGGCGCGCAGGCCTTCCTCGGGCGTCGCGCTGCCGGTCATGACGCGGTCGAGCTGGTCTTCGAGGGCGGCGATGTAGGCACGATAGCCGGGCAGACGCAGGTCGCGTGCGATCTGGGGTGCCGAGAGACTGGCGCGCAGCACGTGCAGGTAGTCCTCGGCCTGCCGTTCTCCGAGCAGGCCCCGCCAGGGTGCCGGGTCTTCGAGGTGCGACAGACGGTAGGGGTTGATCCCGGAGCTGCCGTCCAGCATGTCGCGCGCGCTGTGCTCCGGGCTCGCATACCGGGCGACGTAGGCCCAGGCCCGCTCGCGCTCGGCGCTGGCGGCGGGGACCACGGCGATCCAGCCGCCGAAGGCCAGGAAGCTCACCGAGCGGACGGCCGGCAGTGTCTCCCAAGCACCGCCCGCGGGGTTCCAGACCTCGCGGCTGCCGGGCAGAACGAAGAAGCCGACATCGCCGGCGATGGCGGATGGCCCGGCCGCGCCGTCTTGCCCCCCGCCCAGCGCACCCGCCAGCACGCCTGTATCGGCCCAGTCGATATTCATCGCGGCCTGTCCTGCGGCGAAACGGGTGCGCACGGCCTCGCTGTCCAGCCGGTCCGCATCGGCTGGACCGAATCGACGCAGCTCCAGCATCTCATTCAATGCACGCACCCAGCCGGGATTGTCGATGGCCGGAACCATGGTGTCCGGGTCGAAGAACATGGCACCGGGATGGTCCGGGTGATTGGTGTAGGCCGCGGCGTGACTGAAGAGCGTCCAGATGCGCTGCCCGTCACGGGCATAGGCCTCCAGCGTGCCGGCCAGTGCGCTGCCGTCGGCTTGGCGACGGCCGCTGAAGAATGCGGCGATGTCCCGGTATTGCGACCACGTCTGTGGCGGCTGCAAGGGACGACCGTATTCCTCGGCGAAGGCGGCGCGGGTAGGCGAGTCCTCGAATAGATCCCGGCGATAGGCCCCCATGTGCAGATCGCCATCTATAGTTAATGCCATCCAGCGGTTGTCCCAGCGCATCAAGGCGTCGCGATAGAGCGGATGGATGTCGCCGGCGATGGGGCCGGCGATGATCCGGTCCGGGACCGGCGACAGATAGGGCGCGAAATCCGGCAGCCAGGCGGAGGGGATCATGAGGGCATCGAAGGGCAAGTCGCCGGTGACGAAGCCGAGCATGATCCGCTCGTAGAGGTCTGCGAAGGGGACCCGAGTCACCTCCACGGCGATTCCGGTCGCGCTCTCGAAGGCTCGCCCGTGCCGCTCGGCCGGACCGCCGATGGCGGTGGTATCGCGGGTGATCACCTGCAGACTCGCCCCGCTCCTGTTCCGCGCGCTCCGGTCATCTCCGTCGGCATCCGTCGCCCACAGCGCGACAGACGGCAGGGCAATTATGACAAAGATGACAAAAAGGCCATGGAGTCGTGTCATCGTTCGTTCATCCCGCAGAGTTGTGATACGCGACAGGCCAAGCGCTCGATCGAAGCGAATCGGAGGGACCCGTCGATGCCGAAACCCGACCCTACGAGAGGACAACGATGAAAACCACCAACACCACTTTGGGTCTCGCCGCCCTGACCCTTGCGATGATCGCCGCCAACACGGCTATGGCCGAAGACGGCAACGTGGGCGACGAAGTGCCTCTGCCGCCGAGTAGCCCTTCGGACGCATCGGGCGGTTGGTTGAACGGCAATTATCTTACCGGCGATTGGGGCGGCAAACGCAACGAGCTTGCGGCCAAGGGCTTCGACTTCTTCGCCTACTACAACGCCATCGTCGCGAGCAACGTCGGCGGCGGGATCCAGCAAGGCACGGCCCTGGCCGGGGATCTCTACATGGGAATGACGGTCGACCTTCAGAAAGCGGCCGGTTTGGACGGCTGGACCTTCAATCTGAGCGGTATCGACCGGGCCGGCGCCAGCATCGACGAGGACGTGGGCAGCATCTACAGCGTCATGCAACTCGTCGGCGGCCAGACCTATTTCCTCTACAACCTCAGCCTGGAAAAGAGCTGGGCCGACGGACAGTACGCACTCAAGTTCGGCCGCATCACGGCGACCGATGATTTCGCCGGGTCGCCCTTCTACGGCTATTACCTCTCCAACAGCTTCAATGGCCAAATCCGGGCCGTGCTGCTCGACGGCGTCATGACCTCCTATCCCTTCGCCGTGTGGGGGACCCGCTTCCAATACGCGCCGACCGATGATTTCCGCGCCAAGATCGGCGTCTACCAGTTGACCGAGCGGATGTGGGATCCGGATCTGCACGGCACGGACTTTACCTTCCGCTCCAGCGACGGTGTCTCGATCATGGCTCAGCTCGAGTGGGATTGGCGCTGGGGCTCCAAACCCGGTCACTTCGCGCTCGGCCTGAACAACGTCTATTTCGATATGCCTGATTTCAATTCGGACACCACCACGGACACCTTCATTCGCTATTACGCCCAACTCGATCAGCAGGTCACGCAGGAGCGCGCAGGTTCCGAGCAGGGACTCTATCTCTTCGGCACACTCGCCTATACCAACCAACAGCAACCGGCGCTCGTGCCCTTCCAGACCAGCTTCGGCGCCCAATACGTCGGCCCCTTCGCCGGGCGCAACCAAGATCGTCTGATCTTCGGGACGACATTCGGCAAGCTGGGCGACGACTACGCCGCCGAGCAGGTGTCGCTCGGCAAAGGCGACCCGGATTACGAATGGGTCTTTGAGCTGGGCTATCGCATCCAGCTCACCAAGTTCGCCTACATCCAACCCGATATTCAATACATCGTACAGCCCGGAGGGACGGGCGACATCCCGGATGCCACGGTGATCGGCATGCAGTTCGGCGTTTCGTTGTAGGGGAAGCCGCCCGCCGCCGGCCGCCAGCCGCCAGCCGCCAGCCACCAGCCATCAGCCATCAGCCATCAGCCATCAGCCACCAGCCATCAGCCATCAGCCATCAGCCATCAGCCATCAGCCATCAGCCATCAGCCACCAGCCATCAGCCATCAGCCATCAGCCACCAGCCATCAGCCATCAGCCATCAGCCATCAGCCACCAGCCATCAGCCATCAGCCACCAGCCATCAGCCACCAGCCATCAGCCATCAGCCACCAGCCATCAGCGCTGATCGGTTCCTGATCTCCCGAATGGCGTCGACCATGGCCCCGCAGCAGGAGGCAGGGAGCAGGAGGCAGGAGGCAGGAGGCAGGGAGCAGGAGGCAGGAGGCAGGAGGCAGGAGGCAGGGAGCAGGAGGCAGGAGGCAGGAGGCAGGAGGCAGGAGGCAGGAGGCAGGAGGCTCTCATAAAAACACTGAGGAGGACCGACATGATCTCTTTAGACCTCTCCGCGGTGCGTCTCGGCGCGACCGCAGTCGACAAGACCGACGCCATCCGTCAGGTCGGCCGGATCTTGGTCGAGGCGGGCTACATCGAGCCGGGCTATGTCGACAGCCTGTTGGCGCGTGAACGGGTGGCCAACACCTTCCTTGGCAACGGCATCGCCATCCCCCACGGGGTGCCCAAGGACCGCGGGATGATCAAGCAGACCGGCGTGGCCGTGCTGCAGGTGCCGGACGGGGTGGAGTGGAACCCGGGCGATCGCGTGCATCTGGTGGTGGGGATCGCGGCCAAGTCCGACGAGCATCTTCAGATCCTGACCAACCTGACCGATGTCCTCGGCGATCCGGCCGAGGCCGCGCGTCTTGCCCACACCACCAATCCGGCGGACATCGGCACACGGCTGTCCACCGGAGCCGCACCGGCCAAACCGGCTCCGGAGCCCCTGCCGGATGATCTGCCGAATCACTTCGATGCCGTCATCACCTCCCCGCACGGCCTGCATGCGCGTCCGGCGACGGCACTGGTCGATATCGCCAAGGGCTTCGGGGCGACTGTCCGGGTGCGTCACGGCAACCGTGCGGGTGATGCCAAGAGTCTGATCGCGCTCTTGAACCTCGGGGTCGAGTCCGGCGCGACCATTCGCGTGATGGCCGAAGGCGCCGATGCGGATGCCGCACTCGCCGCCCTGCGCGAGGCGATCGACACCGGGCTCGAGGAAGAAGAGGAGACCGCGAGCGCGGCCGGCTCCGCCGAGCTGCCGCGGATCGACTGGGAAGGACCGAGCATCGCCGCGGTGGCCGCGTCGCCCGGGTTGGCGCTCGGGCCGGTCTGGCAGTATCAACGCGGCAAGATCGTAGTGGCTGCGACCGCGCGGGATCCTGCCGCGGAGCTGACGCGCCTGGACAGGGCCATCGAGGCATCCAAGCGCGAGCTTGCCGAACTCTACCTCGAGGTCAAGGCCCGCACCGGCGCCGGCAAGGCCGCCATCTTCCTCGCTCATGCCGAGTTCCTGGCGGATCAGGGTCTGACCGATCGCGCCAAGGTGCTGATTCGCGAGGACGCGCGCTCCGCGGGCTATGCCTGGGAGCAGAGTATCGGCGAGCAGGCCAAGACGCTGGCCGCTCAGCAGGACGCGCTCCTCGCCGCCCGCGCCTTGGATCTACGCGACGTTGGTCGGCGCGTGCTGCGCATGCTGGCCGAGCGCATCGAGGACGAGCCGAAGCTGCCGGACACGCCGGTGATCCTGATCGCCGACGATCTGAGTCCATCCGATACCGCCCGGCTGGACCCGGCCTTGGCGCTCGGAATCTGCACCGCCGCCGGAGGGCCGACCTCGCACACCGCCATCATCGCCCGGTCGCTCGGCATTCCGGCCGTGGTCGGGGCGGGTGACTCTGTGCTCGACATCGCGGACGGCAGCCCGATCGTGCTCGACGGCAACAGCGGCACCCTGGTCCTGATCCCGACCGACGCGGACCGGGCCAACGCCGAGCGCGCCCGCGCCGACATGGCGACCCAGCGCGAGGCCGAGCGTCGCGCTTGCTATCAGCCCGCCATCACGACCGACGGGGCACGCATCGAGGTCGTCGCCAACATCGCCGCACCCGAGGAGGCCGGTCGAGCGGTCGAGGCGGGCGGGGAGGGCGTCGGCCTGCTGCGCACCGAGTTCCTCTTCCTGGGCCGCGATCAGGCCCCGACCGAGGACGAGCAGACCGCGGCCTATACCGAGATGGTCCGCGCCCTGAACGGACTGCCCATCATCATCCGCACCCTGGATATCGGCGGCGACAAGGCCGTGCCCTACATGTCCATGCCGGCGGAGGAGAACCCCTTCCTCGGCGAGCGCGGGATCCGGCTCTGTCTGAACCGCCCCGAGCTGTTCCGCACCCAGTTGCGGGCCATCTTCCGGGCCGCAGCACACGGCCCGGTGCGCATCATGTACCCCATGATCTCGACCTTGGAGGAGCTCAAGCGCGCCAAGGCCCTGACCGAGGAGGTCCGTCTGGAGGTCGGCGCCGCCCCGGTCGAGATCGGCATCATGATCGAGGTCCCCTCCGCGGTGATGATGGCGGAGGAGCTGGCCGCCGAGTCGGACTTCTTCTCGGTCGGCTCCAACGATCTCACCCAATACTGCCTGGCGGTGGACCGCATGCACCCTGTGCTGTCGCGTCAAGCCGACGGTCTACACCCGGCCGTGCTGCGCATGATCGACGCGACCGTGCGCGCTGCGGACAAGGCCGGGATCTGGGTCGGGGTCTGCGGGGGCATCGCCGGCGACCCGCGCGGCGTGATCATCCTGACCGGTCTGGGCGTGCGCGAGCTCTCGGTCAGCATCCCGAGCATCGCGGCCGTGAAGGCGCAGATCCGGGGCCTCTCGATGGAGCAGGCACGCGGTCTCGCCCGTCGTGCCCTGGCCTGCTCCACCTCCGCCGCCGTGCGCGGACTGCGCTGATGGAGACCCGGACCATGACCAACCGCATCAAGATCGCCACGCTCAGCCTGAACCCGGCTATCGACCAGACCGCACGGGTGCCCGAATTCACTGCCGGGCGCGTCAACCGTGTCGAGCAGGAACAGTCCGATGCCGGCGGCAAAGGGGTCAACGTGGCCTCCTTTCTGGCCGACTTCGGCGGGCAGGTCGCCGTCACCGGCTTGCTCGGCGCCGCCAACGCCGAGCCCTTCGTCGCGCTCTTCGCCCGCAAGGGGATCGAGGATCGCTTCGTGCGGCTGCCCGGACGCACCCGAGTCAACGTGAAGATTGTCGATCCGATCCTGGATCAGGTCACCGACATCAACTTTCCCGGCTTGGAGCCGCACCCGGAGGATCTGCTGCGTCTGACCGAGACGATCGACAGCCTCTGTGCGGATACCGACTGGTTCGTGCTCTCGGGCAGTGTTCCGGCCGGGGTGCCCGAGACCCTCTACGCAGACCTGGTGACACGGCTCAAGGCGCGTGGCAAGCGCGTGGTGCTCGACGCGAGCGGCGCGCCCTTCGCCGAGGCCGTCGGCTGCGGCCCGGACATCATCAAGCCGAATATCGAGGAGCTGAGCGAGCTGGTCGGTCGGCCGTTGAAGGGACGCGCCGAGGTGCTGGCCGCCGCCCGATTGTTGGTCGAGCAGGGCGTGGGTCTGGTCGCCGTCTCGATGGGGGCCGCCGGTGCGCTCTTCGTCGAGCGCGACGGGGCGGTCGTTGCGACCCCGCCGGCCGTCAAGGTCAAGAGCACCGTGGGGGCCGGCGATGCGATGGTGGCCGGGCTTGTCATCGGCACGCTGCACGCCTTGGACCTGGCCGGACGCGCGCGCCTGGCGACCGCCTTCTCGCTCGGCGCGCTCGGCGAGCTGGGTCCCAACCTGCCCGGCGCGGAGGTCGTCGAATCCTTCGCCGCTCAGGTGCAGGTGAGCGCATTCGAGGCATCCTCGTAACGCGTCGGAAACAAGTCGAGCACCGAAACTTTCGTTGTCGTTCTTCGATTACGACAACGACAACGACAACGACAACGATGACGGCAACCGTGGCAAAGGCATTCTCTCGTTGAGTTTTTCTCATTTTTAACAGTGCCCTAGGGCCTGAGATGCCAACCCTACGCAAGCCGACCAGCCGATTCCGGAGCACACCATGGCCAGACTCATTGCAGTGACATCCTGCCCGACGGGCATCGCCCACAGCCTGATGGCGGCGGAGGCCATCAAGAAGACCGCGGCCCTCATGGGTCACGAGATCCAGGTCGAGATCCACGGCGCCGAAGGCACCACCAATCGGCTCTCTGAGGAGACCATCGCTGCCGCCGATGCGTTGCTGATCGCCGCGGACATCCATGTCGAGCTCGAGCCTTTCGGCGACAAGCCGACGCTGACGGTCTCCACCGGCCGTGCGATTCGCGACAGCCGAGCCGTCATCGAGGAGCTGTTGGCGCTGGTGCCGGGGCTGGCTCCGAGTCCCGACTCGAAAGTGGCGACGGCACCGCCGAAGGCACCAACCGCTGAAGCCCCGCCGGCGGCCAAGGCCGGTCGGCGCATCGTCGCCATCACCGCCTGCCCCACGGGAATCGCCCACACCTTCATGGCCGCGGACGCGCTGAAGAAGGCGGCAGTCGCCGCCGGGGACAGCATCGATGTCGAGACCCAGGGCTCGGTGGGTGCGAAGAACCAGCTCAGCGCCGAGCAGATCGCCGCGGCGGACCTGGTCATCATCGCCGCCGATACCCATGTCGACGCGGGTCGCTTTGCCGGCAAGCCGGTCTACACGACCTCGGTCGGCGCCGCGGTGAAGGGCGCGGCGGCCCTGATCGATCGCGCCAAGGCCGAGGCGACCGTCGCCGGCGGGACCGCACCGGTCGCTGCCGCGCCGAGCGCCGGAGCCGGATCGGGCGCCGGATCGGGCACCGGCAAGCGTCACTTCGAAAGCGTCTACAAGCACCTGCTGACCGGCGTTTCCTACATGCTGCCCATCGTGGTTGCCGGCGGACTCTGCATCGCGCTCTCCTTCGTCTTCGGCATCGAGGCGTTCAAGGTCGAAGGCTCGTTGGCCGCGGCCCTGATGGAGATCGGCGGCGGTGCCGCCTTCAAGCTGATGATCCCGATCCTCTCCGGCTTCATCGCCTACTCCATCGCCGACCGGCCCGGCCTGACCCCGGGACTGGTCGGCGGCATGCTCGCCATGAACCTCGAGGCCGGCTTCCTCGGCGGCATCGTCTCCGGCTTCCTGGCCGGCTACATCGCGCTCGTGATCCGCGACCACGTCAACCTGCCCAAGAACTTCGAAGGGCTGAAGCCGGTGCTGGTGATCCCGCTGCTGTCCACGTTGGCCGTGGGCCTGCTGATGATCTATGTCGTCGGCGGCCCGGTGAAGCTGATCATGGACGGCCTGACCGCCTTCCTGCAGGGCATGGGCACCACCAACGCCGTCATCCTCGGCCTCATCCTCGGCGGCATGATGGCCGTGGACATGGGCGGCCCGGTCAACAAGGCCGCCTACACCTTCGCGGTCGGATTGCTGACCAGCGACAGCTTCATGCCCATGGCCGCCGTGATGGCCGCCGGCATGACCCCGCCGCTCGGGATCGCGATCGCCACCCTCGTCGGCCGCAACCGCTTCACCCAGGCCGAGCGCGAAGCAGGCAAGGCCGCCGGCGTGCTTGGACTCTCCTTCATTACCGAAGGCGCTATCCCCTTCGCCGCCAAGGATCCGCTGCGCGTCATCCCCGCCGCCGTCCTCGGCTCCGCCGCCGCCGGGGCACTCTCCATGTACTTCAGCGTCGGGCTGCGCGCACCCCACGGCGGCGTCTTCGTCCTCGCCATCCCGAACGCCGTCAGCCACCTGGCCTGGTATGCGTTCGCCATCGCCGTCGGAACGATTCTGACGACGGTTGCCTTGCTGATCCTCAAGCCCTCGCTGAATGAACCCAAGCCCACGCTCGTCGCAGGCGTGACGGCCAAGTGAGCAGCATCGACGTCCCAACAACGCCGAGTCGGTCCCTGTCCGCCGAACGCCCCGTGCGAACGCTGCACGGCTGACTCGGCCCCCTGAGTCCTCCTCGTCTTCTCCTTAGGGAGACATTTCGGCCCGGTCCTCCCGGGCCTTTTTTGGGGGCGGGAGTCGAATGCGTTGGCTTTGCGGTATCGGTGTCGCCGTTCTTGGATTCGCAGTAAGCTTGTGGTGCCGGCTTCGGACTTCCCGTGGCTCACGTCTGCGACGATCGAAGAACTTTCCGACGTTGAACGACCAACCGAGAACCATCTTTATTGGCCGGCACGCGATGTTGATCTCTTGGTTGAGTCGATCCGCACGCCGGAGAGCTTTCCTCTCATCGCCAAGGCGCCAGGCTGCCCGGTCTAGGTCGGATCATTTGGGAAGTATCTCTCTCCCTTTTGCTTCATAATGAGGTAGAAATGAACCCCGTTTACACTGCCATCGTGAAGCAAGATGATGATTGGTGGGTCGGCTGGATAGAAGAAGTCCCCGGCGTGAATTGCCAAGAAAGGACGCACGAAGAACTGCTGAGCTCTCTTCGTATCACTCTTCAAGAAGCTTTGCAGTTCAACCGTGATGATGCGATTTCTGCCGCGGGCTCGAACTACATAGAAGAAAAAATAGCGGTATGAAGCGGAGCGCTTTTCTGAAATATTTGCGCTTGCAAGGCTGCGAGCTACTCCGAGAAGGCGGGAGTCATTCTTGGTGGGTCAATCCCGCTCAGAACAAGCGCTCATCCATACCACGGCACAGCGAGATCAAGGACATTCTTGCGGTCAAAATCTGCAAAGACCTTGGCGTAAAGCCAATCAAATAGGCCCTAACATGTGCCTCAAGCCGACCTTGTGACTGAGTTACCGGTGATGTCCCCTTTTATTCCTTGACTCGACCCCAGCCCGGTGTGGGCACTTAATGCCGTGGTCTGTCCCTGGTATCCCCCGGCCTCATCCTCAGCGGCATGATGGCCGTGGACATGGGCGGCCCGGTCAACAAGGCCGCCTACACCTTCGCCGTCGGAACGATTCTGACGACGGTTGCCTTGCTGATCCTCAAGCCCACGCTCGTCGCAGGCGTGACGGCCAAGTGAGCAGCATCGACGCCCCAACAACGCCGAGTCGGTCCCTGTCCGGCAAACGCCCCGCGCGAACGCTGCACGGCTGACTCGGCCCCCTGAGTCCTCCTCGTTTCCTCCTTAGGGAGACATTTCGGCCCGGTCCTCCCGGGCCTTTTTTTGCTCAGATTCCCGCGCTGATGTGGCAGTGGATGGAAAAGCGATCGAGCGCATTTCTGTTTCCGGATTGACCGATCCGCTGGTCCTGCCCGATCGCGCCTGGGAGGACCCGGATCGGGCCGTCTCTCCAGGCGTTCTTTAAGCCGTGCAATGGGTTCAGGCGATAAACTCAGGGCGTGACACGCGCCTCGAAGAAGGCCATGCGCTTCGGCTCCAGCAAGGTCTCGTCGTCGGTATATTTCATGACGTTTGGCTTCATCCCCTTGAAGACGAGGTTATAAAACATCTCGGCGCGAACCACGGCGGGCTTGACCGGAATCTCATAGGTCAGCACGCGCCGTTCGTGCGGCCCGAGACGTGAATCGACCCCAACCTGAGTTGCAACCGGCGGCATCGCCGGTTTGCCCTCGTCATCGGCGAGTTGATAGAAGAGGTAGGCGTCGGGCGCCTCTTTCTGGGGGTCATCGGTATAGTTCTCCCAGAGGACCTTGCCGTTCTCGTCGAGCGCGGTCACCTTGACCTGGACATTCCGGAAGGGTGCGCCGGTGGGCATCTTGTGTGGCAGTTGATTCTGCATCACGACGTTTGCGCGCACGCCGTTTTCGATCGGCTCAAGATCGACGATGAGTTGCACCGCGCGCGCGAGCTGGGCGACATCATGGCCGCCAGCCATCCCGTGGTGCGCGACCCCGTCGGCGATCGGCATGTGACAAGACTGACAGGTGACCTGAGCGCCGCTCGCCTCGAACTCGTCGCCGGTGGCGCACAGCGGCACACCTTGCGGATTGGGCCGCAAGTGATGGCAGCCCAGACAGAGGTCGTTTCCGCGCAACATGCTTGGGTTGCCCTGCAACGGCAGGGTTGCCGAGACGCGCTGGCCGAAGGCGTCGAGCTTGTCGAAATGGGGGTTGCCTGCGTCGTCCGACCCCTCGAAGGCTCTGACCTTGTCGAACGGATACCCCGTCGGTCCCTGAAGGACGCTGGATGTCTCGTAAGCCGGCAGCCCCAGGCGCAGTGCACCGCCTTCGCCGCGCACCCCCTTGTAGCCCGAGATCTGATGGCAGGCGACGCAGTTCACGCCTTCGGAGTAGGCGGCCATGGCATCGAGCTTGGTGGATCCGTCCTTCGCTGCGTTCGGCGCATGGCATTGCAGACAAACCGGGTAGCGTTGCGAGCGCTGATGCAGTTGACCCTCCTCGCGCGGATCACCCACTTCTTGGCGATACATCATCTCGTGGATCGGATCGCGCAATGCCGTGCTCTTCGCGTGCATCGAACCGGCCCATTGCCGATAGATGTCCTCGTGACACCATTGACAGGCTGCGGCGGAGACATGATGCAGACGTTGTACCTCAAGCGGGTCGGTGACCGGCTCGAGTCCGCTGAAGTAGGCGGCGAGATCGGCAAATTGCTGATCCGTCATCTCCGCGCTCAGTTGACCCATGGTGGTGCTCTCGCGTTTCCCCGAACGCAGTAGCTTCATGGTCTCCTGGAAGCTCTCCGCCTGCATCCCGGCGAGTGATGGGATCGGTCCGAGCCCCACCCCACCGGGGCCATGACAGGCCACGCAGTGCTGGTTCGCCAATGCCTCACCGACCTCGACATCACCGGTAAGGGCCTGGGCCAGCCCGGACCAACCCACCACATGGGCCAGTACCAGCCACAGCATGGAACTTCTCATCGCACTCCTCCTGTTCTCTTGTTGTCGACCCGCGTGCGCCACTGGCGTTTTGCCAACGGACCAGGTTTTGGGGTTCCGCGCCGAGTAGGCGTTGACCTCACGATAGTGAAGACTATTACGCGTCATGCGAAGCGTTAAAGTGGCCTTGGTCAAGTGTTGGGGTGAAAACTGACGCGCGGGATGACAAGGCGCTGACGTTTCTCACTTGCACATGGGAATATCATGATATAGGCAACTCCTAATATGTGCGCATCGCATACGAGTGACATTTCATTGATATAACCCATGCTGCCGCGATGACCGAACGGGAGTGAAAAGCGCTGACGAATTGACGAGTAAACAAGGAGTTGAGAGCGCGCAGCGTCAGGTCTTCTCATCCCGCATTCTCGGCTCGGAGCGCATATGGGCGTCGTGGTCTATGCGTTCGCCTTCGAGGGCGTGTTCACCCTGACCAAGAACCCTCAAGAACGCGTGACACCCAAGAACGCGTGACACCGCTTTGCGGTGTCACGCATGCGCGAGGCGCTCTGCACCAAGTGCCGCGATGGCCGAAGTTACGAATAATGCTCCGACGACCATTTCGGCGTGTGCCGAACCGGCGAGCACATCCTGGGCCCGGGCGTGAGCGTGAGCGTGAGCGTGAGCGTGCCCGAGCGCCCGCTGATCACCCGAACCGAACTTTAGAATCGAGAGCTTGCCGTGCCCGCCGGAAGCGACGTGTGACTACGCGACACGGCCACTTCGTGTCCGGCGCAACAGCGCAAATTTGCAAACACGAATCGTTCGTATTATCATTATCGTTGTGATTGCTGTGATTCCGGCTGGCCAAACGCCGATGAGCTCCGCTCGAATGTCAGCGACAAACCGTGTTGCGCAGCGTCCCGAACCCCTCTCGCTGAATTCGTCCAGCGACCAGGTGACCTCAGTGCATCGGCAGCCACGGCGGGCTCGGCTCAATCGTCGTCGTTATGCAAGCTTGACTGAGA
Organism: Thiocapsa rosea; assembly: GCF_003634315.1. Lineage (NCBI taxonomy): Bacteria > Pseudomonadati > Pseudomonadota > Gammaproteobacteria > Chromatiales > Chromatiaceae > Thiocapsa > Thiocapsa rosea. The sequence continues at coordinate 2,582,522 of NZ_RBXL01000001.1, forward strand.
AACCTGACTATGAATCCAGCCAAACGGCCACCCAACCACCATTGCTTGTCACCAACGCTGACCCTGTTGGCAGTGATGAGCACCTGCATCAGCGCCGCGCGTGCCGACCAGGCAGATGCCAGTGTTCCCAATGCGATGGGAGCTGACATCCGCACTGTGGTCGAGCTGCAGCCGATTTATGTCACCACCGCCACGCGCACCCGAGAGAACATCATGAATTCCCCGGCCCCGATCCAACTGATCGACGAGGCCGAGGTCGAGGCCGCGCAGGCCACCACCCTGCGTGACATCCTCGATATCGCACCGAACCTCTACGTCAGCCCAGACGGCCGCACCCTGCAAATCCGCGGGCTCGGGCAGGAAGATACCCTCTTCTTGCTCGACGGCCGCCGCATCACCAGCGAGTCCAGTAACGCCTTCGAGCTCAATCGCCTCTCGGCGGCGATGATCGAGCGCATCGAGATCATCCGTGGCCCGGCCAGTCTGCTTTATGGCTCGGATGCGCTCGGCGGCGTCGTCAACATCATCACCAAGCAGCCCGTCGACGGCTTCGAGGTCGATTTGGACGTTCAGTACGGCGCCAACGACCGGGGCCGGGCCGAGCGCGGCATGATCGCCGGCAATCTGCGCGGTGGTGATGGGATCTTTGGCTACAGTCTCTCTGCCAGCCATATCCAAAGTCAGCCCTATAGCGAGCAGGAGATCGCGGTCGTGGGGGTTCCGCGGGCCGGCGTTCTCACGCCACCGTCCAGGTCTTCGGATCCGGAGATCCGGCGCTCGTTGCCCGACAGTGCGTATTCCGGCCCAATCCGGCCACCCATTCTGATTGAAAGCGGCCACCCATTCTGGTTCAAACCGGCCACCGATTCCGGCTGAATCCGGCCACCGATTCCGGTTGATCCGGCCACCCCGGCCGGGGTCTCGCCACACGGGATAACCCTGCGTAGGGTGCCTCCTCTTTTCAGGAGGTGCTCAGATGCCAAGACAGAGGTTATCCATGCGAAAAGTCGAAGAGGTGTTGCGGTTGAAATGGGGTTCCGGGCGGTCGGTGCGGGAGATCGCCCGTGCGCTCGGTATCGGGCGAACAACGGTGTCGGAGTACTTGGATCGGGCCGAGGCGGCAGGGCTGTCCTGGCCGTTGCCCGAGGGTCTGAGTGCGGGCGAGTTGGAGCGGCGGCTGTTCAAGCCGGGCGGGCGCCCCGCCGAGCGCGGGCTGGTCGAGCCCGACTTCGATGTCGTTCACCGGGAGCTGCGGCGCAAAGGCGTCACGCTGTTCCTGCTCTGGCAGGAGTACCGCGAGCGCCATCCCGAGGGCTATTCCTACAGCCAATTCTGCGCCCGCTACAGCGTCTGGAAGGGTCGGGTGGATGTGGTCATGCGCCAAACCCATCGGGCCGGGGAGAAGCTCTTCGTCGACTACGCCGGGCAGACGGCGGCGGTGATCGACCCCGACAGCGGGGAGATCCGCACCGCGCAGATCTTCGTGGCGGTGCTCGGGGCCTCCAACTACACCTATGCCGAGGCGACCTGGACGCAGACGCTCCCCGACTGGATCGGCGCGCAGGTGCGCGCGCTGAACTTTCTCGGCGGTTGCCCGGACATCATCGTTCCCGACAATCTGAAAAGCGCCGTCAGCAAGGCCCACCGTTACGAGCCGGATCTGAATCCGACCTACCAGGATTTCGCCGCCCATTACGGGCTGGCGGTGATCCCGGCACGGGTGCGCAAACCTCGGGATAAGGCCAAGGCCGAGGGCGGCGTGCTGTTGGTCGAACGTTGGATCCTGGCGCGCCTGCGCCATCAGGAGTTCTTCTCCCTTGCCGAGCTCAACGGGGTCATTGCCACCCACCTGCAGGCGCTCAATACCCGTCCCTTCAAAAAGCTCGACGGCTCGCGCCTGAGCCAATTCGAGGCGATCGATCGCCCGGCCCTGCGCGCGCTGCCGGCAACTCCCTACGAGTACGCCGAATGGCGCAAGGCACGGGTGGCGCCGAACATTCACATCGAGGTCGACGGGCACCACTATTCGGTCCCGCACGCCCTGGTCAAGCGCCAGGTCGACGTGCGCATGACCACCACCACAGTGGAGGTCATGCACCAAGGCCAGCGGGTCGCCAGCCATGTCCGCAGCGCCCGTCGGGGCGGCTATACCACGGTGACCGACCACATGCCGGAGCGCCATCAACGCGCCCTGGAGTGGACCCCGGAACGCCTGCAGCGCTGGGCGCACACCATCGGCCCGGCCACCGCTGCCGTCACCACGCAACTGCTCGGCGCGCGGCGCCATCCACAACAGGCCTTCAATGCCTGTTTCGGGGTGCTGCGCCTGAGCACGGCCTACAGCGAGGCCCGCCTGGAGGCGGCCTGTGCACGCGCGCTCACCCTCGGCACCGTCAGCTACAAAAGCCTCGCCACGATCCTGGAGAAAGGGCTTGATCAGCGGCCCTTGCCGACCCCCGATCAGCAGAGTTTGCCGCTGGATCACGCCAATCTGCGCGGCGCCGACTACTACCACTAACCGTCACCATGACCCCGTCGAACGACGGGGTCCTCACCCGTTACGGAGACCAGCGCCATGTTGCTTCACCCCACCCTGGAGACCCTCGCGCAACTGCGCCTCGACGGCATGCTCAAGGCTCTGCAGGAACAACTCGAGATGCCGGAGATTCAAACCCTGAGCTTCGAGGAGCGCCTCGGCCTGCTGCTCGATCGCGAGCTGAGCACGCGCGAGAATCGACGCCTCAAGACCCGGCTGAAACAGGCCAAGCTGCGTGAGCCGGCCGCCATCGAAGATCTCGACTACCGCACGCACCGCGGCCTGGACAAAGCCCTGATGAGCCGCCTGGCGACCGGTCAGTGGATCGGCGAGCACCTCAACGTCATCCTCACCGGGCCGACCGGCGTCGGAAAAACGTGGATCGCGTGCGCACTGGCCCACAAGGCCTGCCGCGACGGCTTCACCGTGCGCTATCTGCGCCTGCCCCGGCTGCTGCAGGATCTGGCGATGGCCCGCGCCGAGGGCCGCTACACCAAGCTGCTCGCCGAACTGGCGCGCACTGAGCTGCTGGTCCTGGATGACTGGGGATTGGCCCCTTTGAACGACGAGCAGCGGCGCGATCTGCTCGAAATCCTCGACGACCGCTTCAAGACGCGCGCCACCCTGGTCACCAGCCAACTCCCGGTCGCCCTTTGGCATGACTACCTCGGCGATCCGACCCTCGCCGACGCCATCCTCGATCGCCTCGTGCACTGCGCCTACAAGATCAATTTGACCGGAGACTCGATGCGCAAACACTCCACCGGGTTGACAGACGATCCCGCCCTCGCGTAACTACACCCATCCCGTGTCGCGGGGCCGCTTCGGACCGGCCGCTTTCCTTCGGACTGACTGGCTGGATTGAATCAGAACCAGTGGCCACTTTCCTTCGGACCGGGTGGCCACTTTCGCCGGAATACGCACCGACAGCTACCAGGCCAATGTCGACTACCGCGATCAGGCACGCATCGACACTCTCGACGGCACGCTGGATTGGCAGGTCAACGACGCGATCGCACTCGGCCTGACCCTCAACTACATGCAGGAAACGCGCAAGGACGACTTCATCAACAGTCGTTATCAGAGCAACTTCCAGCAGCAAGGCAGGCCCGTCATGGTCGCCAACGTGCCGGCGCAACAGGAGAACGACAACTATCGCATCGATGCCGCTACCACTCTGGACTGGTCGCCGAGCGCGCGCCTCGAATTCAGCTATCGCCTGCACTATAGCTACTATGACAAGGATCGTCAGATCTTCGCCATACCCTACGCGGACCTCGGCTACGCGACTCGAAGTGAGTCGGTCAGTTCGATCAATAAGACCCGTAAGACGCAATGGGTCAACGATCTCCTCGCCGTTTGGCGGCCAAGCGACGGGCAAACTGTCACGGCCGGCCTGGAGCACCGAGACAACGATATCGACTCAACAGCCTTCTTTGCCGACCGCAGCTTCAGCTCGGCCTTCCTGCAGCATCAATGGCAAATTTTGCCAAAGCTGAATCTGGTCTACGGTGGCCGCTACGACGATGACTCGGTGGGCGGCTCGAACCTCTCGCTCCAGGCGGGCGGTGTCTACCGCCTCGCCCCGCTTGCGCGCCTGCGCGCCAACTACGCGCAGGGCTTCAAGGCGCCGCAGGATCGTGACCTCGTTGTGAATCAGGTCAATCCGCAAGGCTTCCCAATGCTCGGTTCCGAGGTCATCGCGCCCGAATTCGGTAAGACCAGCGCGCAGAATCTCGATCCAGAGAAAAGCGAGACGATCGAGTTCGGCCTTGCCGGCGACACCGCGATCCTGGGCTACCAAGTCTCGCTCTTCCACACCCAGGTCGAAGACCGCATCCAGATGGTCCGTGAGGGGCAAGGACTGCAAAGCTACAACACCTTCCGCAACGTCGGCGAGACGCGCATCCAAGGCATCGAGGCCGAAGGCTCCGTGCAATTGACTGACACCTTGCGCGTGCGCGCTTCGGCCACGCGCTTCTCGACCGAGAACCTAGACACCGATGAACCATTGCTGCGGACGCCGGAAACACTCGCCAATCTGACGCTCTATTTCAGCCCCGGCCGCGAGTGGCTGCTGCAGCTCATCACCACCTACACCGGCGAGCAGCGGTATTCCAGCACCGACGGCATTGAGACCGCCGCCGGCTACACGCTCGTCAACCTCAAGGCAAGCTACCAGCCCACCGCCGTCGCAGGACTTGAGCTGTATGCGGGCATCGACAACCTGCTCAACGAAGCCGTCGACACCGGCATCGGCTCCAACCCTGGCCCCTTTGGTTATCTCGGCGTCCGCTACCGGTATTGAGCGCCAGTCCAAAACACGGCGGCCAACCCGCGCCGTCGATCCTTCCCCGCAACATCTCGATTGGAGGCATCTCGCACCATGCGTATTCGTTCGACACCCCTGCTCGCACTCCCGCTGCTCCTGACCATCGGCACGACTCAGGCCGAGCCTACGGCCAGTCCCGGTCCCGCATCCAAGCGTCCGGGCTTCCTTGTCAGTGAGCTGGTGACGCTGCCACACCCGATGCGGCTGATCCGTGAGAACCCGCAGCGCTTCGGGGTCAGTCCCGAGCAGATGGAGAGCCTGCGCCGCGAAGTGATGGACGTCTATCCGCCCCAGCTGCATGAGCGCGTGCAAGCGGCTTGGTCGCTCGAGCGAGCGATTCGGCGTGCCGTGCTCGAACAAGGAAAAGACAGCGCCGCAGTCGCGGAGCAGCTCGACGAGTTAGTGCAACTGAAGCGCGAGGCCACCGACATTCGTATCGAGGCCCTGAATCGGTTCCGCGCCATCCTCAAGCCCGAGCAGTTCCACGCGGTGATGACGGCGAGTGCCGAGGCACAATGATGCCCTGAGGACGACGCTTCGGGCATCGCATCTCGGGTGGGCGGCGGCCGAGCATCACCGCTGCGCGCCGCCAGCCGCCCTAGAGCCCGGACCTCGGGGTCACGACCTCGAGGTCCGATCTTGTTATCCTATATTTTCGGCTCTAAGCGCAGACGGGCGTCGTGGTTTCTGCCTGCGGCTTCTAAACCGCGTCCAGAGCGACATGCGTCATTTTTGTTTTGTGTTCAGCGTCGGAGACTTCCTGGATCTCGGTGAGACGCGGTTTAGCGAATCCACAAGGTCTTGGCGTTGACGAACTCGAGGATGCCGAGCGCGCCGAGCTCGCGTCCGTAGCCCGACTCCTTGATCCCGCCGAAGGGCAGGCGGGGGTCGCTTTTCACCAATCCGTTGACGAAGGTGCATCCGCATGCCATCCGGCGTGCAAAGCGTTCGCCGCGATCGCTGTCGCGGGTCCAGACGCTGCCGCCGAGCCCGAATCGGGTGTCGTTGGCGATCTCGAGCGCCTCGCCCTCGTCGGCCGCGCGCAGGACGGCCGCTACGGGACCGAACAGCTCGTCGTCGTAGGCCGGCATGCCGGGGCCGACGGCGTCGAGCAAGGTCGCCGCGTAGAACCAGCCGGGGCAATCCAAAGGCTGTCCGCCGAGGACCAGGCGTGCCCCGGCGTCGAGGCTCGCAAGCACCTGCTCATGGAGGGAGTGGCGAAGATCCTTACGCGCAAGCGGTGCCAAGGTCGTCTTCGGGTCGAGGGGATCGCCCGGTACCAGTGCCTCGATTGCGGTGCGTAGGCGTGCGACGAACGTCTCCGCGATCGCATCCACGACGATGAACCGCTTGGCCGCGATGCAGCTCTGGCCGGCATTTGTGAAACGCGAGCGCACGGCGGTTGCGACGGCCTCGTCGAGGTCGGCGTCTTCCAGCACGACGAAGGCGTCGGAGCCGCCGAGCTCGAGCACCGTCCGCTTCAGGTGCTCGCCGGCGATGGACGCGACGCGTCGGCCCGCCGCGTCGCTGCCCGTGAGGCTCACGCCGCGCACGCGCGGGTCGGCGACGACAGCCTCCGCGCGATGGGCGTCGATCAGCAGCGTGCTGAAGACACCGTCCGGGGCGCCCGCGTCCTCGAACAGTCGTTCGATCTTCAGGGCGCAGCGCGGGACATTCGAGGCATGTTTGAGCAGGACCGGATTACCCGCCGCGAGTGCGGGTGCGGCGCAGCGAAACACCTGCCAGAAGGGGAAGTTCCACGGCATCACGGCAAGCAACGGCCCCAGCGGCTGATGGATGACCATGCTGCGCGATGCATCCGAGGCGATCGGCACATCGGCAAGCAGTCGTTCGGCGTTCTCGGCATAGTAGTCGCAGACCAGCGCGCATTTGCCGATTTCGGCCTCGGCCTCGCCGATCAACTTGCCCATCTCCAACGTCATGCAACGTGCCAACTCCCGTGTTCTGGCCCGGAGCAGCTCGGCGACCTGGTGCAGGAGGCGCGCGCGTTCGGCGACGGTTTGGGCGCCCCAAGCCGATGCGGCCCGCGCCGCCGCATCGAGGGCGGCCTCCAGCGCGGTCTCGTCGATCGTCTCGATCTTCTCCAGGGGCTCGCCGGTGTAGGGGTTGATGGATTGCAATGGCATCGGGGCGTCTCCTCCGTTCCGGTCGGTTCGGCCCGAGAATGGACCCTTTTCGGTTTGAACCGCAACGGCAACGATCCAAATCCGCCGACCGTTGTCGGATATGGATGACACAGAGAACGCCTCGCCATGCCCCGCCCGACCAAGGCGCGACCGGATGGCCCGTCTTGCCGTCGAGCGTCACGCCCGACGGCGTGATCGGAGCCCATCGGCGATCCAAATCGGCGCGACGAGGCCCGAGACGACATCCGTCGTCAGCACCCTCAGACGCGAGGTGATCCTATATGACGACCAATCGACGGACATTCCTGATCGGCACCTTGGCGACAACCTTGACGTCCGGTCGCGTTGCCCGGGCCATTGAGACGACCGCCAGCGCCGGACCGAGCGCCGGTCTTCGGCATGATGAGCTGGTCGCGCTGCTCCTGGACTCCGATCGCGAGCGGTTGCCCGAACACCTGGTGAAGCACATCCATGCCGGGCTCGAAGATCAGGCGCTGCTCGGTGCCATCGCCGAGGCGGCAGCCCGCGCCGTCTCACCCTATCCGGTGGTGGGATTCAAGTACCACGCCTTCATGATGCTGCATGCCGTTCAGCGCACCGTCACGCAGGGTCGCGACGAGGATCGTTGGCCGTCCCTGCTGTGGGCGGCCGACGTGCTCAAGGCCAGCCAAGCGACCGAAGTGCGTCAAAACGGCTGGCGAATGGAAATGGTCGACATGGATCGCGTGCCGGCGCCGGGGCAGGCCGAGGACGCATTCGTCGCGGCGATGGAGCGCTGGGATCCCGAGGCGGCGGACCGGGCCGTCATCGGACTGTACCGAGCGGTTCCGAAGGAACGTCTGTTCGATCTGCTGTTTCGCTATTCCGCACGCGATTTTCGCAGCATCGGACACAAGGCGATCACGGCGACCAACTGCCATCGGTTGCTGCAAACCCCGGGTTGGTCGGGTGCCGAGCCCCTCTTGCGATCCTTGACCTACGCCCTGCAGAACCACGCCGACGAGCCCAACCCCGCGCAGAACGATTTGGCCGCCGATCGGCCTTGGCGGGAGAATCTCGCGCTGGCCGAGGATCTCCCGTCGGACTGGCAGACGGGAACGCCAACGCCGGCGGCGATCCCGGATCTGCTCGCGATCTTTCGAGAGGGTTCCGCCACGGACACGTCGCGGGCGACCGCCGCGGCGTTTCGGCAGGGCGTCGACCCGCAGACCCTCTGGACGGTGATCATCCTCGCCGCCGGCGAGCTGCTCCTGCGGCGACCGGGCATCGTCGCGATCCACGCCAATACGACCGCCGAAGCCTTGCACCAAGGCTACCGCCGCAGCGGGGACGACCACACGCGCAGGATGCTGATGCTACAGGCGGCCGCCTTCATGCCCCTGTTTCGCGATCAACTCGGCCGCGGGATGCGCGCCTTGACGATCGACGGATTGGAGCCCGCGGACTCCGCGGCCGAGCCGGATCAGCAGCTCGGGGAGATCTTTGCCGCCATCGGCGTTGACCGAGACGTTGCCGCACGCGAGGCGCTGGCCTATTTCCAAGGCACGGGGGAGCAGGCCGCCTTCCGCGATCTCGCGCGGCATTACACCGTGGACCGCAACCTCGGGTATCACGACTACAAGCTCATCGAAGCGATGCTCGAGAACGCCCGCCATCTCGAGGCGCCCTGGCAAGCCCGGTATCTCGCGGTCAGCGTCTATGATCTGAATGGACCGGGGACGCCGTACAACGCTGCCGTTGTGCGTGCACGGGAGTTGCTTCGGTCCTGACGCGCCTCTCGGACAGGTATGGGCGACTAAAGTCGCCCCTACACCGTGGTTGTGCCTTGGCCGGACATCACCCGAGAACGCCGACCTGCTCCGGCCGCCGAATCCTCTTCGGAGACTGTCGTCGGGAGAAGGGCAGTCGACCGAATATCTCGAACGACCGGTCGGCAGCGCGGTCGTCCGAAAACCCGATACCCGATACCCGATCGGAGGAGGCCCCGTCCATGTGCGGACGCTACGCGCAGTTCACCCCGGCCGACGCCATCGCTGACCTCTTCGGTGCCATCCTCGAAAGCGCGGATCTCGCGCCGCGCTACAACGCAGCCCCGATGCAATGGCTGCCGGTCATTCGGCAGCGCCCGAGCGGGGAGCGCGTCCTCCACACCCTGCGTTGGGGCCTGCTCCCGAGTTGGGCGAAGGACGAAACAATGGCCGCCCGATTGATCAATGCCCGCGCCGAGACCTTGGCCGAGAAGCCGGCCTTTCGGGCGGCTTACCGGACGCGGCGCTGCATCGTTCCCGCCGACGGCTTCTACGAATGGGCAAAACGCCCGGACGGCAAGCAGCCCTATTTCATCCATGCAGCGGACGGTACCGTCCTTGCCTTCGCCGGCCTCTGGGAGCGCTGGACCCGCCCCGACGACGCAGAGGTGATCGACAGCTTCACCATCGTAACGACCGAGGCCAGTTCCCGACTCCAACCGCTGCACGACCGGATGCCGGTGATCCTGGCGCCCGAGGTTGTGGACCTCTGGCTCGATCGCACGGCCAGTCCGGCTCGGCTCTCGGGGCTGCTGGTGCCCTCTCCAGAGGAGCAACTTGCGATGCACCCGGTCACCCGAGCGGTGGGAAATGTCCGCAACGAGGGTCAGGAACTCATCGCGAAGGTGTCGGACGCCGGAGCATGACCCGCCCGCTTAGGTGATTTCCGGAAAAGGATCTACCGGAAGCGCCGCAACCAGAAAAAGGGGTCGAACGCTCTACGGAACGATTCACTAACAAGTAACGCATTTCATCTCGGGCCATTTGTATACGAAGAGCGTCACCCACTTGAAAAACAATCGACCTGCTGCGAGCATCGCTGGCGATGATCCGAACGGGAGCGATCGCACCATGAACGCATTTCCGGGTTACGGCGCAGCGCACGAGGAGACGATGCGGATGTTCTCGCGCACTCTGGACGAGGACCATCGCCGCCGCTACGCGGCGATCGAGGCGCTGAAGATCGGTTTCGGCGGCATCACCTATGTGGCGCGCGTGCTGGGCATGAGTCGACGCACGCTCTACACCGGGATTCGCGAGTTGGAGCAGTTGCGCGAAGGCGACCCGAACCACCCGCGGCGCCCGAGCGGCGATGCCAAGCGGGTGCGCCGCCCCGGCGGCGGCCGTCCGCCGATCACCGAACGCAAACCGCAACTGGAGTCGACGCTGCACGAGGTGCTCGATGCCCACAGCGCCGGCAGTCCGACCGACGAGCGGGTGCGCTGGACCGATCTCAAACCGCTGCAGTTGGCCCATCGCCTGCTCGAGCACGGGTTCGAGATCAGTCGCAATACGGCCGCCGCGTTGCTGGATCGGGCCGGCTTTCGTCGCCGCGCCCTGCGCAAGGAGTTGATCACCGGCGTGGTCGACCCGAAGGCGCGCGACGAGCAGTTCCGCCACATCGCCGCGCTGCGCCGTCTGGCGCGTCGGCGCGGTATTCCCGTGTTCAGTATCGACACCAAGAAGAAGGAGTTGCTCGGCACCCTGCATCGGCCGGGACAGTCCTACAGCACCGCACCGCAAACGGTCTTCGATCACGACTTTCGCCACCTCGCCGACGGCGTGCTGGTGCCGCATGGCGTCTACGACGTGCGCGCCAACGTCGGCTTCATCACGCTCGGCACCTCGCGCGAGACCAGCGCCTTCGTCTGCGACGCCATCGCCTTGGCCTGGACGGTGCTGTTCCGGGCGATGTATCCCAACGCGACCGAACTGCTGTTGCTGTTGGACTGCGGCGGGGCCAATGCCGCGCGCTCGCTGCGCTTCAAGGAGGACCTGATCGACCTGGCCCGGCGCTTGGGCGTGCGTCTGCGCATCGCCCACTATCCGCCCTATACCTCCAAGTGGAACCCCATCGAGCACCGCCTGTTCAGCCAGGTCGAGCGCGCCTGGCGCGGGGTCATGCTCGACAGCCCGGAGACGGCACTGCGCACCGTCGAACAGACACGCACCCAGACCGGTCTGAGCGTGACCGCGCGGATCCTCGATGCAACTTACGAGATCGGGCGCACGTGCTCCGACACGTTCCGCGACGTCAAGGATCGGTTCATTCGCCATGACTGCGTGAACGGACAATGGAACTACCTCGTCGATCCGAATGGGTTCGCTTGTTAAGATGTTTAACTTGTTTTTGAACGGTTACTACTCGTTGTCGTCATCGGATTCCGGACGAACACGACAACGACAACGACAACGACAACGACAACGACAACGAAAAATTCTGCGACGCTTTGCTTACGTCTGACGGCATCAGGGACTCGATGCCTTCCAGGCACTCGCTGTCAGGATGACGATTCCCGGAAATCACCTTAATGCTCGAACCGCACGCAGAGTACCGGCGGCAGATGATGGCTGACGCTCTGCCAGGAGTCGCCCTGGTCTTCGCTGACCCAGAGCGAGCCTGTCGTGCTGCCGAACGCGAGTCGCTCGCCGTCCTCGGCGCAGGCCAAGGCGTGGCGGTAGACCAGGTCGTAGGCCGGCTCGTCCGGCAGCCCCCGGCTCAGGACCTCGAAGCTCGCACCGGCGTCGCGCGTGCGTGTGACCACCAGACGCGCGTCGACCGGAAACCGCTGCTCGTCCTTGGTGGCGGGTACGAACCAGGCCGTGTCGGGGTCACGCGGATGGACGGCCACGGCGAAACCGAAGCTGGAAGGCGCGACCTCGGTGATCTCCGTCCAAGCCGCCCCGGCGTCGTCGCTGCGGAAGATGCCGTTGTGGTGCTGCATCCAGAGCCGCTCGGGGTGCGCCGGACACTGGACGATGAGGTGCGCATCCTGGGTGATGGGATCGTCGGCCAGCGCTGCCGGCAGATAGGCGTTGCGCAAACCCGACCCGATCAGCGACCAAGTCGCGCCCGCATCTCGGGTGGTCCAGACGCCTCCGACCGAGACGCCGACGGTGACATGACGCGGGTCGCGCGGATCCACCAGGATCGAGTGAATCCCGGCGAAGTCGTACCCTCCGCCCGTCCATTGGCTGCGACGCGGATCCTCCCAGAGCGTGCGGGCGATCTCCCAGGTGTCGCCTTCGTCGCGCGAGTGGAATAAGGCCCCGGGAATCACGCCGCACCAGAGCTCGCCCGGCGCCCCGCACTCCAAGGCCCAGATCAACAGGGTACTCCACGGGACTTCAACCCCGCGCATCGGATCCTTGTCCTCCAGTCCCTCGGGTTTGGGCGGGAACACGGGCACCGGAGCCAGCGTCCAGGTCTCGCCCGCATCCTCGGAGCGCTGAAGCTTGACCCCGAAGTGCCCCAGGTCGAGCGCGGCATGCAGACGACGCCCGCCGGGCTCCACGAGCAACATGGATACCGGGTCGCCGAGGAACCAGCTTCGCGCGATACTCCAGCGCCCTCGATCGCTCCGCTCGATCCGAAACAGGCCCTTATGGGTTCCGACCAGCAGACGTTCGCTCATCTCAACCTCCGGATAGGGCTTGAGCGACGAAGATCGTGTCGCCGTCCTGGATCGGGTCCGACAAGCCACGACGATCCCGGATCAGTGTCTCGTTGATGAAAATGGCGACATGTCGGCGTACCGCACCCTGGTCGTCCAGGACAAAACCGCGCATGTCGGGACGCGTGCGAAAGCAATGCTCCAGTGCGTCTCGCAGGTTGCTCCCCTCGACGCAGATCGGCGAACACTCCAGGTGGCGCGACAAATTGGGGGTAAAGCTCAGGGTCGTGGTGGTCATGGCCCCTCCGCCGGACGCATCGCGAATGGATGCCTTGGAGCTTCGAGCATAGGTCATAGCCGAGCGGATCGCGATGTCGCAGACGCGTTCCTCCAGCACCCGCGCTTCAGAGACCGTGCAAGCGTTCACTTGCCCCGCAGGGCGGCCCGAGGCCGCGGGTCCAGCCGAGGATGGCTCATCGGTCAGGGTTTCTTGGCTATGGGTGCCCTGCAGGTTGGACTTACCGTGTAACGACCAGGGAGTGGGCCTTCGGGACGAAGTCGAAGTAGGGTGTGGCCACCACCTCGCCGGGGGCCGCCGCGACGGGTACCGGCTCGCCGGCTGGCCCCAGAGATCGCACGAACCGATGTATCGCGACCAGGTCCGCGTCCGTCATCGCGCTCAGGTTGAACCAAGGCATCGGCGGACGCTTCGGCTCCCGCGCCCGCACCAGCCAGTCGGCCTCGGTCAGCTCATTGAGCAGGAGCCGCAGATTGGTCGGGTAGGTCGTGCCCCAGGGGCCTTGGAAGCCGACCGCGCTGCCGGTGAGCCACTGCTCGGTCGGGATCTCGCCGTTGCCTTGCATGTAACCTTCGGTATGGCAGTCGTTGCAGCCGCTTACTTTGACCAGGTAGCGGCCGCGTTCGATGAGCGAAGCCGGGTCGTTCAGGTCCGACATGCCCGAGTCGGTAAACGGACTCGCAGCGGGCTCGATGAGCGAAGCCGTCGAATCGGCGAATGGCTCGGCGTTGACGCCCCGCGGGTCGGCGGTGACTGCGTGGGCAATCAGGGCGAGGATGGGCAGGGCGATGCTGCGAGCGTTCATCGTGATTATCTCCAGCGGTGAATGGCGGGGAATAGGGACAATGAGAGGCTAGTCCCCAGGCCCGCGGCGCGTTGCTAAGTCTTCGCTAACGGATTGCTAAAAGTTCCTTAACCCGCGGATGCTCGCGGATCCGGGGTTCGGGAGATGGCCCGGAGACGGGCTGCGAGGCAGGCGCTGGCAAGTCATCGCCAAGCTTGTAGAATCCCGGAATACCCGCCGCGTTTGGTGACCGGCCCATGTCGATGTCCCAGATGGTGACTGCTCCGTCGTCGTCCGACTGCCCGCTGCTCGATCAGGCCCGGGTCGAGTTCCTGCTCGGCCCGGTTTCGATCTGTCTGGCGTCACGCGATGCAGCCGGGGTGCCGTCCCTCGCCCGCGCCTTTGGTTGCCGGGTCACCGCGGATCGCCTGGAGGTCGCCGTGCTCGTGCCGACGCGGACGGCCGAAGCCTTGTTGCGTGATGTGACCGCCGGCGCACCGATCGCGGTGGTGTTCAGTCGCCCCAAGACCCACGAGACCCTCCAGCTCAAGGCCCCGGCGGCGCGTCTCGAACCGCTCGGACCGACCGATCGGCAGCGCATGCGCGCGAGCGGCAGTGCCTTCGCCGCCGAACTCATCGCCCTGGGATATTCGGCGGTCTTTTCCCATGCCCTGGTGGCGCCGAGTAACGAGGACGCGGTGGCTGTGGCCTTCTCCCCGACCCTGCTCTTCGACCAAACTCCCGGGCCGCGAGCCGGCAGGCGCCTGGAGCCGCAGTCATGACAGTGCCGCTGAGCGCACTGCGGGCCTGCTTCGAAGGCGCCGTGCCGGCGACCATTGCCACCTGTGCCGCGGACGGCACGCCCAATGTCGCCAAGCTGTCGCAGGTTCATTTCGTCGACGACCGGCACGTCGCCCTGTCCTACCAGTTCTTCAATAAGACCCGCGAGAACCTGCTGCATGGGCGCCGGGCGACGGTGGAGGTGATCGACCCCTTGAGTGCCGCCATCTACCACCTGCACCTCGAGTATCTGCGCACCGAGACCGAAGGGCCGCTGTTCGAATACATGAAGGCGCGGCTCGCCGCCATCGCCTCCCACACCGGTATGAGCAAGGTGTTCCGCCTGCTCGGTGCGGACCTGTTTCGGGTGCTGCGCGTCGATGCCATGCCCGGCGATGCGCTCCTGCAGCCGTCCCCGCCGGCAGATCTGCTGGCCGGACTGCGGGCCTGTGTCGCCTCCCTGGCCCGCTGTACCGACTTGGCCCAATTGCTCGAGGTCACGCTGGCGGGCCTCGCGCAGCACTGGGATGTCCACCATGCCATGTTGCTGATGCTCGACCCGGATCAGCGGCGTCTCTATACCGTCGCCAGCCGCGGCTACCCGGAGTCGGGCGTCGGCTCCGAGGTGCGCGTCGGCGAGGGCATCGTCGGCGTCGCCGCCGGGGCCCGAACCCCGATTCGCATCGGCTACGTGGTCCAGGAATACCGCTACAGCCAGGCGACCCGCCGACACTTCGCCGACAGCGCCGACGGCGGTGTGCTGGAGACCGAGATCCCGTTCCCCGGTCTCGCGGATGCCGGCAGCCAGTTGGCCGTGCCTTTGCTCAGCGGCGATCGGCTGCTCGGCGTACTGTATGTCGAGAGCCCCGTCGAGGAACGCTTTACCTATCATGACGAGGACGCCTTCGTGGTCCTGGCGTCCCATCTGGCCCTTTCCATCGATGGGCTCGCGCGGGCCGTGGACCAGGCCTGCGAGCCACCCGTGTCCGTCTCGGCGTCGATCATGCCCCGTGCGCCCGCAACCCCGCCGGGTACTCAATCGATAGCTGCGTCCGCTGCAGGGACCACGGGCGGGACGCCGGGCGGGCCGATCCAGATCCGGCACTTCCCCCACGACCACAGTCTGTTCGTCGACAACGAATACCTGATCAAAGGCGTCGCCGGGGCGATCTGCTGGAAGCTGCTGCGCGAGCACACCGCGTCCGGGCGGGCGGATTTCACCAACCGCGAGTTGCGCCTGGATACGTCGCTGCGCCTGCCCGAGGTCACCGACAACCTGGACGCGCGCCTGATCCTGCTGCAGCGAAGGCTCGCCGAGCGCTGTCCATTGCTGGCCATCGAGAAGACCGGCCGAGGGCGTTTTCGCTTGGTCGTGAGCCGGCCGTTGCAGCTCGTCGACGTGTCCGCTTAAACCGCGCCCAGCGCGGTATGCGATGTTTTTGGATGGGATCGGCCCCGGCAGACTTGACGAGCGCTGGAGTCAGCGCGGTTTAAGATATTAAAAAATATATCGTTTCAAACCGCGTCTCTGCTAAGGGTTGTGGATGCAGCGATCGCCGGGTCGCCTGCCGCGCGTGCCCCGATCCTCCGGGTGTTTTGTTCCATGCGGCTAAATTTCAGGTCCCCTCGGTATATCATCCCGCCGAAGCCAAACCCGGAGCACCCGCATGACCAGGATCGGAACACCCGGCGCCGCAGGCGCGACCCGCATGATGTTGCTCGGCTCGGGCGAGCTCGGTAAGGAGGTCGCCATCGAGGCGCAGCGCTTCGGGGTGGAGGTGATCGCCGTGGATCGCTACCCGGGCGCGCCGGCGATGCAGGTCGCGCATCGCAGCCATGTCATGAACATGCTGGATGCCGACGCACTGGCGGCACTGGTTGCCGAAGAGGATCCGGCACTGATCGTCCCCGAGATCGAGGCGATCGCCACGGCGACGCTCCTGGAGTTGGAAGCCGGGGGCCGTCATGTCGTGCCCACCGCGCGGGCTGCGCATCTGACGATGAACCGCGAGGGCATCCGTCGGCTGGCCGCGGAGGAGTTGGGCCTGCCAACCTCGCCCTATCGGTTTGCCGATGACGACGCCGGCTACCGTGCCGCCGTCGAGGCGATCGGTCTGCCCTGCGTGGTCAAGCCGGTCATGAGCTCTTCGGGCAAGGGTCAGAGCACCGTGCGCAGTCCGGAGCAGGTGCAGGGTGCGTGGGATTACTCGCAGCAGGGCGGGCGCACGGGGTCGGGCCGCGTGATCGTGGAGGGCTTCGTCGCCTTCGACTACGAGATTACCTTGCTGACCCTGCGTCACGGGGACCGGACCAGCTTCTGCGCGCCGATCGGCCATCTGCAGATCGACGGCGACTACCGCGAATCTTGGCAGCCGCACCCGATGTCGGCATGCGCGCTGGCCCGTGCGCAGGAGATCGCCGGTGCGGTGACCGATGCGTTGGGTGGCACCGGCATCTTCGGCGTGGAGCTGTTCGTGCGCGACGATCAGGTCTGGTTCAGCGAGGTCTCGCCGCGCCCGCACGACACCGGGTTGGTGACGCTGATCTCGCAGGATCTCTCGGAGTTCGCGCTGCATGTGCGCGCTATCCTGGGTCTGCCGGTGCCGCAGATCAGGCAGCTCGGCCCTTCGGCATCGGTGGCGCTCTTGGCGGAGGGGCGGTCGCAGGATCTGCGCTTCGGCGGTCTGGATCGTGCACTCGCGGAGCCGGACACCGCCATGCGCCTGTTCGGTAAACCTGAGGTCGACGGCAAGCGTCGCGTGGGTGTGGCGCTGGCGCGCGGAGAGACGCTGGAGGAGGCTCGGGAGAAGGCTCGGCGTGTTGCGGGGGCGGTCGAAATCGAGCTGGCTTGAGGCAAGCGTTGCTGTGTCGAGATTCCGGGACCATCCGGAATCGTTGTCGTTGTCGACAATCGATTACGATCACGACAACGACAACGAGCGGTCTCGGCGAATCTGCGGTGAAGTGCTAAGGCGCGTGTTGCCGGATCGCCGTACTGAGTCGCGTCGAGGACTGCAAACAGGATCCGGCAAACGGGCCTTTAGGCTTGGTCGTGGTAACCCAGGATGCGCTCGACCTCGTTCTTGGAACCCAGGATGACCGGGACCCGCTGATGCAAGGACTCGGGCTGCAGATCCATGATGCGCTGGGTGCCCGTGATGGACCCGCCGCCGGCCTGCTCGACGATGAAGGACATAGGGTTGGCCTCGTAGAGCAGACGCAGCTTGCCGCCTTGACCCTTGTCCTTCATCTTGCTGTCGATGGGGTACATGAAGACGCCGCCGCGCGTGAGGATGCGATGCACCTCGGCGACCATGGAGGCGATCCAGCGCATGTTGAAGTCCTCCCCGCGCGGGCCTTCTTTGCCGTCCAGGCACTCCTGGACATAGCGTTTGACCGGCGGTTCCCAAAAACGCATGTTCGAGGCGTTGATCGCGAACTCACGCGTGTCGGCCGGAATCGTCATGTTCGGGTGGGTGAGGATGAACTCGCCGATGTTCTGATCCAGGGTGAAGCCGTTCACGCCGTTGCCGGTGGTCAGGACCATCATGGTCGAGGGTCCATAGAGCGCATATCCGGCGGCGATCTGTTGGGTGCCGGCCTGGAGGAAATCACGCTCGGTCGGCGCGCCGTCGCCGCCCTGAATGCGCAGGATCGAGAAGATGGTGCCCACCGAGACGTTCACGTCGATGTTCGAGGAGCCGTCGAGCGGGTCGAAGGTCAGTAGATACTTGCCGCGAGGGTACTTGGCCGGGATGTCGTAGATGGTGTCCATCTCTTCGGACGCCATGGCCGCCAGATGACCGGCCCATTCGTTGGACTTGATGAAGACCTCGTTGGTGAGGATGTCGAGCTTCTTCTGAGTCTCGCCTTGGATGTTCTCGCTCTCGGCGCTCCCGAGCACGCCGACCAGCGCACCATGGTTCACCATGTTGCTGATGACCTTGCAGGCCGTGACGATATCGTTGAGCAGGGAAGTGAAATCGCCCGTGGCGCCGGCCACGTGACGCTGCTCCTCGATGATGAACTGGGTGATGGTCGTGCCGTTGTGCATGGGTGTCCTCTGGGTTTTAAACCGCGCCAGCGCGGTATGCGATGTTTTTGGATGGGATCGGCCCCGGCCGCCTTGACGACCGCTGGAGCCGGCGCGGCTTAAGGTTTTAAAAAATATATCATTTTAACCCGCGTCTCCGCTAAGGGCTGTGGATGCACTAAACGTCGAGCTCACTCGAAAATCTAGCCTCCCGCTCTGGACGCGGTTGAGTTGCGTCGAGCGCTTTTAAGCAATCGGCAGTATAGGGTTTTCCGGTCTTGCCATAAACCCAGCGCGGGGTTGCGAAATGGCCGGTTCGGACGGTCAGCGCCCGGGCCGTTGCGCGCGGAGTTGCGCGAGCGCCTCCTCGGCCTCTTGGCGCGCCCGAATCTCTTCATCCAGACGCTGCTCGAGCGCCATGCGTGCCTGGCTTTCGGACTCGGCACGTCGAGCCTCCGCCTCGGCTCGTTCCTCGGCCTCGCGCCAGCCCGGCAGCACGAATGCGGCGTAGACCGGATCTCGACGCATCTCCTCAAGCGAAGGCTGCGCGATCAGATCGTCCAACCGGAACCCAAGGCCGGGCAGGACGCGGGAGTGGATCACGCCCTCCTCGGGTGCAATGGGGACGTAGACACCCGCAGTCGTCAGTGTGTAAAAGGCCTGACGCTCGGGTTCGCGGTGCAGAATGATGTATTCCTTGACACCGCCTGCGGCATATTCGGCCTTCTTGGTCACCGTGTCGCGCACGATACCTGCGGGCTTTCTCTCGGACAGTGCCTCCACGCAGAGATCGAAGACGCCGTGATAGGAGGCGTCGAAATACAACAGCGGCTGTGGGTTGTCATTGCGCACGACGCCGAAGTCCGGCTTGCGGATCACCGTCCCGGTCGGCAGCGGCAACCTGAACCCCATCTCCAGTGCGACCATCTTCGCGATTGGCCGGGCGCGCAGGAAGTGTTGCAGGAGTAGCGTGAACCAGGCATAGACCAGATAGGTGCCGTAATCGGACACGGGTTTCTCCTCCAAGCGACCGTTGTTCCATTCGTAATGGATGTCCGATTCGAAGTAGTAGTCGCGCCAGTACTCCTCCTCCGTGACCAAGCGACCCGCCTGCGAGACGGGTTGAACGCTGTCTGTTTCAGTTGTCGGTGTGTGCTGCTCGGCTCGAGCGGCTGCGCGCGTGGACATGGTGACATCGACCTCTGCCAAAGCGATCATCTTCGCATGTCCAACAGGTTAGCAGTTTCCATGGTCGCCGTGTCTGCATCGCCAGCGACCCGAACAGCGAGGTTGCAGGATCAGGATGTCCGGGTGATGATCGCGGCTCATTGCATCCCGCGCCCTATCCGAACCATCCCGGTTGGACGGAGCGGGTGGAGCAGCGCAGTCGGGTAATGGACAAGCGCCGTAGGGTGGACAAGCGCAGCGCAGTCCACCAGCGCCCGCGCAGCACTCGGTGGACTTCGCTCTCGCTCGTCCACCCTACTTGTCGGTCTTACGAACAAGACCGACTCATCCCATCAGCCAACACCCCGTGAGCGGAATCCACAGCGTGCCTCTTTCTGATCCACTGACCCGCGCTGCCCGCGAAGAGACGATCATCGAGACCGCGCCGAACGCGTCTCAGCCCGTCACACGTCTGAAGGCCCATCTACTCAAGGGCTATCGGGGACGGATCGCCGGCGAGTCGACTCAGGCCGCGCGGCCCGCGCGCTGGCTTGAACTTCCGGACAACCTCGCACCGTCGCTGGCCGAGGCGCTGAGGTCGGGAGGTCGCGCGCGCCTCTACAGCCATCAACGCGCGGCCTGGGATCTGGCCCGCGCCAAGCGGCACTTCGTGGTCGCCACGCCGACCGCTTCGGGCAAGACGCTCTGCTACAACTTGCCCGTGCTCGATGCGGTGCTGGCGCAAGGCCGCAAGGCGCTCTATCTCTTCCCGACCAAGGCGCTCGCTCAGGACCAAGCCGCCGAGCTGATGGAACTGAGTCGCGCCATCCAGGCGGCCGGCGGGCCGGGTGTGAAGGCATTCACCTTCGACGGCGACACGCCGGGCGATGCGCGCAAGGCGGTGCGCACGCGTGGCGACATCGTGCTCAGCAATCCGGACATGCTGCATCAGGCGATCCTGCCGCATCACACCAAGTGGGCGCAGTTCTTCGAGGGGCTGGCTTACATCGTTGTCGACGAGCTGCACACCTACCGCGGCGTCTTCGGTTCGCATGTCGCCAATGTCTTTCGGCGCCTGTTGCGGGTCTGTCGCTTCTACGGTGTGGAGCCGACCTTCATCTTCGCCTCGGCGACTATCGCCAATCCCGCCGAGCTGGCCGAGCGTCTCTGCGGCGCGCCGGTCGCGGCCATCACCGAGTCCGGCGCGCCGCAAGGCGAGCGTCATCTCCTGCTGTGGAACCCGCCGGTCATCAACCCGGATCTCGGCATCCGTGCATCGGCCCGCTCCCAGACCACGCGCATCGCGCGAACGGCGGCCAAGCTGGGGCTGAAAAGTATCGTCTTCGCCCGCTCGCGCCTGATGGTCGAGGTCATCACCAAATATCTGAAGGATGTCTTTGATCGCGACCCGCGCAAGCCTGCCCGTGTCTTGGCCTATCGCGGCGGCTATCTGCCGAGCGAGCGCCGCCGTGCCGAGCAGACCATGCGCGCCGGTGCCGTGGATCTGGTGGTCAGCACCTCGGCCTTGGAGCTCGGGGTCGACATCGGTGCCTTGGATGTCGCCATCCTGAACGGCTATCCGGGAACCGTGGCCGCGACCTGGCAGCGCCTCGGGCGGGCGGGGCGGCGGCTCAAGCCCAGCCTGGGAGTCATGGTCGCGACCAGTGACGCGCTCGATCAATACATGATGCGCCATCCCGAGTTCTTCTTCGGCGCATCCCCCGAGCACGCGCGCATCCATCCGGACCAGCTCTTGATCCTCATGGACCATGTGCGCTGCGCCGCTTTCGAGCTGCCGTTTCGCGACGGCGAGTCCTTCGGCGCGGAGGATCTCGGCGAGATGCTGAGCTATCTGCGCGACGAGGGCGTCCTGCAGCATCAGGGAGACCGCTGGTTCTGGGTCGCCGACAGCTATCCCGCCAACGCCGTCTCCCTGCGCTCGGTCGCCGAGGGCAACTTCGTGGTGATCGACACCACCGGCGGCGCCCAAACGGTCATCGCCGAGGTCGACTACAGCAGCGCCCCCGGCACGCTTTACGAAGGCGCCATCTACATGATCCAGTCCCAGCCCTATCAGGTGGAGCGTCTGGACTGGACCGGCCGCAAGGCGTTCGTGACCCGCACCCGCGCCGACTATTACACGGACGCCATCGACTACACCCGGCTGAAAATCCTCGCCCGGTTCGACGGCCGCGCTCAAGGCCAGGGCGCGACGGCGCAAGGCGAGGTCCACCTGGTCCGACGCTATCCCGGCTACAAGAAGATCCGCTACTACAGCCACGACAATATCGGCTACGGCAACATCGACCTGCCGGATCAGGAGATGCATACCACTGCCCTCTGGTGGCAGGTCGAGCCGGCCGCGCTGGAAGCCGCGCTGCCGGATCGCCAACAGGCGATCGACGGCTTTCTCGGCGCCGCCTACGCCCTGCACCATGTCGCCGCGCTGCGCTCGATGGCCGAGATCCATGACCTGGGCCGCTCGGTCGGAGACGGGCAGGGGACCTGGTTCGCCATCGTCGGCGCCGAGGGTCGCGGTCAGATGCGCGGACCCGACAACACGCCCTTGGATCCCATGTCGGGCCAGCGCTTCGAGCCGACGCTCTTTCTCTACGACAACTATCCGGGTGGCGTCGGGCTCTCCGCGCCGCTCTACGACGATGCCCCGCTGCTGGTGAGCGATGCACGCGATCTGGTCGCAAGTTGCGGCTGTACCGCCGGCTGTCCCGCCTGTGTCGGGCCGGTCTTGCGCGGCGATGAAGATCTTGCTGTCACGCCGCGTCAGGCGGCCTTGGCGGTGCTTGATCTATTGAGCGTTTCGGGGTTCATCGGTAGGTCGGGTTAGGCTCGCGGCGCGGTGTCGAGCTGTTGCGTTGACCCCGCGTCAGTTCGAGATTAACGTCGGAGCGAAACCTGGCGGACCCGGAGCTGCAATGGTGTGCCTGACATTCGATTACAAAGCTGAATGGTGGTGTCGCGCGGGATGCAGCTGAACGAGCGCCTTCGACGCTTGCGTGGTCCGGCTCCCGCTGCGGAGGGAGCGGACGCCGGCTCGTCCGCGTCGGTCGATCGCCCTTCGCTTGCCGAGAGGCTCCGGCGGATGTCGGTTGGACAGTCGCACGCAGCCAGTGCCCTTGGACCGCAAACCCATGTCTTGGCCGAAGCGGTCGGAGCGGTCGAGATCGCGCCCGGCGTCCTCTGCCTCGAGCGGAGGTTTGTCGGACACCGCCGACACGGCCAAGTGTCGATGGGGCCGTGCGGCGACGCCTGCATTGACGCATCGATCGATCGCGGCTGGGTAACCGCGGCCTCGCATCTCGCCCCTCGGCCCGAATCCGAACCTGTGGCACCCTTCCCGACGGTGGCCGATCTCATCTGCCTGGACACCGAAACCAGCGGTTTGGCCGGCGGCACGGGGACCTGGGCCTTCATGACCGGCCTGCTGCGCGCACGGGACGACGGTTGGACGCTCCGCCAGTTCCTGCTGACCCGTCTCGACTCGGAGTCCGCCTATCTGGAGGCGATCGCCGCCGAGTTGGTGAGCGCCGGCCTGCTCGTCAGCTACAACGGCCTGTCCTTCGACATCCCGCTGCTCACCACGCGCTTTCGCCTGTCCGGCCAAGCCGATCCGCTCCCGGCGTTGCCGCATCTGGATCTGTTGAAGCCGGTGCGACGTGCCTACGGTCGGGTCTGGCCCGATTGCCGACTCGCGAGCGTCGAGCAGCGCCTCTTGGGGTTCAAGCGCAAGGACGACCTGCCGGGCTCAGAAGCCCCGGCGGCTTGGCTCGCCTGGTTGCGCGCAGGAGAGGTGACCCCGTTGGCCGGCGTGCTGCGGCACAACCGCTGGGATCTGCTCTCGCTCGCGGCTTTGATCCCGCGTCTGGGCGAGGTCTTCGCGGATCCGGGTGCGTTCGATGCGGATGTCCGAGCGGTCGCCGCCTACCATCAGGCGCAGGGTCGATCCGATCGCGCGTTCGAGCTGCTTCGGTCCGAGCGTTGCCGCCTGGATCCGGCTGGCCTGCTGGATCTGGCCCGCCTGCATCGTCGACGTGGCGATTGGGATCAGGCCCGTGCGATCTGGGAGCAACTCGCGGCGCAAGGTGATGCCGAGGCGCGCACGGAACTGGCGAAGTATCACGAGCACCGCACCCGCGATCTGCACTGCGCCCTCGCGCTCGCCCGCGAGCTTCCGCCGGGCCCGCTGAAACAGCGGCGCTGCGCACGACTGAACGCCAAGCTCGACGCACGCGACGGCGGATCATCCGCGTTGATGGACGCCTTGGCCGCCACCCTAAACGAGTCCTGCTCATTCGACCGGCCAACTAAACCATAAACCTAGGATAAAGGGGCTCGCGATGCCCGGTCTGCGGTGTCACGCATGCTTCTGTTCCTTCGCTCGTCGCGGGCCACGCTGGTTGCGGTAATCGGCATTCCCTTGCGCACCAACGATGAGCGATGAAGCACTGCGTTCGGGTAACCGCTGGGCCTTTTGGACGGCTGTGGCGATTTGTCTGGTGCCCCTTGTTCCATACGCCATCTTCGGCGGTTCCTGATGCCTCTGCGGCGCGGCTCCGGCCGCGCCCAATCATTTCAAACGGGGCCGCGTGCCCCGTTTTTTGTGCACAGCAACGGATCCGCGACCGTATCGCCGGGTCGGCTAGTCGACCAAGCCCACATCCTCGCTATGCTGCGCACACAGCGCCTCGCCGGGCACGGCCGGGCTGTCGCAGACCGCGCAACGGGGGACCGATGAACCGGCCACGGCGGTGAGGCGACGACGCTTGTGTCTGATGATCGGTGCTGAACTGGCCTTGGTCTGATCGGCGATTGTTGGTGGTCGCCATGCTACCGCCGGACTCGAATCAATGGCGTCCGGCACGGCGCTTTGAGCGGCCAACCGGTGAGTGAATCCGCACTCGGGACAGCGCAAGAGTGGATGCTTCGGAGTACTGCACTCGGGGCATGCGTTACTGCTCACTGAAATCCTCTATGTGTACCGGTTGTTGCGGGCGATGCATTGGAGCGAAGACGGTCGAGGTGTATTGCCGTCTTCATCGGGTGTTCGATATGGGCGCGACTTGAAGAGGTATCCGGCTCGACCTGCCCGCCCAGATCCATGACTATCCGCTCATGGCGCGCGGCCGTCCAATGGTGCGCGTCAGCTGTTAATGGAACTCGAACACTGTCGCGAGGGTAGCATTGTCGGTCATTCTCTACCCATCACGAACCCTGACCTCGGTCACAAGCTCGACCCTGAGCGATGCTCCGACATGTTCCCGCAGATGGGGGCCAGCGTGGGATGTCTGTTCGAGCGTGCCTAAACGACGCCCGCACCGTCCAAGGTTGTCCATGATCAGGTGCCGGTGTGTGGCGGCATCGCGGCTGGCGAGCAGCTCGACGAGCCACTCGGCGAAATCGGCCTCGGTGCGGGTCGGCCCGAGCCGATAGGTGACCCGGCCGGTGGCGACATCGAAGGAGGCGATGAGGGTCAAGGTGCCGTGACGGATGTCTTCGAACTCGCGTCGTTCCGTCCGACCCGGGCGCATCGGCAGGGTCGGGGCTGCCCGCTCGAGGGCCTGCACCCCGGTCATTTCATCGATGTTGCGCGTCTGGATCCCGGCGGCCGCACGCTCGGGCGCCAAACAGTAGGTCTCGCAGACATCGCGGCATTTGTCCTCGAACTGCGCATCGCGCGGGCTGTTGATCCAGCCGCGGGTGCGATGCGGCTTCAGATCGACCTCGCGAAGGAAGCGACCGATCGAGTGGGCGGAGATCTCCGTGACGATGCCGCGCGCGATCACCTCCTCGGCGAGGGCGGCGTGGGTCCAGTGCGTGACTGGAACGGCCGGCCCGCGGTGGCCATCCAGCGTGCGCGCCAACGCTGGACAGTGGCACGCCCGAGGCCCAATTGCTCGGCGGTTTCGCGCACACCCGCGCCGGCCGCGCCGAGCAGAATGATCCGCGCCCGCATCACGAGGCTCTGCGGCGCGCTATGCCGGCGCACGATGGCCTCGAGACGGCGGCGGGGCTTGTTCGTCACGTCAATGGGGGCAGCGACACAACAGCGAACCATGGCGAACGCGTCGACACGAGAGATGATGAACATGGCCGTTATGTCACCGTGTACACCTCACGAGCGGTATCAGGATTTTCACTCTGCAGCACTAGGCTCGTTGAGAGGGCCGGGAAGCCCGGATCACCACATTGAACATCCTGCGGGCTTGATCTTATGGTGTGCCGTAGGTTTTCGCGGCGACGAGGAAAACGATGGCGCGGCCCCTCCGGCTGGAATTTGCCGGTGCGCTCTATCACGTTACGGCACGCGGCAACGAGCGGCGCAGCATCTTTCTCGGCGACGCCGATGGCGACTGGGTGGCGTTTCTCGGCGTCCTGGGGCAAACCCGCGAGCGATTCAACTGGATCTGTCACGCCTACTGCCTGATGACGAACCACGACCACCTGTTGTTGGAAACGACGGATGGCAATCTCTCCAAGGGGATGCGCGAGATCAACGGTGTCTACACGCAGTATGTCAACCGCGCCCCCGGGCACGTCGGGCACCTGTTTCAGGGCCGTTTCGAGGCTATCCTGGTGGAGTGAGCGTGACCTGCTGGAGCTGGCCCGCTATGTGGTGCTGAATCCCGTCCGCGCCGGGATGGTGGGAGCGCCGGGCGACTGGCCGTGGAGCAGTTACCGTGCGACGGTCGGAGAGGAAATCGCCGTGCCGGCATTCCTGGAGACGGATTGGGTGTTGCGGGCGTTCGCCGAGCGCAGGGCCGAAGCGATGGCCGGCTACCGGCGGTTCGTCGCCGAAGGCATCGGCGCCGCCGGTCCCTGGTCGGGGCTGAAGGGCCAGATCTACCTGGGATCCGAGCAATTTGTCGAGCGCATGCAGGCGCTGATCGACCCGAAGCGACCGCTGTGCGAGATCCCGAAACGCCAGCGCCTTGCCTTCAGCGGATTCGGGGTCGGGTCTTGACTCTTGCCAAGACCCGACCCTGTTCCTTCCTAATGGGTATGTCTTAGCGGTAGCAGTCGTGCCATTCGAGTCTGGTCCGTTTTTCCACGTTTTTCGCTTCGCCGCCGTCTTCCTTTCTCGTCCTTGGTTTCCAAGCGGAGCTTGGTAACTCGGTTCGAGAAGCTCTGCTTTCCTGGTCCCGCTGTAGCCAGGAGCTAGGCTCGGTCCTCCGCAGGCTGCGGCCCACGAACCGGATCGATTGGACGCGGTTCAGTAGCCAGTCATACCCCTGCCGCCGCCTCGATCCAATTCTCCAAGGTAAGTCCGGGAACCCGCCCGAAATCGTCGGCGTTATTGGTGACGAGAATCAGCCCTTCCGCCAAAGCATGGGCCGCGATCTTGGTGTCCATGCAGCCGATCGGCAGGCCCCTGCGGCGCAGGTCGGCAGCGACCGCACCGTAACGGTCAGCGGCCCGACTGCCCCAGTCGAGGACTGGAGGCCTCCGCGATGAAGGCATCGATCAGCGCGTGGCGCTTGCGGCATCGCTCGGCAGCAAGGCTTGTCCGTAGCGCAGCTCGGCCCGGGTGATGGCGGAGATCGCGACCGCGTTTGCCATCAAGGCCGCCCGCATCCGCCGATCAAGCGACGGATAGCGCTTTTTGAGGAAATAGCTCGAGATGTCCGTATCGATGAGGTAACGGATCATGCCGACCAGTCTTCCAGCGGGTTGCGGGGCACCTTGACCGGATTCGACCGTTCCGACAGAAAATCTGCGGGCAGGGGCGCCTCGTCCAGCAGCATGAACAGCGATTGCAGCCCGTCGGAATTGGGCCCTGGGGCCTTGGGGGTCAGGATGATCTCGCCGGTTGCCTCATCCTTGCGGACCCATACCTCGTCCGCGGCGAGCTCGAACCCTGGAGGAAGCTGCACTGTCTGTTGGTGCTCTGTGGAGCGGATCTTGGCGGTTGCAATCATGGGTGGTGTCCTCCCGGGGCGAGCCATAGGCCTTAGATTACACCTCCGGCTGGAATTTGCCGGCGCACTCTATCACGTGACGGCACGCGGTCACGAGCGGCGCAGCGATGGTGACCGGGCAGCGTTTCTCGGCATCCTGGGACAGACCTGCGACCGATTCAACTGGATCTGTCGCGCCGATTGCCTGATGACGAACCACTACCATCTGTTGTTGGAGACGCCGGATGCCAACCTCTCCGAGGGCATGCGCCAGCTCAACGGCGTGTGCACGCCGGCAGCGGCCAGGCTCAATTTCAGATCAATGGAACCTGACGCCATTTCCCCTGGGCGGCCGCGACCTGAGGGTCTTAAGCGACGGGTCGGACCGTTGGGTTACCGGCGGCTCTATTACAGCGGTGCCGTGTCGTGGTCTTCATGGGCAGTGAAGCTGAACTGCACGGTGGCGCTGCCCGCAAATCCCGCTTCGGTCAGAACAGGTACCCACTCCGGCGAGAGACTGACATCGATGACCAGCCGCAGGGTCATGCCGCCGTGAGGTCCTCTTCACGTTCCTCCAGACGCCAGGCGGCGTAGGCCAGCGCTGCATCCAGGTCCTCGGGCTCAAGATAGGGGTACGCGGAAAGGATGCTCTCCCTGCTGACACCCTCGGCCATGAGTCCGAGCACCGTTCCGACCGTGACCCGCAGGCCTCGGATGCAGGGCTTACCACCCATGACAGCCGGATCCAAGGTGATTCGGTCAATGTCCATGGCTGACCTCGACATTTGGCTCGCGAAGATCTTTGAGCGGACAGGATAGCAGTCGGACTGTTCAATGTCGTCAAGGGCTGGAGCCGCAGCAGAATGACGGCGAAAATGGCGCTCAATTTCTGCCGCGATGCTTTTCCCCATGCCCCGCCCGCACACGCATCCCTTTCCCGTCTTTTCACGTTCCCCCTTTTTCCCCATCCGGTTTGCCTCCGGCGCCGAGCCGGTCGCGCCCGTGGGGCGCCGCGAAGTCGAGGGCCGGACCCTTGGGCAGGATGCCGTTCGGGTTGATCTGCTTGTGGCTGCCGTAGTAGTGCCGCTTGATGTGGTCCATGTTCACCGTCTGCGCAACGTCGGGCACCTGATAGAACTCGCGCGTGTAGGCCCAGAGGTTCGGGTAGTCCACCAGGCGCCGCTGATTGCATTTGAAGTGGCCGTGGTAGACGGGGTCAAAGCGCACCAGGGTCGTGAACAGGCGCCAGTCCGCCTCTGTGATCCGGTCTCCGACCAGATAGCGCTGCCGTGCGAGCCGGGCTTCGAGCTCGTCGAGCGTCTCGAATAGCCGATCGAAGGCCGCCTCGTAGGCGCTTTGCGTTGTTGCGAAGCCGGTCCGGTAGACGCCGTTGTTGACGTTCTCGTAGACCAACGCGTTGACGGCGTCGATCTCCTCATGCAGTTCCGCCGGATAGAAGTCCAGGTCGGCGCGTCCCCAAGCGTTGAAGGCGCTGTTCAGCATGCGGATGATCTCTGCCGATTCGTTGTTGACGATGACGTCACGTTGCGTGTCGTACAGCACCGGCACGGTGACGACGCCATCGAAGTCCGGCGCGCTGTGCGCATAGAGCTGGTGCAGCGTGTCGAAGCCGTGCACCTGGTCCGGCGTGGCGCCGGGATAGTCGCCGAACACCCAGCTCTCCGGCGGCATCAGCGGATGCACGACCGATACCGAGATCGCATCCTCCAGGCCCTTCAGCGCTCGGAAGATCAGCGTGCGATGGGCCCATGGGCAGGCGTAGGACACGTAAAGGTGATACCGTCCGGGCTCGGCCTTGAAGCCGCCCTCGCCACACGGACCCGGGCTGCCGTCCGGCGTCACCCAGTTCCGGAAGCCGGATTCCCAGCGGATGAATTCACCGGTGTCTGCGTCAGCCTCAGTCATATCGTCCTCGGAATTAAACCGCGCCCGGTGCGGTCTGTGTCATGTGTTGGAACGGATTGGCCGCGCCGGCTCCGACGACTGTCGGAGCCGGCGCAGTTTAATGTATTAAAAGAGATTAAATTCTAAACCGTGTCTCACCGACATCGAGGACATCTCCGAAGCCAAACGCAACATGAAGATGACGCATGTCGCTCTGGACGCGGTTTAGGGGGACATTGCGGCTTTTACGAGCACCTTGGTTCCTTTTGATCCCCAACGCTTACGATGTCCTGCAGCCGTCGACTTGTCCGCCAGAGTGGGCAAGGATCAACTGCGCGGCGACCACCAACGCGACAGGCGTTGTGAGAAGGTGCGATCGGGGACGCCTTCGTAGTGCGAGACGTCGTTGAAGAGCCTGAGGCGTGCTCGCACCGGGCTGACGAAATCGAGGATATTCAACGCCGCCGGACTCTGATCCAACCGATCGCGGTAGCCGCGCGCGTCGAATCCCAGCAGGCTACTGATCAGAAGGCGGTTCGTGCCCTTGTGACAGACGACCAGCACCGAGCCTTGATGGTGCTGCTCCACGATTCGGCGCACCACCGGTAACGCCCGCGCGAGCACCTGCACGCCGGATTCACCATCTCGCGGCGCGATCGTGAGCGGGTCTTCCTGCCAATTTTCGTACTCGTCGCCGTACTGGGCCTCGACCTCGGCTCGGGTCTTTCCTTCCCAGTGTCCGTAATCGATCTCGCGCAGCGCCGACTCCGTCTCGACGCGAACCCCAGCGCCATGAGGCTTGGCCAGGATTCGCGCGGTCTCCACCGTGCGCCCCATCGGGCTCGCATAGATGGCATCAAGCGGCTCGCCGGCGAGGCGGCTCGCAAGATTTTCGACCTGCTTGCGTCCCTCCTCGGAGAGCGGTACGTCGGTCGCACCCGAGAAGCGATCCTCGGCGGTCAGCTCAGTCGCACCGTGGCGAACCAGGAAAAGTCGTGTCGGCATGGTTGTCGCTCAGTTGGTTCTTCGATTGCGCTAAACCGCGCCCGGTGCGGTATGCGTCATTTGTTGGAATGGCTTGGACGCGCCGGCTCCGACCACTGTCGGAGCTGGCGCGGTTTAAGGTATTAATAAAATTAAAATTAAAATTAAACCACGTCTCGCCAAGATCAAGGACGTCTCCGACGCTAAACACAACATGAAAATGACGTATTTCGCTCTGGACGCGGTTTAAACGTGGCTGTTTTGGTGCGCGCGCATGAGAGCGCCAGTCCATGCCGGGCCTATATCGCCCCCATGATGCTGTTGGTGGAGGCGGCGTCCGCCTTTTTCTATCCGGACGTGCGTACAAATAGATTCGCACCTACACGCTGTTCGTTTCTTTCCGGGACATCGCCTCGGCTCTCAGCTTGATACGACAACGACAACGACAACGGGTAGAGCGTTCGACCACTTTTCCTGGTTGCGGCGCTTCCGGTAGATCCTTTTCCGGAAATCACCTGGCACTCGGCGTTAAACTCCTCGAAACCGCGCCCGGTGCGGTATGCGTCGTTTGTGGGATTGGCTTGGCCGCGCCGGCTCCGACGGCCGTCGGAGTCGGCGCGGTTTAAAGAATTGAAAAATTTTAAATTTTAAACCGCGTCTCGCCGAGATCGAGGACATCTCAGAAGCCAAACGCAACATAATGACGCATGTCGCTCCGGACGCGGTTTAGGCGGAGATCGACCTGCGGCAGGTCGAGGTGATCCGGGCGACCGGGGCGGGGCCGGCACAGGTGCTGGCCTTCGCCACCGTGATCGTCAGCGAGTGGGTCTCCGCGCCGGTGCGTGCGGCCTTGATCCGAGCACAGCCGTGCGGCGGGTAGAAGGATCGGTGATCGGATAGGATGGCCGGACCCTGTCGAAGCATCCGACGAACTGCGATGGCCAAACAAAAACGCAAGCGCACCCCGGCCGAGAAGGCGGCGAAGAAACGACGATGAGCAACGGAAAGATCTACCTGGTGGGCTTGGGTCCCGGCGATATCGCCGAGATGACGGGCCGCGCGCGCGCGGCCATCGCGGCGTCAGACGTGGTCGTCGGCTATCGGACCTATGTCCGGCTTATCGCCGATCTGGTGAAGGACAAGCAGGTCATCGCGCGAGAGATGGCCGAGGAGCTGGACCGTTGCGGCGAGGCCGTGGCGTTGGCGCAGGCGGGGCAGACCGTCGCCCTGGTGTCGTCCGGCGACGTGGGCGTGTTCGGGATGGCCGGCCCACTGTTCGAGCTGCTGTTCGAGCAGGGATGGACGCCGGACACCGGGATCGAGGTCGAGGTGGTACCGGGCGTGACGGCAGCGTCCTCCTGCGCCTCCCTGGTCGGTGCGCCCCTGACGCATGACTTCTGCGCCATCTCGCTCTCGGACATGCTGACCCCTTGGCCGGTGATCGCCCGGCGTCTGGAGGCTGCGGCGCGGGCCGACTTCGTCACGGCGCTTTATAACCCCAAGAGCAGCCGCCGACCGGACCAGCTTCAAGAGGCGCGTGATCTGTTTCTGCGCCATCGCGATCCGCAGACGCCGGTTGCGGTCGTGCGCGCCGCTTATCGCCAACGCCAGGACGTGCGTCTGACCACCTTGGCCGAGATCGCCGAGGGTGAGGTCAGCATGTTGACCAACCTCATCATCGGCAATGCGAGCACCTTCGTGCGCGCGGGCCTCATGGTCACGCCGCGGGGTTACGGGCTCAAATATCGGTTGGCCGACGGGGCGGCGCATCCCGGCGAGACGGCGCGGGTCTCCTTGTCGAGCGGGCTCGAGGGTTGGCGTCGCGCCTTGGTCGAGACCGCGCTGAGCGAGGGGATCGAGGCGGCCTGTCGGGTGCTGGATGCGAACCCGAGCCAGATCCTGGATGCCTTGTCCGAGGCGCAGATCGCGCCCTGGCGTGTCGTCGCTCACCAAGCGCCCGAAGTGCTGTTGGACGAGGCGCTCGGCTGGCACAACACGACACTGCGCATGCAATCGCCGGGCGGCGGGGTCGCCGAGCTGAGTCTCGCGAATGCTCGGGTCCAGGCCGATCCGGACAGCATTGCGATCGAAGGCTCGGGCTGGCGCGTCGTGCTGCCCCGGGCGGCGTTTGCAGGGGCCTATCGTGTCGGTCTGCCGAGCGGCGAGGGGGCTTGGTTTCAGGATGCCAGGGGCGAGATGCTCTGTCGGGTCGGGTCCGGTTGAATCCCGTCCGGCGGGCAACGATTCACGGGTGGTGCCGCTAGGATTGGGCGTTTGAGCTGTGAGGATGGGTTTCGCTGCGCTCTACCCATCCTACGCGTTTCGGTGGTTGTTGAATCGCCACTCGGAGGGTATCTCCCTGTGTTTCTAAGTGCTTCTTTGTGAGTCACTCTTGCCCATAAGGAGGCCGGCGTTGCATCGGAGCGGAACTGTGATTCTGGCGCTGACCCGGGGCGGCACTGTGCTGGCGGGGCGTCTTGCGTCTCGGATGGCGGTCTGCGAGGTCGGCTCCGGTTTGGTCGAGATGCATGTTCCCGAGAGGTTCCGAGAGGCGCTCGGTCCGAACGATGCCGTACGCATCGAATCGATCGACGAACCGCTTTCCGCGCTCGTGTCTCGGCTTTTCGTCGACCGCGCCGAGTTCGTGTTCATCGCCTCGGCCGGTGTCGTGGTGCGGCTCATCGCGCCTTTGCTGGTGGACAAGACACGCGATCCGGCCGTCCTGGTGATCGACGAGGCGGGGCGCTTCGTCATCCCTCTCCTGTCAGGTCATCTCGGCGGTGCCAATGCGAGCGCGCAGTGGATCGCCGACCTGCTCGGAGCGACGGCCGTGCTGACCACGTCGTCCGATGTCCAGGGCACAATCGCCGTCGATCTCCTGGGGCGTGACTTGGGTTGGCGGGTCGAGGCCGATCGCGAGGCCCTTCTGCATGCCGCGGCGGCTGTCGTGAACGGCGAGCGTGTCGTCGTCATCGAGGAGGCGTGCGGGCGCGAGTGGTGGCCGTCGGAGCGAGCGCTTCCCGTCAACCTCCACCCGGTTAAATCCTGGGCTCAAGCGGGCGAGGCCGCTGCTTATCTCTGGGTCACGCGCGCGAGGGTCGATCCTGAGCTGCGCATGCGGCTGGGGCGACGTCTGGTTGTCTATCGCCCTTTGGGGGGCTCTGAGCATGCAAACTCAGGTGGAACGGGGTACTAAACCGCGCCCGGTGCGGTATGCGTCATTTGTTGGAATGGCTTGGCCGCGCCAGCTCCCGACGACTGTCGGAGCTGGCGCGGTTTAAAGCATTAAAACGTTAAATTTTAAACTGCGTCTCGCTGAGATCAAGGACGTCTCCGACGCTAAACACAACATGAAAATGACGCATTTCGCTCTGGACGCGGTTTAGCCTGCCGACCGAGCGCGCAAGATGTCGTAGGTTCGCTCGAGCGAGGCGGTGATCTCGCGCTCGCGGTCGACGGCAAAGGCCAGGAATGCCTTGGCGATGGTCGAAAGATCGCGCCCCTTCGGGTGGACCAGATACCAGGTGCGCTCGATCGGGAAGCCCTCGACGTCCAGCATCGCCAGACGTCCCGCACCCCCGTCGAGCGTGAGGGTATGCAGCGAGAGTGCGGAGATCCCGAGGCCGGCGATGATGGCGTGCTTGATCGCCTCGTTGCTGCCGAGCTCCATGCGCACGTTCGGGCGTAGGCCCCGCTCGGCGAAGCGGCGCACGACCGAGTCGCGGATGCCCGAGCCGGGCTCGCGCAGAAGGAAGCGCTCCTGTGCCAGACGTTCCATGGTGATCCCGGATTGACCGACCAGGGGGTGATCGGTTCGCGCGAGGACGATCAGTGGATTGGGTGCGAGAAAGGTCGCCTCGACATCGAGTCCGGCGCGGGCGGGCTCGCCGAAAATGTAGAGATCATCGTCGTGAGCGGCCATCCGCTCGATGATTCGCGTGCGATTGGTGACCTTCAGCGAGACGTCGATGCCGGGAAACTGGTCGCAGAAGGCACCGAGTATCTCGGGCGCGAAGTATTTTGCGGTCGTAATGACGCCGAGGCGAAAGTGCCCGCTCTTCAGGCCCTTGAGGTCGGCGAGCTTGATTTCGAGATCGGTGAGCGAGCGCAGGATGGTGCGACACGCGGCATAGACCTCGCGTCCGGCATCGGTCGGTTCGACGTTGCGTCCCACGTGCTGGAATAGGGGTGTTCCGACCGTGTCGGTCAGCTTCTTGATCTGCATCGAGACGGTGGGCTGGGTCAAAAACATCTCCTCGGCGGCACGCGTGAAGCTGCCGAGACGCACGATGGCCTCGAGAAGTTGAAGCTGACGCAAGGTGGCATGTCGCACGAAACGACCGGTTGCCTCGCTTTGGGGCAACCCTTTCGGGGTCTGGCTCGACGTGTTCATCCTTTTGTCCTGCTTGCGATTGAACCCGGATCAGGCAGCCGAAACCGCCTTCACCCGACCGGTGAGCGATCGGACGAATGCGATCGTCAGCACTGTGGAACCCTTGAATGGACCACGAAGCGGTCAGCGGCCGGGTCTTAGCGTGATGGGCTGGTGACGGCTTAGTCCGGCCAGACTCTGCGGGATCGCGGTGCCGTGATTGTCGGCTGTGCAGTCGTTTGGGCGGGGTTTCGAGAGGTGGCTCGTGTGTCGGAGACGATCGCGGAGCGGGGCCCGGACGGGCTCTTCCCCGCGCGTTTGCCGGCGGTCGATGCGGATGCGGCGACGTCCGTGGTCGATCGAGGTGCCGATTTTGGCTTGGCGGATGCGCGTCGCGGCGCTGCCGGCACAGGCGCTGCGCCGGTCGGTATCTTGACGCCTTCGGGCGTGTTGTCTTTGGTGGGCTGATCACTCATCGAGGGTCTTCTCGGTTGCGAGCAGCGCATCGATCTCGCGCGCGAAGTGCCGGAGCGGCTCTCCCAACGCGGTCGCATCGTCCTCGGCATGTAGGGTGATGTTCACGTAGGTTCGCCCGAAGCTCATGTCCGGATAGATGCCGACGCGCTCCGAGAGGCTCGCCGCCCGATCCAGGAAATCGCGGGTAGCCTCGTAATCGGCAAACTCCAGGCGGCGTTCGAGGCGTACGGGACGCTGACGCTCGGTCCAGCCTTGATTCATGACGGGGATCCCTTAAAAGTAGGCACGTTCCGAGGGGTCACGATAGCGCGGGACTCCGAGCGAGGCCAGCCAGTCATCGATCTCGCGAGCGTGAGCGGACTCCTCGTTCAGGAGTGCCTCGAAGAAGTCACCGTTCTCCCGATCCCCGACGCGTCGACAGAAGATCACCGCCTCGCGATAGAGGGCGACGATCTCGGATTCGAGCACCGCGTCTTGAAGAAGCAGTTCGACCAGAGTGCGCGCGACGCCGGCCGGACGCAGTTGCGATCCGTTCGGCGCAACGCCCAACGCCAACATCCGCTGGATGATGCGCTCGGCATGCTGCATCTCTTCGACCGTTTCCTCGCGTAGACGGACCGCCGCCTCCGGCAAGCCCCAGGCCTCGGCGAGTGAGGCCTGGGTCATGTACTGCTGGACTGCGGACAGCTCCAAGCTCAAGGCGCGACCGAGATAGCCAAGGGTACGAGGATGAATGCGTGCGTGTCTCATGCTTCAACCTAGATTCAACCCCTTGCCGCCGGTATCGAGCGGCTCATGGCTGAACGCCGCTTGATCAGTCGGCGGCCGCCGGCAGGGTGCGGTTCAGGATCGGCTCGACCTCGCGGTGCGGACGGGCAATGATGTGCGCGGCGACCAGACCGTCGCCGACACGCTCGCAGGCATCCGCACCGGCACGCACCGCGGCGTTCACCGCACCCGTCTCGCCGCGCACCAGCACGGTCACGTAGCCGCCGCCGACGAACTCGCGTCCGATCAGGCGCACCTCGGCGGCCTTGGTCATGGCATCCGCCGCTTCGATTGCGGGCACCAGTCCGCGCGTCTCGATCATCCCCAATGCAATCCCGTAGCTTTCACTGGCCATCTGTGCTCTCCAATCTTAAGTGTCGTGTTGATCGTTGATTAAGTGTGTCGCGATTTGCTCTCGGCGGGTGGTTATCGGCTGTCAGCTGTCAGCTATCAGCTATCAGCTATCAGCCTCCAGCCTCCAGCCTCCAGCCTCCAGCCTCCAGCCTCCAGCTTTCAGCCTTCAGCCCCCAGCTTTCAGCCTCCAGCTGATTGCTCCTCGCGTATTGCTGACCTTGAATTAGTCGACGGCCGGGCCGCCGACGGGGAGGATCGGCTCGACCTCGCGGTGCGGGCGGGCGATGATGTGGGCCGCGACCAGGCCGTCGCCGACGCGCTCGCAGGCATCCGCACCGGCACGCACCGCGGCGTTCACCGCGCCCGTCTCGCCGCGTACCAGCACGGTCACGTAGCCCCCGCCGACGAACTCGCGCCCGATCAGGCGCACCTCGGCGGCCTTGGTCATGGCGTCCGCCGCTTCGATGGCGGGGACCAGTCCACGGGTCTCGATCATCCCGAGCGCGATTCCGAATTTTTCGTTTGCCATCGTTCGTGTCTCCTCTGTGTACCAAGTCGCCGCGGGCGATGCTGCCCGATCATCTTCAATCCGGATTCAAGGCCGTCCGCCGGTGCGGACAGCGACAGCGGATCCGCTGTCGCTCAAAGGGCCGGCGGATGCACTCAGGCCGCCTTCGCGGCGAGGGCCGCGGTCGGCCGAGCCGCCGCTACGTCATGCGCCTCCCAGTGATCGATAATCCCGCCGATCGTCAAATCGGTCAGGATGGCGGCGTTGCCCATCGCATAACGCGCCGCCGAGCCGCTGACCACGAAGACCCAGTCGCCGGGTCGGGCGTCCACCGGGTCGGTGGCGACGTACTGCTTGCCTTTCGTGTCCTGCAGCAGCCGCAGATCCCAGTGCCCGAGCCCGGTGATCCGGTGCGTGCAGACCAGCGATCCGATCACCTGCCTGATCTCCATCAGCCTGCACCTCGCGGCCCGGCGGCCTCCGTCTCGGGCGGCCAATGATCGATAATGCCGACGATGGTCAGATCGCTCGGATACTCCTTGCTGCCGGCCGCCTCGCGCGCCGCGGAGCTGCCGACACAGATCACCCAGTCACCCGGTACGCAGCCGACCGCATCGACCGCAACCTGTTGTGTGCTCCCGTCGCGCACCACCAAGAGATGCTTGTGCTCGAATCCCGGGATCCGGTTGGTCGAGACCAGCGGGCGCTCCACCTGACAGATCTTCATCAGTGGCCTCCCGCCGTCGGGGCGGTCAGCGAGCATCCGACGACCTCGATGCCGGCGCCCGCGTCGCTGTCGCGCACGACGAGCAATCGGTGAAGCAGGCCCCGGTCTGCCAGATCGGCAAATCGGCCGGCGAGCGCGGCATCGAGCCGCCGGCAGCGTGTCACCGCGCGCTCGCGCGCACCCGGTACACCGCCGTGATAATCAAAGCGGATGACGATCGGGATCGGCAGACCGCGCGAGACATTCAGTCCGCTGAAGATCTTGCGCCCGACGTCCAGATCCGCGGCCCCTTCCTCGACCGTGTACAGGTAGGCGAAGTAGGTCAGGTTGCGCAGCTGGATCTCCTCGAACCCGATGCCGACACCCATGAAATGCTCGGCGTGACCCACATCCGCATAGTGGCCGCCGTGCACCTGGCGCACATAGTCGATCTGCGACAGGTTGTTCTCGATCAGCCGTGCGACCAGCCGGAGCATGCCCGGATCGGCGCTTGCCGGTGCGTGCGCCTTGACCAGCTCGGCGACCCGAGCGCGCGCCGCGGTCGGCTCCAGGTCACGCGTGATCGCGTGGACCTTGAGCGCATCGACCGACTGCGTCAGGTCCATGTGGCCCTCGCCGTCGGGCACGTGGACCCGGATCGCGTCCGTGTCCGTGTCCAAGCCGATCAGCAGCAGCGCCACCGAGGCACCGCAGCAGAAACCGTTCTCGACCGATTGGCGGAACGCCAGAAGCCGATCCAAGGCGCCCTGCGCCGCCGCCGCATCGTCCGATCCGTGGGCCGCGCAGCCCTGATGATGCGGATCGACCGAGCTGTAGTGATAGATCACCGACTTGAGATAGCGGGTCGGTGCATCCGCGGTGTTCGGTATCCCTTCACGGAATCGCCCGAGCTCGACCTCGCCCCACTTGGAGACCGTGTTCTCGACATCGAACAATCCGCCGGCGTAGGGCTTGCGCCGCACCGCGCCGCAGGGCAAACGCAGCACGTAGCTGATCGCGTGGGCCAAGCGCCCGTCTGCACAGGGCGTGACATCCAGCTGATGGAAGCCGCAGTCCTGGAGGAAACGGTCGAAGTCTCGGATCTCGTGCCCGCCGAGCGGGTCGTTCGCGAAGAAGTCATCCGTCATCCGACGGTAGGTCTCGAACACGCACCAGGCGAACAGACGCCGCAGATCGAGCTGGGTGACCCAAGCATCCGCGAGCATGTGCTCGGGCAGGTCGAAGCCCAACGCGTCCCGGGCGATCGACTGGGCCTGCCGCTCGAAGTCGGACGCGTGCTGGAGTGCCGAGATCCGCTTGAGCACGGGTACGATCCGATCGAACGCCGTCTTGATCCGCTCCTCGTAGCGCTGCAACCTCGCGTTGCCGTCGCGGTCGGTCAGCGGGTGTTGCCCGCTCGGATCCCGAGCCTGTCGGGGTTCCGCTGCCGGAACGACGGCCCGCTTGGGCTGGCGTGCCGAGCGCTTGGCGGCATCGGCGCCGGCTGTGCGAGACGGAGGCCGCGGACGCATCCGTTGACCCCGAGCCTGCGTCGACGGCTCGGTCGTGGCCGGTGTGGGCTTAGCCGATTCGGCCGTCACCGGCTCCGGCGTCGCTGCGGGCGCACCGGAACCGGACTCGCCTCGCGAACGCGGCCGGTAGGGCGGCGCGGCGGTCGCGGGTGCGGATGCCCAGATCAGGCTCGCTCGGGTTGGACGGCGTTGGCTCGACATGACCTCGTTGTCTCGTCAGATTCCGGTGTTGGCTTTCATTCGGTTCGGTCGGGCAGGCCCGATCCCTGGTGCCGGTCGCTCGCGCGGGGCTCAGCCCCGCGCGCCGCCCGAGTAGGTGATGAGTGACCCGCGGTCCGTGTTTCCGCTGGCCCCGGTCACACGACTCACCGGCGCAGGAAGCTCCTCGTTGCGCTTCGGCTTGACGGTCGCCATCGCAGCCGTCGGACCCGGGCGGGTCGGGTTGCGGCGCCGTGCCGAGGGACCCTCGGTCCCGGTGACACGCTCGCCACGCTCCCAATCGTCACCCGTGACCTTGGTTCCGGCGGTTTGACCCTCGCCCGTCACACGGGAGCGGACCGCGGCCGGAGCCATGTCGGCTGCTGTCGTCTCGGCAGGTTCCATCTGCAGGAGGTTTCCCGGCACGGACGAGCCACGGTCAAAGCGAAACTGCTCAGTGCCCGTGATCTTGCCCGTGCCCATCCCGAAAGGGCCGGTAATCCTCCCCTCCTGCTCATAGAGCGTGCCCGTCACGCCGCTTCCTTGATTCGCCTGAAACGCCTGCCGTGCCGGCGAGGCGACGCTGAAGCTTTGCCAGGGCGCGGCTTCGATTGGCTGGGGGAGCGGCTGTGGGAAATCGCTGTGCCCGGGCAGAGCACCGCTTCCGCAGGCATCCTCGAGCTGGTCGACTCCGATGTAGGGCGTCCCGCTGATCCCCTCGCAAGCGCCCCTGGACGCACCCGTCATGGCCCCGCCGATCCCCGGCTGGATGCCGGTCATGCGCGCCGCCATGGCCGATGCCATCGGGCGCATCCGCTCGGCGATCAGGCGCTGCTGCTCCGGGGCGCAATAGGTCGCCGTCTGCTCCAGTCCCGCATAGGGCGTGCCGGTCACCACCTTGCAGGTGCCGGGTTCGTCACCCGTGACCCGACCCGAGCGCCCGGTCTGGGTGCCGGAGACCATCAACCCCTTCGGCGTCGACGACAGCCCGACCTTGGGCGCCTCCATCGGGGCCGGCTGGATGCCGCAGAACTCCTTGTATTGCTCGGCGCCGACATACTCGTCGCCGGTCACCATCCGACAGCTGCCGGGTTCGTCGCCGGTCAGCTTCGCACTGCGCCCGACCCGGGTGCCGGTCACGGCGCCGCCGCCGAGCGTCTGCGTCAGGTTGACCTTCGGCGGCGCCTTTTTCAGATCGGGCAGATCGCCGTTGGCCGAGGACATGTACTGGCTACCGGTCGGCTGGATCCCCGCGCCGTGCTCGTTGCCCGTGACCTTGGACGAGAGTCCCGGCAGGACACCCGAGACGGCACGACCGCCGGTGGTTTGGGTGCGCCCGGTCTGACGCGGGTTCGGCGTCAACTGGGTCCCGCAGAATGCGCTTGCCTGCTCGGCCGACAGATACTCCGTGCCGGTCACGCTCTTGCAGGTCCCGGGCTCGTCGCCCGTCACCCGGCTTGAGCGCCCCACCTCGTTGCCGGTCACTGAATTACCGTGGCTCGTGGTGGTGACGTGGACCTTCGGCGCCTGTTTTGGCGGTTCGGTCTGGCAGAACTCGCGGAAGATCTCCGCTCCCATGTATTCGGTACCCGTGACCTCGCGACACACGCTCGGCTCGTCGCCCGTCACGGAGCGACTGCGCCCGACCCGGGTGCCGGTCACGAATTGCCCTTGCGCGGTTTCGCTCAAACCGACCTTCCAGGGCTGATCTTCCGCCCCGCCGACCGGACGCTCGCGCCCCGGTCTGACCCGGCCCGTGGCTTGGACCTTGCGCGTTCCGGCCGAGCCCGCGGCGCTGCGATGGGCGCGGACGGTCTGGGCTAGATCGCGCCCGGACAGCTGTGGGTTGGCCTGCCGTGCGAGACTCGCCGTGGTGGCCGGCGTATTGACCGCGGCCTTGCCGCGCCCCGAGGTGGCGGAGCGTCGGGCGAGCGCCAGCATCCGCCCCGTGGGCTTGATGGCGGTGATGCGCTTGCCGTTGCGTCGCGACCCGTTGGTCGATGGATGGGTCGAGTAGCCGAGAGACGATGCGCCCCGGCGATCCGACGAGAGGCGCGCCGCATCTGTCATCGAGCCGCCTTCCTCCGTCGTCTCGGGGTGTCCGCCGCAACCACAGCCGCAGTCGGATCCGTCTTTGCGAGCGGCCTGGGGCTGCGTTTTCGGTGTCGGGACGCGCGTGCGGTCCGCCCTGCGGTCCGCCCGTTTGCCGGCCTTCGACAGTGCTTCGCGCCGAGCCCTAGCCTCCGCCCGGCTGGAGCCGGAGGGCGACACCGGCGCCTGAACGCGCCGAGCAGGGGAGACGACCCTGGATGTCGAGAGAGGCGAGGCAGCGCCGATCGACATCGTGCTCGACATCGACTCGGCCGCGGCTGCCGGAGCGGCCTGCGGAGCCGCCTGACGCCGGGCTGTGCCGACCTCGACTGCGCGGCTGCGCTCGGCCGCCCCTGCGGCGGCGCTGGTTCGCTTGCCCTGAGTGGACAAGGCACGGCGTCGTGCCAGGGCCGCCTCGCGGCCGCTCGATCTCAGATTCGCTTTGCTGGGCATGGTCGTTCCCTTGGACGTGGAGCGCTTGAGCAGTGACCGCGACGCAGGGACGGATCCCTGACTCCGCTCGCATCACCGGCTCGGCGATCGCGCCGCTCGCTCGGTGTTGAAACACTGGATCTCGGGTGCTCGGCACCGTTCGGTCGGGCGGTGCCTGGAAGCAACGCTCGACCTCGCTGCCGTGAGCCTTGCGATCAGCCGCGGCCCTCGAACACCACGAAGCAGGAGCCCTGGCTCTGGGTGTAGTTGTCGTAGCCGGTGACACGGACATGGTGATCCGGATAGGAGCGGTGGCACGCCTCGAGTTCGCTCACCACCTGGGCCAGGTCGGTTACCCCGAAGAAGGGCAGCTTCCACATGGTCCAGTAGTGGTTCATGGACTTGCTGGGGTGAATATGCTCGATACCCGGGGTCCAGCCCTGCGCGATGATGTAGGCGATCTGATCGAAGATCTCCTCCTGGGTCATCGGCGGCAGAAACCCGAAGGTCTCCAGGGTGTGCTTGGTCTGGTAGTCGCCCGTGGTGCTTTGGAAAGGCATGGTTTCGGTCCTCGTTGTGCGAATGCGTTGGGTTCGAGTGTCAGAGCTTCCGGCCTCCAGCCTCCTGCCTCCAGCGATTAGCTGCTGGCGGGGTTGAGTCCTTCCCGCCGCGCCGGGAGTCGATTGACGACATCGCTTTGGGAGACTTGGATCTCACGGCCCCGGCCGGCTCGAGCAGGAGGCCGGAGGCAGGCGGCAGGAGGCTTTGTTCAACCCACGTCGAGCTTGTCGACCGTATCGAACTCGAACTTGATCTCTTTCCAGGTTTCCATCGCGATCGCCAGCTCCGGGCTGTGCTTGGCCGCGCCGGTCATGATCTCTCGGGCCTCCTTCTCGAGCTCGCGACCCTCGTTGCGGGCCTTCACGCAGGCCTCGAGGGCGACGCGGTTGGCCGCGGCGCCGGCCGCGTTGCCCCAGGGATGACCCTGAGTACCGCCGCCGAACTGCAGGACCGAGTCGTCGCCGAAGATCGTCACCAGCGCCGGCATGTGCCAGACGTGGATACCGCCGGAGGCGACGGCGAAGACGCCGGGCATGGAGCCCCAGTCCTGGTCGAAGAAGATGCCGCGAGCGCGGTCTTCCGGGATGAAG
The DNA here is from genome assembly GCF_003634315.1 of Thiocapsa rosea. Classification (NCBI taxonomy): domain Bacteria; kingdom Pseudomonadati; phylum Pseudomonadota; class Gammaproteobacteria; order Chromatiales; family Chromatiaceae; genus Thiocapsa; species Thiocapsa rosea. The sequence goes on from NZ_RBXL01000001.1 coordinate 2,625,412, forward strand.
GACTCGCGAAGCAGGTCGACGAAGCCGAGCGTGGAGCCGCGATCGCCTTCGAGCTTACCCACGACCGTGCCGGTATGCAGATGGTCGCCGCCCGACAGACGCAGGCACTTGGCCAGCACGCGGAAGTGGATACCGTGCTTGGGGTGACGGTCGATGACGGCATGCATGGCGCGGTGGATGTGCAGCAGCATGCCATTCTTGCGGCACCACTTGGCAAGACCGGTGTTGGCGGTGAAACCGCCGGTCAGGAAGTCGTGCATGATGATCGGCTGACCGAGCTCCTTGGCGAACTCGGCGCGCTCGTACATCTGCTCCGGATCCGGGGCGGTCACGTTCAGATAGTGGCCCTTGCGCTCGCCGGTCTCGGCCTGCGCCGCGGAGACGGCCTCGGCGACAAATTCGAAGCGATTCTGCCAGCGCATGAAGGGCTGGGAGTTGACGTTCTCGTCGTCCTTGGTCAGATCCAGACCGCCGCGCAAGCACTCGTAGACCGCGCGACCGTAGTTCTTGGCCGACAGACCGAGCTTGGGCTTGATGGTTGCGCCCAGGAGCGGACGACCGTACTTGTTGAGCTTGTCGCGCTCGACCTGGATGCCGCTCGGCGGTCCCATGCACGTCTTGACGTAAGCGATGGGGAAGCGGATGTCTTCCAAGCGCAGATGACGCAGCGCCTTGAATCCGAACACGTTGCCGACGAGCGAGGTGAGGACGTTGACGACCGAGCCTTCTTCGAACAGATCGATCGGATAGGCGATGAAGGCGTAAAAGGATTCTTTGTCGCCGGGCACGTCTTCGATGCGATAGGCGCGACCCTTATAGAACTCGAGATCGGTCAGGAGCTCCGACCACACCGTACTCCAAGTCCCGGTCGAGGACTCCGCGGCCACGGCGGCGGCGACCTCTTCGCGCGGCACGCCGGGCTGTCCGGTGCATTTGAAACAGGCCAAGAGGTCGGTGTCGAGGGGGACATAGTCCGGCGTCCAGTACATGGCCCGGTATTCTTTGACACCGGCATCGTAGGTCTTCACGCTCATCGTCAGCTCCTGTGGTCTGTGCCTGATCCGCCTCGCCTGCGGAGGCCGTTTCGAACTCTGGATGTAACCTTACTCTAGGGCGAGGTATAGAAAATATTCAATTGTCTCTATCGGTGACATCGACGATCGTCTATGTGTTTCCCAATGCCGTCACCGCGATGCGAAATGCAGTGTATTACCTGTTGCCGATAGGGTAATCGATTCGTCCTCCGCGAATCATAGATCTTTCTCGATGTCGCGCTTGAGAAACTTCGATTATCGCTTACCTGACTCGGGCCGGATACTAAGGCTGCGTCTACAGTAGATGACTTCGGAGTAGTGCATGCGCGTACTCAACGAGATCCGTTTCGACAATCTTCGCGGTGATCTTTTCGGCGGCGTCACCGCCGCCGTCATCGCCCTGCCGATGGCGCTCGCGTTCGGGGTCGCCTCCGGGGCGGGCGCCGAAGCCGGACTTTACGGCGCGGTGCTGATCGGTCTGTTCGCCGCGCTGTTCGGGGGCACACCTACACTCATTTCCGAGCCGACCGGACCCATGACCGTCGTGTTTACCGCGGTGATTGCCTCGCTGATCGCAGCCAATCCCGAGCAAGGCATGGCGATGGCCTTTACCGTCGTGATGCTTGCGGGTCTCTTCCAGATCGCGTTCGGGGCGATGAAGCTCGGGCGCTATGTCACCATGATGCCCTTCACCGTCATCTCCGGCTTCATGTCGGGGATCGGCATCATTCTCGTCATTCTTCAGCTTCCCGGACTGCTCGGACAGCCGACGCCGGGCGGCGGGGTAATCGGAACCTTGCGGGCGCTACCCGATCTGATCGCATCGATCGATCCGCGGGAGGCCGCCTTGGCCGGGATGACGCTCGCTGTCCTCTTCCTCATGCCGGCGCGCGTCAAACGGATCCTGCCGCCGCAACTGGTGGTGTTGGTCGTGGGGACCCTGATCGCGGTCTACTGGTTGGGCGATCAAGACATTCGGCGCATCGGTGAGATCCCGAGCGGCCTGCCCTCCTTGCAGATGCCGGTGTTCAGCGCTGCGCAATGGCAGACCATTCTGATCGATGCGCTCGTCCTGGCGATGCTCGGCTCGGTGGACGCCCTGCTGACTTCGGTGATCGCAGGCAGCTTGACCCGCAAACAGGTCAACTCGGACAAGGAGCTGGTGGGGCAGGGTATCGGCAATCTGGCCTCCGGGTTGTTCGGCGGTCTTCCGGGTGCCGGGGCGACCATGGGGACGGTGGTGAACATCCAAGCCGGCGGACGGACCGCGCTTTCGGGTCTGACTCGGGCGGCGATCCTGGCCGTGGTGGTGATCTGGGCGGGTGCACTGACCGCGAACATCCCTCTGGCGGTGCTTGCGGGTATCGCCGTAAAGGTCGGTATCGACATCATCGACTGGAGCTTCCTCGCCCGCGCCCATCGCGTGTCGATGAAAGGCGCCTTGATCACCTACGGCGTGATCGTGATGACGGTGTTCGTCGATCTGATTACCGCCGTGGCGATCGGCCTCTTCGTCGCCAATGTCCTGACCATTCGACGGCTTGCCGACGTACAGGAAGAGTCGGTGTGTGTACTCCCGGCACGGCGCAAGCAAGACGAGGCGCCCTGTGCCGGTCTGTCGTGCGAGGAGCGCTCGTTGCTGGCTCAAGGGCGCGGTCGGGTGAAGATCCTCTATCTCAGCGGCCCGCTGGTCTTCGGTGCCGCGGCCGCCATCAGTCGGCAGAGCCCGAAACTCGAAGGCGCACAGTCGATTGTCATCGATCTCAGTCAGGTCCCGCACATGGGGGTGACCACTGCGGTTGCGGTGGAGTCCACGGTCCGCGATGCGCTCGCGCAAGGTCACGCGGTCTACATGGCCGGTGTGCACGGCCAGCCGCGCGAGCGTCTGGAGCACCTGGGTTTGCGCGGGGCCATGCGCGAGGATCGCTGGGTGGAGGATCGCGAGTCTGCCCTGAAGCTCGCGTTGGAGCAATTGTCGCCAGGGTAGCGACGAGAATGCCCGTCGCGATTTGTGCTCCGGGCCGTCTTGCCCTCGGGGTTCGTCGCCAATACCTCCGTGTCAACGCGGTATCACGGGACGAACGAGGAAAACAACGATGGTGCGTGCAACAGAGACGGCGATCCGCTGGGTGGAGCAAGGCAAGGTTCCCGACAGCGTGACGCGCAGCGGCATTCGTGCCTTGCTGCGCGGACGTCTGGCGACCTTGCCGACGGAGGATTGCGAGGCGGCGATGCGCGAGAAGCGCGACTTCATCGCCATGATGGATGCCTCGCCGATCGCCCAGGTGCCCGAACGTGCGAACGAGCAGCACTACGAGCTGCCGGCATCCTTTTTCGATCTGGTGTTGGGGCCGCGTCGCAAATACAGCTCTTGTTACTGGCCCGAGAGCATCAGGTCGCTGGAAGAGGCGGAAGAGGCATCCTTGCGGATCACGGCGGAGCGGGCCGGGATCCAAGACGGCGATCGGGTGCTGGAGTTGGGTTGCGGATGGGGCGCCTTGAGCCTGTACCTGGCCGAGCGGTTCCCGAGCTCCCGGATCACCGGGGTCTCGAACTCAAGCGGGCAACGTGCCTTCATCGAGGCGGAGCGCGATCGACGGGGCCTGACCAATCTGGAGATCGTGACCGCGGACATGAATGATTTTCAGGCCGACGGCCCGTACGATCGAATCGTCTCGCTGGAGATGTTCGAGCACATGCGCAATCATCGCAAGCTGTACGCGCGGGTGCATGACTGGCTCAAGCCGGGCGGACGCTTCCTGATGCACATCTTCGTCCATCGAGAGCATCCCTATCCCTTCGAGGACGTCGGCCCGAGCGACTGGATGAGTCACTATTTCTTCGCAGGCGGTATCATGCCGAGCGACGATCTACCGCTGCACTTTCAGGAGGATCTCAAGCTGGTGACACGCTGGCGCTGGGATGGCCGGCATTACGAGCGTACGCTCAATGCCTGGCTGGAGCGGATGGATGCCGCGCGCGATCGTATCTGGCCAATCCTGGAAGAGACCTACGGGAAGGATCAAGCAGGGGTCTGGTGGATGCGCTGGCGGCTCTTCTTCATGGCCTGCGCTGAGTTGTTCGGGTATCGAAAGGGGCAGGAGTGGTACGTGAGCCACTACTTGTTCGAGCGTCCGGCCTGAGACCGGCCCGCCGGTCACCGCCCTTGAAAGGCGTGTGATCGGCGGGCCGGCGACTGCGGCCTCGATCAGGCCTTGTCGTCCTTGTTGGTGTTGATTTTCAGCGGCATGTAGGCGGGGCAGGTGCCGACCGCGCCGGTCGCGAGCACGACCAAGCCGATAATCGAGAAGAGCACCGTGTTGGTGACGATGCCCAGGAACACCAGCACGCCGCCGGCAGCCAGTCGGATGTTACGATCGGTCTTACCAACATTTTTGATCAGGGTCATGAAGTCAACTCCATTCTGTAAAAGGGAAAAAGAGAGCGAGCGTGCGCCGGGCTTCGCCGATGGTGCGGGAATTCCGAGGCTGTTCCCGATGGTTTCGCCCGTGTGGCTCGGCCGCTCCTGCATCGGGTACCTTCGGCGGGAACCGATACAGTATACCTATTCCCGGCCGCGGGATTCGTTGCGATCCGGCAATAGCTGCCGACGATCGCCCTGCGGTCGTGGTCTTGCGCAAGCTTACGATGCCTTTGTGGGATCCTCGGCGCAGTGCTTGGTTCCCCGATGACCTCGGCGTCTCCTCCGAGCCAGCGGCTTCGGCGTGCCGCCCGCATCATGGCAGGGGGTGGCGTGGTCGCCTATCCGACCGAGGCCGTGTACGGTCTGGGTTGCGATCCCCTCAACGGCGACGCAGTCGCGCGGATTCTGGGCATGAAGCGCCGTGATGTCGCCAAGGGGTTGATCCTGATCGCCGCGGATCCCAGCCAGCTCGAACCCTTCGTCCTGCCGCTCGCCGCCGACCGGATGGCGGAGATCCGAGCCAGCTGGCCGGGTCCGAACACCTGGTTGCTGCCGGCGCGGTCCGAGACGCCGCGTTGGCTCACCGGGCGTTTCGACACCCTGGCCGTCCGGGTCACGCGACATCCGCTCGCCGCCGCGCTGTGCCGCATCTACGGCGGCGCCATTGTCTCAACGAGTGCGAATCAAGCCAGCCGACGACCGGCCCGGACGGCCTTGCAGGTCCGTTTGGCGCTCGACGAGCCTCCGGATATGATCCTGGCCGGGGCCTGTGTGGGCTCGAATCAGCCGTCCTGTATCCGCGACGGTCGGACGGGGCGAATGCTGAGGGCCTGATCGGCCAAGGGCAGGCGCGATGGCCCTGCGGACAGCATCCAAAAAGAGGCCGCCGGTCCGACGACGGCAGCGAGACGCAGGCCGGAGTCGCGCCGAAGGCGAGGCAACCCGCGAGTGAGAAGCCTCAACGTCGCTGTCGGAAGGTCCAAGGTGTTTGGTGGTCCCCCGGCGTCGCCCAGATCCCCACCGAAGCTGCCCGCGCCTTGCGCTCGGCGCGGAAGAATCGCGACTCGTCGCAAAAGCGAGGATAGACCGCAGCCTGCCCCTGCTTGACTTGCTCGAGATTCAGCGAGACTCGCTCGCCGTTGGCGGTGTACACCTCCGCCACCGTCCGTCCGAAGCGGTCGGTCTCGATGGGCCGCATCTCGACCGTGTCCGTGGCGATCCGCTTCAGGTGTGCTCGGGATCGGTTGCCCCAGGGCTTTTGGCCCTTCTCGGGCGCGTCGATGCAGTACAGGCGGACCTCGACGGACGTGCCGCCGCAGGTCAGCCGCAGCGAATCTCCATCCAGCACCTGATCCATGGTGCAGAGTCGACCCGCCCCGGCGAATGACCAGTCGATCGGGATCAGGCCCGGTCCCCAGCGTTCGATCATCCAAGCGCCGGTCACGGCCAGCGCGATCAAAAGGCTCGAGACGGCTGAACGCCGCCCGCGCCGCCATCGCCTCATCGGCGCGCCCGCCGCGGGATCCCGCCGTCAGCCATTGAGCCACAAATGCACGACGATGCTCGCGAAATACCCCAAGGCGATCTCGGGCGTCCATCGCAGATGCGCGAAGAAGGTATAGGTACCGCGGGCTTGTCCCATCAGCGCAACGCCGGCCGCCGACCCGATCGAGAGCAGCGAACCGCCGACCCCGGCGGTCAGGGTGACCAGGAGCCACTGCGCCTGGTCCATGTCCGGATTCATGGTCAGGACGGCGAACATGACCGGAATGTTGTCGACCACGGCCGATAGAAGACCGACGGCGACGTTGGCTGCGATCGGTCCCCATTGCTCATACATGACATCCGAGGCCATGCCGAGATAGCCGATGAACCCGAGTCCGCCGACACAGAGCACCACGCCGTAGAAGAACAGCAGTGTGTCCCACTCGGCCCGCGCGATCTTGTTGAAGACATCGAAGGGCGTGATGTCGCCGATCTGATTCGCGCGCTCGCCGTTGCGCTGTTGCCAGCCGTGGTGGCTCATCCGAAGATAAAAGCCGAAGAATTGCAGATACCCGAGCCCGGTCAGCATGCCGATGACCGGCGGTAGGTGCAGGAAGTTGTGGAAGGAGACCGCTGTTGCGATGGTCAGCAGGAACAGCAGGATGATGCGTCTGGCGCCGCGCCGCATATGAACATCCACCGGCGCGTTTTCGGCCTTGTCCTCGGCGGCTCTGTGGTACGAGAAGGAGACCCGTCGAGTCGGTTTCGTCGGCGCCGTTTCGGGCTTGACGTTGGGCTTGATGTCGGGTACGGCGTGGTGCATGAAGAGAGCGGGTACCAGGAAATTGACCAGCGCCGGGATAAAGAGATCGAAAAATCCGAAGAAATCGATGATCCCCTTCTGCCAGACCATCAGGGTCGTGATGTCGCCGAAGGGGCTGAAGGCCCCGCCCGCGTTCGCCGCGACCACGATGTTGATGCACGCCAGGGTCACGAAACGGGTGTTGTCGCCGCCGACCGCCATCACGACCGCGCACATCAAGAGCGCCGTGGTCAGGTTGTCCGCCACCGGCGAGATGACGAACGCCAGTCCGCCCGTCAACCAGAAGAGCGCACGCAGACCGAAGCCCTTGCGGATCAACCAGGAGCGTAAGGCATCGAACACCTGACGCTCCTGCATGGCGTTGATGTAGGTCATCGCCACGAGCAGGAAGAGCATCAGCTCCGAGTATTCGAGCAGGTTGTGCCGCACCGCCTGCTCGGCCTCGTGGGTGAGACCGTTCTGGGAATAGACGTAAGCGATCAGCGCCCAGATGAGTCCGGCCGCGATGATGACCGGCTTGGACTTGCGCAGGTGCAGGAACTCCTCGGCCATCACCAGCAAGTAGGCGAGGACGAAGATGATCAGGGCCGCGTAGCCGACGGTATGCGCGGTCAGGTCGATCCACTGCCCCGATTCGGCCGCGAGCGCAAGGCCCGGCACGAGCAGTGCAGAAAGCCCCATGAAGGGCACAAGCGAAAGGCGTCGAAAGGCACGCGTCATCATGAATCCTGCTGGGGTAAGGTGTCGGAGCCGCGGGCGAGCGCGTCGGTGTTAAAGTCGACCGCGCGGTTTATCCTCAGAGCGTCTGCGTCGGCCGTCCTGCGCCGCAAGCGCCGTCGCCAGATACGACAGGCTGCAAACCTCCGAGCGCCGACGGCGCTGCACACGATACTAGCGGATTCATCAAGCGCCAAGAGGGTTTTACATGGAACAACAACACAAGACCCTAACCATGACCCTTCTGATGACGCCCGACATGGCCAACTTTTCGGGTCATGTTCACGGCGGGGCGACCCTGCGGTTGCTCGACCAGGTCGCCTATGCCTGCGCCGCGCGCTATTCGAACCACTACGTGGTCACGCTTTCGGTGGATCAGGTCTTCTTTCGTCAGCCGCTGCGCGTGGGCGAGCTGGTCACCTGCCTGGCCTCGGTCAACTACACCGGCAACACCTCGATGGAGATCGGGATCCGGGTCATCGCCGAGGACATCATCCACAAGACCACCCGCCACGCCATGACCTCCTACTTCACGATGGTCGCGGTCGACGACCAGGGCCGCCCGGTGAAGGTGCCCGCGCTGCAGATCGAAACCCCCAACGAGCGTCGCCGCTACGAAAGCGCGGCCCTGCGGCGGGAGTTCCGGCGCGAGATCGAGCGGCGCAACGACGAGATTCGGCAGGTGCATAAAAGTCGGGCGGGGGAGCCGTGACGGCTATGTCCGAAGTGCAGGGGAAGCGCGCGGGTCCGGTCTTGTTATCCAACGCTTGAGGTTCCGTCGAGGGCGCGCGGGACCATATGCGCTGCTCGCCGAGCAAGGTCGCGAATGTTTGGAGTTTGAGGCTGGATCGCATCGACCGATGAAGAACATCAACTCTCGGGGATCAGGATCGGTGGGTGAGCAAGCCGTCGAAGCCGAAGGCATCGTGGATCGCGCGGACAGCCCCTGACTTCCTTTTACTCGGGAGCCGAGTATAGGATGACACGTAACGCAGCATGAAGGCGGACTCCAACCCATGACAATTGCAATCCATCTTCCACGAGATACCGAGCAACGGCTGGATCTCCTCGCCGCCAAGACCGGTCGCACCAAGACCGAATATCTGCAGGAATTCATCAGAAATGGACTGGACGAGGCAGAGGACTACTACCTGGCTGCGTCTGTTCTGGAACGCGTGCGCAAGGGGGAAGAAGCGGTGCATTCCTCCGCCGACGTGAGGAGAGACCTTGGCCTGGACGATTGAGTACACCGACACGGCCAAGGAGCAGTTAAGGAAGCTTGATCGACAAATGGCTCGGCGCATCGTCGATTACATGGATAGGCGCATCGCGACACGCGAGAACCCGCGGAGCACCGGCAAGGCATTGACCGGCCCCCTGAGTGATTTGTGGCGCTATCGCGTCGGAGACTACCGGGTGATCTGCGAGATTCAGGATGGAGCGCCGCGGTCGACAGATTGCCCGGCGCACGACCGAGACGGCCCGGTGCGGAACAACCGCGCGAGCGCGCTCCAGAACCTGCGCTGCCAACTCTGCCGGACAGTCGTCGTCGGCGTCCAGCAGCACCAATATCCAGCCTTTTTCGCCCGATTTGGCGGCAGCCAACAGCAGGTGGCGACGAAACTCGTCGTCTCGGTTCAAGAATCGATCGCGCCGGACGCGGATCGGCTGGGAAACGGCGGCGTGAACGTCGGGTGTCAGCCAAGCGCAGATGCGGCGCAGCAGAATCGGCAGGGCTGCAACTTCTCCGTCCCCTTCGACAATCGAGACGACGGTCGTCATGTCTGTGGATCGCCGAACAGATCGGCCTGGCGCCGATCCTCGGCCGCGAGGACCTCATCATCCGGCATCAGTTGGTTAAGCCGAAGAAGTTCTCCGGCGGTGAACAGCCGATCCCTCAATGCGGAACGTGACGCCGCGTCGAGCGAGGCGATGCGTGTCTCGCCGGCTCTAGAGACGACGGCCAGCAAGGCGTCTGCCGACAGACTCAAGTCATCGAGCAGGTCCGGGCTATGACTGGTGACGATCACCTGGGTCTTCTCCGAAGCCCGCTGCAGCGCCTCCCGCAGCGCGGCCGAAGCAGCGGGATGGAGTGCCGTCTCGGGCTCTTCGATGCCGATCACCGTTGGCGAGTAGTCCCGATTCCCCTGAAACAGCGCCGTCAAGACGCCCAGTGCGCGGAGTGTCCCGTCCGACATGTTCTGGGCAAGAAACCGCCAAGGGTGCTTGGCGCCGGCCATGTCCTGGCGGAACTCCAAGGTCTCCATCGGACCGATGGCCTTTCGCTCGACACCGTGCACCATCGGCACGACGGTCTGGAGGTATTCCTGGATGACGCCGAGGGCATCCGGTGCCGTGCGCTCGAGATGGCCGATGACACTGGCGATGTTCTCTCCCGCGGGTTTGAGCAATCGTCCATCCTGGGGTTTCTGTAGCTCACGGATCAGCTTCGGATTCAGGTTGTAGAACCCCATTGCCGTCAATGCGTCGAAGACCGGGCGAAATACCGAGAGCCCCGATGCACTGACCAGTGCCAAGCGATCCGACGTCACCGAGGGGAAAGTGGCCTCGCTGCTGGCCTTCAGCTCACCGCGTTCGAGTCGGAAGTAAGGCCCCTTGCCGACACCATCGAGCACGCACTCCTCGGTCTGTACCTCGTATCCGCGCCCGGAGAGCGCACCGACATTGAACGCATAGTGGCCTGAGCGGCCGTCGCGCAAGCGAAACTCCAGTCGCAGTCCGAAATGTGTTGGATGGCCACTCGATCGGCGGCGCACCTCCGACAGTCCGCCACGTTCGCTCAAGGCATTGTCCAGCGAGCCCGTCAAGGCGTCCCGCACCAGATGCAAGGCGTCAATGAAGTTGCTCTTGCCCGATCCGTTGGCCCCGACCAGGTAGGTCAACGGGCCGAGGCGGGCATCGCAGGTGGCGATGCTCTTGTAGTTGCGCAGCACCACGCGGGTGAGAAAGCCCGATGCATTCACGTCATGCTGCTCCGTTTGAGGCGAGCCGGGTCAAGCGGTGATCTGTCGCGGAGGCGTCGGATTTCATCGAGTCGCTGATCCTACCCGCCTACCAAGTGACTGAACTCCAGCGTTCCGGGCCAGTCGATCTTCATGAAATCTTCGGGCTCCGAAGCAGCGACGATGGCGTCATCGGCACGTTTGCATTCCTCGTTGTGACAACCGAACCGATCACAGCGCCGCAATCTTCTCCCGCTGCGCCTGCAGGTTGCCGATCGCCGTCGACTGCTCGGCCAGACGTGCGCGCTCCTTGTCGACGACGGCTGCCGGGGCCTTGTCGACGAAGCTCGGGTTGGCGAGCTTATGCCCGATGCGGGCGATCTCGTCGGTCAGGCGGCCGATCTCCTTGTCGAGACGTTTGAGCTCGGCGTCCTTGTCGATCAGGCCGGCCATCGGGATGAGGAGCTTCATGGTGCCGACGAGTGCAATCGCGGATTCGGGCGCGGTCGATTCGTCGTCGAGTAGGGTGACGGATTCGATGCGGGCGAGAAAATCCAGGTAGGGCCGGGCGATGGCGAGCCAGGTCTTGTCTTGCTCGGAGGCGTTGGCGACCAGCACCGGCAGCGGTTTGCCGGGCGCGATGTTCATCTCGCCCTTGATGCGACGTACCCCGAGGATGACCTGCTGGACCCACTCGATCTCGGCGACGGCCTCGGGATCATCCGCGCCCGCGTCGGCGACGGGGTAGGGCGCCAGCATGATGGTCTCGCCCTGGACGCCGGCCAGAGGCGCGACCTTCTGCCAGATCTCCTCCGTGATGAAGGGCATGATCGGGTGGGCGAGCCGCAGCAGGGTCTCCAGCGTCTCGACCAGGGTGCGGCGGGTGCCGCGCTTGGCGGCCTCGCTGGCGCTCGATCCGGTCAGCACCGGCTTGGACAGCTCCAGGTACCAGTCGCAGAATGCGTTCCAGGTGAAGTCATAGATCGCCTGGGCGGCGAGGTCGAAGCGGTAGCCCTCGATGGCGTCGGTGACCGTGGCGGTGGTGGCGTTGAGACGGGCGCGGATCCAGCGATCTGCCGCGGACAGCTCCAACTCGCCGCCGTGTTGGCCGCAATCCTGATCCTCCGTGTTCATGAGCACGTAGCGCGAGGCGTTCCACAGCTTGTTGCAGAAGTTGCGGTAGCCTTCGATCCGACCCAGGTCGAATTTGACGTCGCGGCCGGTGGTGGCGAGTGCGGCGAAGGTGAAGCGCAGCGCGTCGGTGCCGAAGCCGGGGATGCCGTCGGGAAAGTCCTTGCGGGTCTGTTTGGCGATCTTCTCGGCCAGATGCGGCTGCATCATGCCCTTGGTGCGCTTCTCGACCAGGGCTTCGAGCTCGATCCCGTCGATCAGATCGATGGGGTCGAGTACGTTACCCTTGGACTTGGACATCTTGTCGCCGTGGGCGTCGCGCACCAGGCCGTGGATGTAGACGTCCTTAAAGGGGACATCGCCCATGAACTTGAGCCCCATCATGATCATCCGGGCGACCCAGAAGAAGATGATGTCGAATCCGGTGACCAGCACAGAGGTCGGATAGAAGGCGTTCAGGCGATCGGTCTGCTCGGGCCAGCCGAGCGTGCTGAAGGGCCAGAGTGCGGAGCTAAACCAGGTGTCGAGCACGTCCGGGTCCTGGAGCAGGACGACCTCGGGGCCGAAGCCGTGGCGCGCGCGGACCTCGTCTTCCGAGCGGCCGACATAGACGTTTCCTTCCACGTCGTACCAAGCCGGGATCCGGTGCCCCCACCAGATCTGACGGCTGATGCACCAGTCCTGGATGTTGCGCATCCAGTCGTAGTAGGTGTTCTTCCAGTTGTCCGGGACGAAGCGGATCCGCCCGTCCTCGACCGCGGCGATGGCCGGCTCCGCCAGCGGGGCGACCCGCACGTACCACTGATCGGTCAGATAGGGCTCGATGACCGCACCCGAACGATCGCCGCGCGGCTGCTGAAGCCGGTGCTCCTTCACCGCGGCAAGCAGGCCGAGCGAGTCGAGATCGGCAACGATCAGCTTGCGGGCCTCGTAACGGTCGAGCCCGACGTAGGCCGCGGGCAGCAGTGCGCCCTCCTCGGACTGGTTGTCGCGGATCGCGGCATCCGGGGTGAGGATGTTGATCAGACCGCCGTGCGGCTGATCGGCGATCGCGTTCTCGTCGCGGTGGCGCAGCCAGACCTGATGGTCGTTGAAATCGTGCGCGGGCGTGATCTTCACGCAGCCGGTCCCGAACTCCGGGTCGGCATGCTCGTCGGCGATGACGGGGATGCGCCGGCCGGTCAGGGGCAGCTCGACGAATTCGCCGATCAGATGTCTGTAGCGTTCGTCCTCCGGGTTGACGGCCACGGCGCAGTCCCCGAGCAGGGTCTCGGGACGGGTGGTGGAGACGACCAGATGCGCCGGTCCCGTGGCGCCCGGCGGTAGCGCCAATGGGTAGCGGATGTCCCACATGTGGCCGGACTCTTCCTCCGAGATGACTTCCAGATCGGAGACCGCCGTGTGCAGTGCCGGGTCCCAGTTGACCAGGCGTTTCCCGCGATAGATCAACCCCTCCTCGAACAACCGCACGAAGACCTCGCGCACCGCGTTCGACAGACCCGCGTCCATGGTGAAACGCTCGTGCTGCCAGTCGAGCGAGGAGCCCAGACGGCGCAACTGGGTTGTGATGTTGCCGCCGGATTCCTGCTTCCACGCCCAGACGCGCTCGATGAAGGCGTCACGTCCCAGATCGTGACGGGTTTGGCCGGCGGCCTCCAGTTGGCGCTCGACCACCATCTGGGTCGCGATCCCGGCGTGGTCCGTTCCCGGCTGCCAGAGCGTGCGATCGCCTTTCATGCGGTGATAGCGCACCATCGTATCCATGATGGTGTTGTTGAACCCATGACCCATGTGCAGGCTGCCGGTCACGTTCGGCGGCGGGATCATGATGCAATAGGCTCCGCCCCCCGTGCCTTCGTCCCGGGTGCTCCCGGTCTGGTCGGCCGGGACGAAATAGCCCTTTTCTTCCCAGAGGCGATACCAGTTTTTCTCGAGGGTTTGGGGGTCGTAGTTCTTATCCAGCATGATGGTGTCGCCGTCTGCGAAGCGCGTTCAAATGAAGCCGCGAGTATATACCGAAGGCGCCCGGCGCTTGCGGGGCGCGTCTGGAATGGAGCGCTGCGGCGCCGGCGGTTTAAGATGAACGACCAATCTGCGACCAATCTGCGACCAATCTGCAGGGGGACACGGTCAGGCGTGATGGGAGTCGACGACAGACACAGAGGTCCCTTCAGCGGGCCGACCGGTTGGATCGAGGAGATCGGCTTCGCCGCGATGGCCCTCGCAAGCTGTCTGGCGTTGTATCTGAAGATCGTGCTCGGGCGAGCACGCCTGGACATGCCGGCCTTCACCGCATCGTTGCGTCAGGCCGGGCTCTCCATTCTACCGGCGATCACCTTGGTCACCGCCTCACTCGGTCTGATCCTCGGCCACCAGATCGATGCCGTCCTGACGGACCTCGATCTGCCCGGGCTCGTGGTCTTGTCGCTGACCTATGCGACCGTCATGGAGATCGTGCCGATCCTGGTCGGGATCCTGGTGGCCGGTCGAGCCGGTGTCGCGCTCGCGGTCCGACAGGCGACGTTGACGGTGACCGGCGAGATGGACGGCCTGCTCGCAAGCGGGATCCACCCGATTCAGTTCACCGTCGGTCCGGTGCTCCTTGCGATGCTGCTGATGAGCTTCGCCTTCATGGTCTGGGGGACCTTGGTCACCTTCGCCGCAGCCGGCGCCTGGTTGTGGACAATGGCCGGGATCTCGCCGGCGCTGCTCTTCGAGTCGTTGATCCGAGCGCTCAGCGTCGGTGCCCTGATCGAGGCGTTGATCAAGCCCTTGCTGTTCGCGCTCTTGATCGCCCTCATTGCCACCGTCAACGGGACCCGCGCAGGGCGCAACCCGGAGGGTATCGCGGGCGCCGCGACGCGGACCATGATCGGGGCGGTCTCGGCGATCTTGGTGATGGACCTTCTGTATATCGTGTTCTTGCGGGTGTGATGCAGCGGCCTCCAGCGACCAGCCTCAGGCCTCCGGTCTGCAGCCGGATCCTGCGCTGTGCCGACAACACCGGCCGTGGCCTTGCGCGCCGCCGGCGGCCTCGGTGGGCGCCATGACTGCGGCTCTGGTGCTCGACGGGGTCTACCAGCATGTCGGCGGGCGCATGGCGCTCGACGATATCCGGCTCGCGTTGCCCGAAGGTGCTTGGTTGCTGATCTGCGGTCCGAACGGCGCGGGCAAGAGCCTCTTGACCCGATTGATCTTGGGACTGGACCGACCCTCGGCGGGTACAATCGAGGTTCTGGGACAAGATCTGAGTCGGCTCGGCGAGGCCGCGATGGTGCGTCTGCGCGGCGACATCGGGGCGGTGCTGCAGCGCGGCTCGCTGCTCTCCGACTACAGCGTGCTCGACAACCTCCTGCTGCCACTGCGCAACGCCCCCATGACCCGATACGACATGGCACGGGCCGCGCGCTTGGTGATGACCTTGTTGGGGCTGGACGGACTGGAGAATCATATGCCGCGCGGACTCTCCTTGGGCCAACAAAGACGCGTGGAGCTGGCACGTGCTCTGATCCATCGCCCGAAGCTGCTGGTCTGGGACGGCCTTTCCGACGGGCTCGACCCGACCGTCGCCCGCGAGACCTTGGGGGTCCTGCGCACTTTGAGGGAGAACGGCAACCTGAGCCTGATCGCCACCGACAACGTCCCGGATGCCTTGGCCGGAGCCGCCGATCGGGTTGCCGTGATGGAGCGCGGCCAACTGCTGTTCGAGGGCACGCCGCAGGAGCTCGAATCCGCCGGCGCGACCCGTCTGGATCTGCGCGCAGCCCTGTGGGGACATCCATGACCGAGCCCTCGGGTCCTGCTGATCGCCGGCTGGATCGGCTCTACTCTCCGCCCGAGATCGGTGCGCCGGGCAAGCGTCGCGCGCGGGCCGAGCGTCGTGACCTGCTGTTTGCCGGCATCTTCGTCATTGCGATGGCGGCCTTCGCCGTGGCGGCGTTCACACTGGTGCTACCCGGTCTGTTCGGAAAGACCTACCGGCTGCAGGCCTATTTCCCCGACGCCGACGGGCTCGATGCCGGGCTCCAAGTCGTGCAGGAAGGTTATGTCATCGGTCTGGTCGAGCGGGTCGAGCCGGTTTTTCCGAGCGCCGATGCCCATCGGCTTTGCCCGGCGCCGTCTGCCGACATGCCGGCGCGCTCGCCGGCCCTGCCCTGTTTCCGAGCGACCCTGCGGATCCGCGACAACTGGCCGATTCCGCAGGGCAGTCAGGCGCAGTTGGCGCCATTGGGTCTGCTCAAGGGCCAGGCCATCAGCATCCGTCCCGGCAGCTCCGCGGAACTCTATGCCGACGGTGCCGTGATCGAGGGCAAGGCACCCGATGCCGACTTGACCGAACGGCTCGCGGTGCTCACCGAGACGGTTCGCCGCGTGGTCGAGGACAGCATCGCCCCGACGCTCGCGAGCATCCGTGACCAGGTCAAGACCATCGAGCTGCTGATCGGTACCGGGGAAGACCAGGGCGAGAATCGCGATCGGCTTGCGGGCGCCTTCGAGAATCTCCGGCTGCTGTCCGAGAACCTCGTCACTGCGGTCGATCCGGATGCGATCGGCGCCATCCTCGGCTCGGTGGAGGAGATGTCGGCCAGTCTTGCGCTCATCACCGGCGACATGACCGGCAGCACCGAGGACATCCGGCGCGCGGTGGCGGATTACGGCGATCTGGCGGTGGACATCCGGGGCTTGGTCAACGAGAACCGGCCGGCCATTCAGCGCTCGCTCGACGACACCCAGTTCCTCCTGCAGTCTCTATCCGCGGCATTGACCCCCATCTTGACCAACATCGAAGACGCGAGCCGCAACCTCTCGGCCCTCGCGCGGGACCTGCGCGGGAATCCCGCCTTGATCATCAAGGGTCGAGAGCAAGAGGAGCAGACGCCATGGTTCCGTTGAGGGTCGGTGGCTCGTGTCAGGCGTCGACGATCTCGAGCCGCCTTTCGACGCGCTCGAGCCGGTCGCTGAAACGATCCAAAGAATAGTCCAAAGATGGTTACGCCTCACCTGATGTCTTGTGTCTCTCGCCTGATCCCGGAGTCATCGTTTGTTGTTATTTCAAGGCTCTATGTCCGATAAGACCGCTATCCGCCGCTTGCCCCCTGTCCTTCCCGCGCTGATTGTCGTGCTGCTCGCGGGCGGTTGCGGCTCGTCCGCGCCCATGCGGCCCGACCTCTTCTATTCGCTCGATCCCGAGCCGTTGGAGGCTCCGGTCGGCGCGCCGCTGCCGGGCACCTTGCTGGTCTCGGATCTGGCCGCCCGCGGCTTCCTCGGCGGGCGGCAGATCGTCTTCCGCACCGAGGCCGAGCCTCTGCAGGTGCAGCGTTACGACGACCTCCTCTGGGCCGACCCTGTACCGCGCGCCCTCTCAAGTAACCTGGTCCGTGCCTTACGGCATGCGCAGGTCTTCGAGTTCGCCTTGATCCCGGCCGACCGTGCCCTTGCGGACTACCTGCTCGGCGGCGAGGTGGAACGTTTCGAGCATCTGCCGACAGCGACGCCGCCGCGGGTGGGCGGCGCGCTCAACCTGGCGCTGGTGCGCGCCGACGACCGTCGCTCCGTCTGGGACCGCAGCTATCGGCGCGAGGTCGAGGTGCAGGGCGACACGCCCGACGCCATGGCCGAGGCATTCAACCGATTGGCGGCACTGCTGGTCGCCGATGTGGTGCGCGACCTTCGAACGCTGCCCGGAGCCACGCGCTCCTCGGTGACCCCATGATCGGCGCGATGGGATTGGTCTTGTGTGTCTCCCCGGACGGTGTCGATGCGACCTGATCGGTTTGCGGCCCTCTATCCCCGCGGTCTGGATCGGATGCGCGTCGCCTGGGAGCATCTGCGTATCCCGGGGCCGCCGGCCGAGTATGCCCTGACCCGGACCGAGGTCGAGCACCCCGACCCGGAGCGACGCTTCGCCCGCCGCACGATTGGAGAGATCCTCTGCGACGGCGATCGACTGGCCCTGATCGACAAGGCGTCGCCCCACAGTCTCTTCGACCTCATGGTGTCGGAGATCTCGGATCCTCCGAAGGCGACACCCTGTGCGGTCGCGCCCGTCACCGGCGGCGTCCTCTGGCGGACCGGGCTCGCCTTCGTGCGCTTCGTCTCCGACCCGCAGGTCATGCGTCGTTTCGATCTGGCCGACGGCGAGCTGCATCTCGCGCTCAACTGCGACCCCAATACGCACGACCGCGAGAGCGTGCAGGCGGCCAAACAGTTTCATCTCCATCTGCTCTATTGGGGCGGCGAGGCGTTGAAGCCGTTGGAGAGCGCGGGGCGATTCGGTGCCGTCGCGGATGCCCGGCTGCGCCGTCAAGCCATCGATCCGCTCGCCTTCCTAGGTGCGCAACTGATTCACGCGTCGCTGGCAGGATTCGACCTGGGCATCCCGGGTGCCCGGCTGGCGACGCCGGACGACCGCTTGACGATCCGAGGCGAACGGCCGCTCGGTTGCCTGATCGAGCTGCCCGGCTGGCAGGTGCTCGGCGATCCCGCGTTCGAGGATCTGATCCGGCGCCTGCATCTGCGCCTGGAGGCGATCGCGGCGGATCTGCTCGAGGTCTTCACCGGGCAGCGCCGCGCGCCGTCGCCCTGGCATCGCCATGCGCTGCGCCCTCATGCCGACATCGCGCGCGGTCTCGGCGCGCTGCCGGTGTCCGCCCGGATTCGGGCCGGGCTGCGCGAGCTGTCCCTGGCGCTCCGAGACCTTCCCGTGTCGACCGCCCGCCGCTTGGAACGGAGCGATGCACGTCGCCGCATGGATCTCATGACGCTGAATCAGCCCTGCTACGCACTGAATCTCCATGCCCCCGCGCGCAACCGCCTCGGGGCGGTGCTCAACGACGCCGGGGTCGTGCACCTGACCATCCAGCCGAAGCTCTTCTCGGGCATCGGCGGGGCCGGTCTGCTCGGGCTTGGCGGTGTCCCCAGCGTGCGCATCCTGCGCGGCGAGGGTCGCTTGAGCGTCGAGAGCTGGCATCGTCGTGGCGACTTTCAACGCGAATTCGCCGAGTTCAACCAGTGCCTCCAGGGCGATGATCCGGACATCCGTTTCGGGCCGCTCAAGCGGTTCGTCGACCCGAGCACCGGTTGGGCGTGATCGCGTATGGATTTCTCCGATTTCGCCCACCTCTGGATCCTCTTCTCGCTGGCGTCGGCCTTCTTTCACGCCTCTCGCCTGGCGGTCACCAAACATCTGAGCCTCGACTTCTCGACAGAGGTCCTGACGTTTTACGTCAACCTCAGCAGCCTGCTCATCACCCTGCCGCTGATCCTCTGGTATCGCGATTTCCCTTTCCATGAGCCGGCCTACCTCATGGCCGTCCTCAGCGGGGGCATCTTGTCGGCCTTCGGCGGCTGGGCGTTGAATGCGGCCCTGCACAAGACCGAGGTTTCTCTCGTCGGGCCCTTGATGACCCTCACCCCCGGCTTCGCAATCCTCATGGAATGGCTGCTCACCGGCGCCTTGCCCGCATCGGTCGGGCTGATCGGCGTTCTCCTGCTGGTGGGCGGGGGCTATATCCTGAGTCTCGGCGACCACGAGGTGCGCTGGTATCTTCCCTTCAAGCGGCTGGTGACGGACCCGGGCAGCGTGCTCGGACTCGCCGCTGCCGCCTGTTTCGGCGCCGCGAGCGTGGTCGGGCGGATCGGCATTCAGCTGAGCGATCCGCTCTCGTTCGCGGTAATCGTCGCCATCGTCAACCCGCTGGTCATCTTCGTACTCTTCAGCTTCCGCGACCGGGGTTTTTATCGGCAGATCTTCACGTCGCAGGCCCGTCGGCGAATCCGGCCGCTGCTGGTCCTCGGGGCGCTGTTCGCGCTCATGCGGGTCGCCGATCAGATCGCGCTCAGCCTCACGTTGGCCTCCTACGCCATGGCCGTGAAGCGCACCGCCGGGATCTTCTCAGTCGTCCTCGGGCGTTGGTTCTTCAACGAGAGACATGTCGTCATCAAGCTGATCGGGGCCGCCGTTATGCTGCTCGGGGTGGTGGCGTTGACGCAGAAGTAGGCTAAACCGCGCCTGACGCGGTATGCGCTGTTTTTGGATGGGATCGGCCCCGGCAGACTTGACGACCGTTGGAGCCTGCGCGGTTTAAGGTATTAAAAAATATATCATTTTAAACCGCGTCCCCGCTAAGGGTTGTGGATGCACCAAACGTCGAACTCATTCGAACGTTAGCATCTCCGTCTGGACGCGGTTTAACCCGACGTTCGGCGGTTTGCCGCGAGGCCGGTTGTCGGATTACGCTGCGCTTATCCGACCTACGTGGCGGGTTGGAAGGGAGATCGGGATGACGATCGTGGTGGTTGCGGAAAAGCCGAGCGTCGCCCGCGATATCGCGCGGGTGTTGGGTGCGCGCCGCAAGGGCGAGGGGTTTCTGGAGGGCAACGGCTATCGGGTGACCTGGGCGATCGGGCATCTGATCCATTTCGCCGAGCCGGACGAGTACGGCGAGGTGCAAGGTGTCGACTGGGCCGGGCGGTGGTCGGCGGATCAGCTCCCGATGATCCCCGAAGCCTGGAAGCTCAAAACCGCGAAGCAGACCGCCGCCCAGTTCAAGCTGGTCAGGGCGCTCATCACGGCACCCGACACCGAGCGTCTGGTGTGCGCGACGGATGCCGGCCGCGAAGGCGAGCATATCTTTCGTCTCGTCTATCAGCACGCCCGCTGCAGAAAGCCGTTCGACCGGCTCTGGATCTCCAGCCTGACCGACGAGGCGATCCGCGAGGGCTTTCGCGCGCTGCGTCCGGGCCAAGCCTACGATTATCTCGCCGATGCGGCGCGTGCCCGTGCGCAGGCGGATTGGCTGATCGGTATGAATCTCACGCGGGCCTACACGGTGCACAATCGGGTCCTCTGCACGATCGGACGGGTGCAGACCCCGACCCTGGCGATGATCGTCGCACGCGATCAGGTGATCGCGAGCTTCACCAAGGCATTCTTCTATGAGCTGGTCGCGCATCTGACGACCGCCGATGCGGCGCACTTCGACGCCCGTTATATCCGCGACGGCGAGACCCGAATCGAGAAGAAGGAGGAGGCCGAGCGGCTGCATCGCGAGCTGAGCCCGCAGCGCACCGGCACGGTGACCAAGGTCGAGAAGAAGATCCGCACCGTCCGCCCGCCGCCGCTCTATGACCTGACCAATCTGCAGCGCGATGCCAACCGGCGGTTCGGGTTTACCGCCGCGCAGGTGCTCGAGCACGCCCAGTCGCTCTACGAGACTCACAAGCTCATCAGCTATCCGCGCACCGAGAGCCGCCACATCTCCGAGGACATGCTGCCCGAGCTGCCGGGCATCCTGAAGGGGCTGCAGCATCCGCTCGCCGCCGAGGCATTGGACCGGCTTCAGGCGGGCCATCGGCTGAGCAAGGCGTACGTGGACCGCACCAAGCTGACCGACCATCACGCCATCCTGCCGACCGGCAAGACACCCTCTCCCGATCTGCCCCCCGCGCTGCGCAAGATCTACGATCTGGCGGTCATGCGCTTCGTCGCGGTCTTCCTGCCGGATCAGCGCATCGAGGAGACACGCGTGGAGATCGCGATCGGGGATGGGACCTTCCTCGCGCGGGGTGCGGTGGTGCTGGAGTCGGGCTGGAAGCGTGCCGAGACCGGCGGGCGTGCCGAATCGAGCGGCACCGACGAGTCCGGCTTGGACCAGACGGGCGAGCCCAAGGTCCTGCCGCGGCTCGTCGAGGGCCAGCAGCTCCAGGTCGACAGCCTGGAGGTGCAGGAGAAGGAGACCCAGCCGCCGCGCCACTACGACGATTCGACCCTCTTGGCCGCCATGAAGAACGCCGGTCGCGAGATCGAGGACGATGCCTTGGCTGCGGCGATGAAGCAATCCGGTCTGGGCACGCCGGCGACGCGTGCCGAGATCATCGAGAAGCTGATCCGCACCCGTTATGTCGAGCGTCGACGCAAGCAGTTGCATGCCACGCCGAAGGGGACGGCGCTGATCGGTCTGGTCGCCCCGGCGCTGCGCAGCCCGGAACTCACCGCCGAGTGGGAGCAGCGCCTCAAGGACGTGGAGCACGGCGAGCTGCCCGTCGAGGTCTTCGATCGCGACATCGTCGCCTTCCTGCGCGAGCTGGTGCCGCAGATCGCACAAGGCCCGGCGATGTCGGCTGAGCAGGTCGCGGCGGAGCGTGCCGAACGCCCGACGGGAAAGGGTGCGAAGGCCGGGCGGGCAGGGGGTGTGCGCAAGACCGGGCGGTCGCGCCGGGGTGGAGCCTCCGCTGGAGCCTCCGGTGGAGCGGGCGAAGCGGCAGCGGGCGGACTCGGCGCCTGTCCGATCTGTGGCGAGGGCGAGGTGACCGAGAACGCCCGCGCCTACGGCTGCAGCCGCTATCGCGAGGGCTGCGGCTTCACCGTCTGGAAGACGGTCGCGGGTTTGACGCTGGCGCAGGATCAGGTGCGCCGCCTCATCGCGCAGGGTCGACTTCCGCGTCTAGAGGGCTTCACCTCGAAGGCGGGCAAACCCTTCAGCGCCGGGTTGCGGCTGGATACGGCCGGCAAAGTCGTGTTCGATTTCGGGGCCGAGGCCGAGGCGACCGACACCGGGTCAGCGGAGGCGGCCGTCGAGAGCGGGCAGGGGACTCGCGGGGCCACTCGATCCAACCGAGGCAGACCGACGGCCCCGGCAACCCTGGAACATGCGACGGACAGCCGCGCGCGGACCCCCTCGATGCGCGACCAACCCCCCGTCTGCCCGAAATGCGGCCAAGGCAAGATCATCGAAGGCCGACGCGGCTTCGGCTGCAACCGCTTTCGGGAGGGATGCGACTTCGTGGTCTGGAAGACCTACGACGGCCGGGATCTGGATGAGACGGACATCCGTGACCTGATCGAGCACGGGCGGACACGGCCGATCGCAAGCAACGAGGCCGTCTCAGGTCCGCTTAGACTGCGTCTCGATGACCGCTGGCAGGTCGTGGCCGACTCGGGCGAGGTTGCGACCGAAGGGTCTTGACCGCCTAAACCGCGTCCAGAGCGAGATGCTCACTTTCGAGTGAGTTCGATGTTCGGTGCATCCACGGCCCTTCGCGGGGACGCGGTTTAAACCGCGTATCGTGCAGCACGTCAGAGGTGTCGAGCCCGTTCGTTGTCGTTGTCGTTGTCGTCATCGTAATCGACCATCGATTCGACAACGACAACGACAACGACAACGACAACGATCTCGGACGTTCTCTGAATCTCTGCTCCACTAGCCGAGCGCCGGCACCCGGCGGTGCCGGCGCCTGCACCGATGCCGGTCCTACTTCAGCTCGGTCGCGTTGATCCAGAGCACCGCGTCCTGCGACAGCTCCTTGCCCTCGTGCTCCTTGACCGGGCCGGAGCCGAGGCAGGCGAAGCCCCAGACACCGGGGCGCGGGATACCGAAGGTGAAGACACCGTTGGGATCGGTGACGGCGACGACGGCGGTCTCCGGCACCGGACCCTGGTTGTCCTTGCCGAAGGCGTTCGCGGCCATGTCGATATCCGTGTTGATGTACTCGATTTCGCACTCGACGCCGGCGGCGGGCGTACCCTCGCTGAGCAGTTGACCGCTGAAGGTGCCGCCGGCGAAGACCTGGTAGGGCTTGTTCAGCGGCACGATCTCGGTCGGCAGGCCCAATGGCTCGCCCCAGCCGGTCGGCATGCTGCCTTTGTTCACGACCGCCTTGGTGATCTGCTGAATATAGGCGTCTTCGGCCTCTTCCAGGTAAGGCGCCGGAACCAATGCGAAGACATAGTCGCCGTTGCGCCTGACCTTGTAGGTCGTTTCGTAAGCCTTAGCCTCGTTGTGCGGACCTTTCCAGGTGATGGGTGTGAGGCTGCCCTTCAGATCGGTCTCCTCGCCTCTGAAGACGACGACGAACCGCTCCGGCTCGCCCATGTCCATGACATGGCCGTTCTCCATCGGGTGGCCGAAGACCAGCTTCAACGCGACGTCGGCTGGATCCGCGAGCATGACCTCGGGGGTGTAGACGAGCTGGAAATGCGCGTGGACCGGCGCGGTCAGTCCGGCGGCAATGAGGGCTGCGAGCGGGGCGAGCGCGGCGCCCCGGGTGATTTGCGTCATGTTGGTCTTACTCCTTAACAACAGGGGGTCGGGGAATGTCGACGGCCGACCACCGGACCGATGTGGTCGGGTGGCCCGCATCGGTCGCTCGTCGGCGATGGACCGATGCGTGATCGCAGGACGCGGGTCGCTACTCGACGATGTCCGTGCCCGCGATCTCGATTTGGTGGCCCGGGCCGGCGTCGAAGACGACCTTGTAGCCGCCGTCGGGTTTCTGGAACTCGTACTCGCTGTCCTCGCTCATCGCGCCGTCGAGCACGACGTTGCCGGAGGCGTCGAGCACGCGGATCGCGACCCCGGATGCGGACGAGCCGTCGGAGAACCCGCCTTCGCACAGCACGGTGCCGTCGCCGTTGTCGTAGCAGGAACAGAGCGGGGTGTGGGCGAGAGCGACGGAGCCGATGAGCAGGAGGGCGGCGGCGGGGACCGCGAGCATCGGGGACTTGAGCACAGGTTTCTCCTATTGAAATCGGGGCGGATCAGGGCGCGTCGCCGTGGCTCGCAGGTCCCCGCGGCCCGCAAGGGACCGCGTGTCTTGCCCGGGCAACGTGCAATTCACGGACAGGTTATCAGGCTTTGGACAGGCAAGTAAATAGCAATCGTTCGCGTTTGTATTCGAGGTTCCATCGGCGTAGACTGCCGCTTGGATTGGATTGGCTTGGCCGCGCCGGCTCCGACAACCGTCGGAGCCGGCGCGGTTTAACCTTCAGCGGAGACCGATCGTGAGTCATGAGACGGTGCCGCAAACGCACCCCGGTACTCCGATGACCGCAGCCGCGCCGGCCATCGAAGTCCGCCATCTGTCCCACCGTTATGGCGGGCGCTATCTCTATCGGGACCTCAATTTCGCGGTACCGGAGGGCAAGGTCGTCGCGCTGCTCGGCAAGAACGGTGTGGGCAAGACCACGTTGATTCGCCTGCTGATGGGCTATCTTCGCCCGGCCGGCGGCTGTTGCCGGGTGCTCGGGGGGGATTCGCACGATCTGTCGCCGGCCACCCGTGCGCGCATCGGGTTGCTGTTCGAGGGTCATCTTGCCTATGACTTCATGTCCATCGCCGGCATCGAGCGCTTCTATCGCCCCTTTTACCCACGCTGGCGCCGCGAGCTGTACTACGAGCTGGTGGACCGCCTTGAGCTGCCCCACAACCACCGGATTGGCCGGATGTCCTGCGGCCAGCGCTCGCAGGTGGTGCTCGGGCTGATCTTTGCGCAAGACCCGGACCTGATGATCCTGGACGACTATTCGATGGGGCTGGACGCGGGCTACCGGAGGCTGTTTCTGGACTATCTGAAGGGCTTCCTCGACCAGGGCGGTAAGACCGTCTTCCTCACCTCACACGTGGTGCAGGACATGGAGACGCTGGTGGACGAGGTGATCGTGCTGCAACGTGGCGGCGACTTGGTGCAGATGCCGCTCGCCGAGTTGCGCGCCCGCTTCCGCTGCTACGCGTTCGCGCTCGAGCGCGGCGAGTCGCCGCGGCCCGATGGCGTCATCGAGAACGTTGACCTGCACGGGCGCGAGCCGCTGCTCTATACCTTCGCCGACCCCGAGGTGCTCGCCGGGCACCTGGCCCGCCATTGGCCGCAGGTCCGCCTCGGCGCCGAGCGGACGATGACGCTTGAAGACGCCTTCATCGGCCTGACCGGGAAGTACTGATGCGTGCCGGGTTGATCGGGGCCATCGTCCTGAAGGAATGGCTCAAGCTGCGCTGGGCCTGGCTCGGGCTGTTGGTGCTGCACCTTCTCGTTCTGGCTTTTCTGTTCCTGAGTCTGCGCCACCAGTTCCAGGTCGAGCACTCGGAGATGATCTGGTACTGGGCCTTCGAGCTGCGGCGCTTGCTCTACGAGTCGATCCTGTTCCTGCCGCTGCTGAGCGGCACGGTCCTCGCCGCTGCGCAATTCGGCCCCGAGATGATCGGTGGACGCCTACGGCTCTCGCTGCACCTGCCGGTGCGCGGCGACCTGCTGTTGCTCGGCTGGGTCGGCTTCGGGGCCGCGCTGGGGGCGGTGCTCGCGGCGCTGGACCTGGCCGGACTCTATTGGATCGTCACGCGCTTTTTTCCGGCCGAGGCGGCAGTCAGTGCGGTGCTCACGGCGCTGCCCTGGCTGTTGGGCGGATGGGTTGCCTATTTCGGCGCGACGCTGGCGCTGTTGGAGCCGGTGCCGTTGCGGCGATTGCTCTACCTCGGCCTCGCCGTCGCCTTTCTGGCGCTGCTGTACCGGCACCGCGGCTATCAGGAGTACGACGGGATCATGCCCGTGCTGATCGGCGTTGCGCTCTTGTTCGTGCCGGCCGTGATCCTGCCGGCGCATCGCTATCGCCACCGGATCTAAACCGCGTCTCACCGAGATCGAGGATATCCCCGAAACCAAATGCAAAGTGACAATGACGCATATCGCCCTGGACGCGGTTTAGGATGATGACCGCCCGCGTTGCCCGCTGGTCGCTGATGCTGCTGACCGTCTTTCTGCTCGCGGTCTGGCTGCCGCTCGCCAAGGACCTGCTGTTCCCCCATCGCTACGGCAAGACGGCGCTGTTCTACAGCCCGGTCATCGAGCGCTTCGTCTATACCGAGCTGATCGGCGAGGGCCACCAATTCGTCTACCGCGATCAAGACGGCAAGGATTACGCGCGCGAGGAGTTCGAGAGCCTGCTCCCCTTCATTTACTACAAGAACATGGAACTCTGGGGCAAGCTGCCGCTTACGCTCGCGGGCCGGAGCTTCGACAAGGCCGCGATCCAAGCCGAGCGCCAGGTGCTGGAGCTGACGCCCGCCGAACTGCCCGGCCATGCCCCGCGCATCCCGCTGTTTCCCCTGTTGGAGTCCGCGCCGGGCCGCGCCGGCTTGACCTTCCCGGAGGACATCCTGCGTGCGGGCGAGCGGCTGACGTTCATCGGTAGTGACGCCAACCGCCTCGATCCGGCATTGACCGATCTCTTTACGACGGCGCTCGCGGACGCCGGCTTTGCCTTTCCGGTGCGGGCCATCTTCGGCCGCGTCTCGATTCTGAAGCCTTTCGACGCCGGTCTGTTCCTGCTCGATGCCGATGGGGCGCTGTTCCGGCTCCGACGCGTCCGGGGCGAGCCCGCCGTCGATCCGGTAGCGCTGCCGGACGGGCTCGCCGTGCGTCATCTGAAGGTGGCCGAGAACAAGCGCGGCGAGCATCTGGGTCTGCTGCTCGGCGAGGACGGCCGGCTGTTCCTGCTGGGCCAGACGGACTTCCGCTTGACGCCGCTCGACCTGCCCGGCTACGACCCGGATCGCATGGCGCTCAAGGTCCTGTTCGACCCCCTCCATCGCACCGCGGTCTATTCCGACGACGTGCAGATCAAGTCCGTTGTCATGGACCCCGCATTCCAGCCGATCGACCTCTATGAGCGGGAGATGGGTATGGCGGTGTCCCGGCCTATCGATCGGTTTTGGCGCGCATTCGTCCCCTTCGGGATCGATCTGCATGACCCGAACCGTCGTGACCTGACACTCGATCTGCACCTGCACGGACCGACGGCGCTGCTCGGCATCGCCGCCGCGATGTGGATCGCAATTCGGCTCGTGCGACGCCGCGGTCCGACACGCCCGGGGATGCTCCCGGCCCTCGCATTGGTCGCGTTCACGGGCTTTTACGGGCTCCTTGCCCTTGCGCTGTTTCCGCCTGCGGAGCCATCGCCAGAGAATAAATAACAATCATTCTTGTTGCCGTTTGCAGTCGGCCGCGCTTACACTGACAACACCTTTCAGTTCGTGCGTCTACTCTCAACTCGAGTCCTCCCATGTCCCGCATCCCCGATCCCCCGTCCCGCACGCTGAACGACATCCCACCGGGGCAGCGCGTGCGCATCCGTGGCCACCGCTCCGCCGGGGCGGTGCGCCAGCGCCTCCTCGACCTGGGGTTGATGCCGAACACGGTGGTGACGATGGTGCGCAGCGCCCCCCTCAACGATCCGATCGAGATTCGGCTTGCGGCCGGCAGCATCACCTTGCGCCGACAGGAGGCGGCGACCGTCGAGGTCGAGGAACCCGACGCGGGCGATGACCCGCGGCCGGAAGGCACCGACGCCGGTCCATCTGCAAGCCCGCCCGCCGAGGGGTCTCGCCGATGAGCGCGAGCAAACCCCTGCTGGTGGCCCTCGCGGGTCAGCAGAACGCCGGAAAGTCCACACTCTTCAACCTCTTGACCGGGGCGCGGCAGCACGTTGCGAACTATCCGGGCGTGACCGTCGACAAGAAGTACGGCCAGTACGCGGATGCCGAAGGCGCGGTCCGGACGGTGGACTTGCCCGGGACCTACAGCCTCACCTCGTTCTCGTTGGAGGAGCGGGTCGCACGAGACTTCCTGCTCGCCGAGCGCCCGGACGTGACCGTGAATGTCGTGGATGCGTCGAATCTTCAGCGTTCGCTGCACCTGACGCTTCAATTGCTGGAGATGGGCCTGCCGACGGTCTTGGCCCTGAACATGATGGACGTGGCCGCAGGGCGCGACATCCGCATCGACCAGGACGCACTCGCGCGGCGGCTCGGGTTGCCGGTGGTGCCGACGGTCGGGCGCAAGAATCAGGGCCGCGAGCCGCTGCGACAGGCCATCCGGGAGCGGGCCGCGGCGAACGAGCCCGCCGTCGGCACGGCGCCTCCGGTGGACTACGGGGCGCTGGAGCCGGCGATCACCGAGCTTCGCACCGCGCTCGACGCGCTCGATAGCCTCGGCGACACGCCTCGCCGCTGGCTGGCGCTGAAGCTTCTGGAGGGCGACCTCCAGGCCGACCGCCTGCTCGCGAGCAGCGTCGGCGATGCGATCGCGCAGCCGTTGCTCACGCGCGCCACGGACCTGCGCACGGCCTTCGCGGCGGCGCAAGGGCGCTCGGTCGGGGACCACGTCGTCGCCTGTCGCGACCGCGCCGTCACCGCGCTGCTCGCCGGCGTGCTGAGCGGTGCGGCCGGCGGTCGTCCGACGCTGACCGAGCGGATCGACCGCGTGGTGCTGAATCGCGCTGCGGCGCCCTTCTTTCTGGTCCTGACGGTCTTCATGATCTACCAGGTCTCGATCGTTTGGGGCTACGAGCTGACCACCTACACCTGGCCGCTCCTGGCCGGCCTGCGCGAGCTGATCGCCGGGCTGCTGCCGGCCGCCGGGTTCCTGAACGATCCCTACACGCGCGCTATGGGGCTCTGGCTCGTGGACTCGGCCAATACGCTGCTCAACTACGTGCCGATCTTCCTGATCCTGTTCGCGGCCATCGCCATCATCGAGGACACGGGCTACATGGCCCGCATCGCCTTCATTCTCGATAAGATCCTGCATCGCTTCGGGCTGCACGGGCAAAGTACGCTGCCGCTGATCTTAGGCGGCGTGTTTGCCGGCGGCTGTGCGGTGCCCGGCGTCATGGCGACCAAGGGGATCCCGGACCACCGGGCGCGGATGGCGACCATCTTTGCCGTGCCCTACATGAACTGCCTGGCCAAGGTTCCGCTCTATACGCTCCTGCTCGGTATCTTCTTCGTCGAGGATAAGACCTTGATGATGTTCTACATCTCGACGATGACCATCATCTTTGCGCTCCTGGTGTCGAAGCTCCTGACGGTCACCCTGCTGCGCGGGCAGGAGACCTCGCCGTTCGTCATGGAGCTGCCGCACTACCACCTGCCGACCCTGTGGGGTGTGCTGCGCCGCTCGTTGGAGCGCACCTGGCAGTACGTGAAGAAGGTCGGCACCGTCGTGCTTGCGGTCGCCGTGGTCGTGTTCACTTTGCTGCATGTGCCGGGTTTGCCGGCGGAGCGCAGCGCCCATTTCGAGCAGCAAGGGCAGGCGGCGGTCGCGCGTTTCGAGCAGGCGCTGGCCGGCAACGCCTATCATGAAGCCGTCCTCGGCGGCGGTGCCGAGTCGCTGGTCGACCTGCTGAACTTCGAGACCGACTACAAGCGGGCACGGCTCAACGCCAAGGGCGAGGCCGGCTCCAAGGCGGTGGCCGAGCGCTTCGAAACACGCAACCCGAGCTTCTATGCGCTGGTCAGGCCGCCCTCCGCCGACCAGGACGCGAGGCAGGCCAGCCGCGCCCTGCGCGATCTCGCCAGGGTGCGCCAGACGCTGCGACGCGAGATGCGCGAGGAGCGCATCACCCACTCCGTGCTCGGCAGCATCGGTCGCGGGCTCGAGCCGGTCACGCAGTTCGCGGGCTTCGACTGGAAGATCAATGTCGCGCTCTTGGCGTCGTTCGCCGCGCGCGAGAGCAGCGTCGCAACGCTGGGCGTGCTGTTTCAGCAGGACGACGACACCAACCAGACCCTGGAGCAGCGCATGGGCGCCGAGACCGCGGCCGGCGGGGCGACCGCGCTGATGGCCGTCGCGCTCATCCTGTTCTTCGCGCTCTATCCCCCGTGTCTCGCGACCACCATCATGGTCAAGGTCCAGACCGGCTCGTACAAATGGATGCTGTTCTCGATCGTCTTCCCGACGCTGCTCGGGCTCGCCGTCGCCAGCCTGGTCTACGGTATCGGCACTGCGATCGGGGCGAGCGGCATCCAGGTGATGACCGCAGTCTACCTTGGCGCGTTGGCCCTGCTGATCGTGGTCGGCTTGATCGGCGGGCGGCGCACCATCCGCCGAGGCCTGCCCGCCTGAGGGAGACTCGGGTCACGAGGCGATGACTGGACTGCGTCTCCGATCCGTGGGCGTGGCGGCGATCGATTACGACAACGACAAGGGCGGGAAAGGTCTTCCATCGTCGAGTTGTTTGACTTATTTTCTTGCCGTTCCCTACCACCCTCATGGTCAACCCGACGAGTATCCGATGACCGATCAGATCACCGAGCAGCTCGGGCATCCGGCCGATTCCGCCGCGCCATCGGTTACAGGGGAGGTGAAGGCATCCGCGCAGCTCCAGTCCATGGCCTCCGAGATGGCGGTCGATCGCACGCCTGCGATCGACATCTCGGCCGAGCAGCCCGTCGGCTGGCTCGATCTGGCCGTTGTCGCAGCGGTGGTCGCCGTCGCGCTGGTCTATCTCTACGGAAAGCTGTGGCGCCGTGGCGGTCGCTGCGACGGCTGCGGCAAGGGTGCGTGCGGCGTCGTCGATCGGGTGGCGGACAAGTCCCGGTCGTCGCATGCGGTACCGGTGGCAATTCCTCGAAAGCCTCCGACTCGCGAGGCCCGATGAAGGTGTGTCTCCGGGCCGCGGGGATGCTCGCCGCGCGGGATCCGCAGGTGCAGTGCGGGACTTCGTCCGAGCGGCACCTTGTCGCGAAGCCGGCGGTCCGGCCTCCGGGCGGTCGGGCTTAACGCGTATTCAACCCGGCGATGCCCAACACACGTGCACGGGCCACCGACCACAGTCATCCCCGTCCGGGTCGCGGGGCTCCGCCGGTGCTGCTCGTCATCGGCGCGCACCGCGGCGAGCTGGGTTTCGGCGAGCAGGTTGCTGCGCGTCTCGATCCGGCCACCTTCGCCGTGCTGCGAATCCCGCTCGGTCTGTCCGGCCAGCGCCCGCTGCCCGACGAGCTGGCGAGCTGGCGGCGACGCCACGGCGAGCTGTATTTGCAGATCCTCGAACGCGTAAAGCCCGGCCAGCAGCTGATCATCGACCTGCATACCGGGATCGATGAGCTGCGTCGCTCGGCCGACGTCTTCTGCGCCGCCCAGAGCCTGCTTGCGCGCATCGCCTCCGCGGGTCCCCTCGACGGCGACCCGGTCAGAGGCATCCAGCTCGTGGCCGACACCGGCGGCGCATTCGCCGATTTGGCCGGTGTTCGCCCGTTCCCGTTCCCGCTCGCGCGACCGGATCTGCCGCCGATGGTGTGGGACCGTGCCACGCCCCGCTATGTCGGTGTCGAGGTGTATATCGCCCGCGAGGGCAGCGGAAGCCCGGACGAACACGCCTTCGCAGCCGATCTGCTCCGGCGCATCGTTGCCTGCGCGATGGCCGGTGGCGATCGCTGACCCGAGTTCCCCGGCTGATCGCGACACACGTGGCCGGTGTCCCATCCCGGCATGGTGTAACCCCGGCGTTTTCGTTCACGTGCGTAATGGCTGCTCCGTGCCCGTGAAATCACCATAAAGGATTGCGGGGATTTCAGACATCCATCGTGTCGGGAAACCGACAGACACATGCTCTTCTCTCATTAAAACAAAAGTATAGCGATTGGCATAGCGCCTGCTTAAGAAGCTCCAAAGCGAACGCCCTTGGAGCCTTCATGAAACAAAAAGAGATCGCCGCGCTGCTCGACGAGCCGGCGTGTGCGCACAACACGAAGGAAAAGTCGGGTTGCGCCAAGCTCAAGCCCGGCGCGACGGCCGGCGGCTGCTCCTTCGACGGGGCGCAGATCGCGCTTCTACCGATCGCGGATGTCGCGCACATCGTGCATGGCTCCATCGCCTGTGCGGGCAACTCCTGGGACAACCGCGGTGCGCGTTCGAGCGGTCCGAGCCTCTACAAGATCGGCATGACGACGGACCTCACCGAGCAGGACGTCATCATGGGCCGCAGCGAGAAGCGGCTGTTCCTCGGGATCAAGCAGGCGATCGACAGCTACAAGCCCGCGGCGGTCTTCGTTTACAACACCTGCGTGCCCGCCCTGACCGGCGACGATGTCGGTGCGGTCTGTCGGGAGGCGCAGAAGCGGTGGGGCACGCCCGTGGTGTCGGTCGACGCCGCCGGCTTCTACGGCACCAAGAATCTCGGCAACCGGATCGCCGGCGAGACCATGGTCGCCCAGGTCTGCGGCACCCGCGAGCCCGATCCGGTCCCGCCGGGGATCGAGCACGAGGGTTTCAAGGTCCACGATGTGAATCTGGTCGCCGAGTACAACATCGCCGGCGAGTTCTGGAACGTCTTGCCCCTGCTCGACGAGCTGGGTCTGCGTGTGCTCTGCAGCCTGTCCGGGGACGCTCGCTTCCACGAGGTGCAGACCATGCACCGCGCGGAGGTCAACATGATGGTCTGCTCCAAGGCCATGATCAACGTCGCGCGCAAGCTCAAGGAGTCCTACGGCACCCCTTGGTTTGAGGGCAGCTTCTACGGGGTCGCGGACGTCTCGCAGGCGCTGCGTGATTTCGCGCGGATCATCGACGACCCGGATCTCACCCGCCGTACCGAAGCGCTCGTCGCCCGCGAGGAGGCCAAGATCCACGCGGCACTCGAGCCCTATCGGGCGCGTCTCCAGGGCCGCAAGGTCCTGCTCTACACCGGCGGGGTCAAGTCTTGGTCGATCATCTCGGCCCTGCAGGATCTGGGCATGACGGTGGTCGCGACCGGCACCCGCAAGTCCACGGAGGAGGACAAGGCGCGCATCCGTGCGCTGATGGGCGAGGACGCGGTCATGATCGAGGACGGCAACCCGCGCGGCCTAATCGATCGGGTCAGAGAAAACGACGTCGACATCCTGATCGCCGGGGGGCGCAACCTCTACACGGCGCTCAAGGCCCGTATCCCCTTCCTCGACATCAATCAGGAGCGCGAATTCGGCTATGCCGGCTATGTCGGCATGGTCGAGCTGGCGCGCCAGCTCTGTTTGACGGTCGAGAGTCCGATCTGGGATGCGGTGCGGCGTCCGGCGCCCTGGGCGGCGGCAGAGGGGCAAACCCATCCGATGCCGGCGAAGTCCCTAGGGCTTGCCGCAAGCGAAAGCGCCCCTGTCGAGGTGCAGTCCCATGCCTGAGATTATCAAACGCAACAAGGCCCTTTCGGTCAGCCCGCTGAAGGCCAGCTCGACCGTCGGCGCGGCGCTCGCCTTCCTCGGCTTCAACCGGACCATCCCGATGTTGCACGGATCCCAAGGCTGTACGGCCTTCGGGAAGATCTTCTTCGTGCGTCATTTCCGCGAGCCGATCCCCTTGCAGACCACGGCGATCGATCAGGTCAGCGCCATCATGGGCAGCGAGGCGCAGGTCGTCGAAGGGCTGAAGACCATCTGCGAGAAAAGTGCGCCGGACCTGATCGGTCTGCCGACCACGGGCCTGGTCGAGACCCAGGGCGCAGACATCGCGATGGCGGTGCGGGTCTTTCGCGAGACCTGGCCGCAGTTCGCGGGGATCGCCGTCGTGCCGGTGTCCACGCCGGACTTCACCGGCTGCATGGAGTCCGGCTACGCGCAGACGACCAAGGCGATCATCGAGACGCTCGTCCCGACCCGCGCCGAGGCCGGCACTCGGCCGGGGCGTCGCGAGCGTCAGGTGAATGTCCTGCCTGGATCGCATCTGACGCCCGGCGACATCGAGTATCTGAAGGATCTGATCGAGGCGTTCGGTCTGTCCCCGATGGTGCTTCCCGATCTCTCGGACTCGCTCGACGGCCATCTGCCCGAGACCGACTACAACCCCCTGACCATCGGCGGGACCCGCGTGAGTGATTTGGCGAGCGTCGGCGATGCCCTGGCGACCCTGGTGATCGGCGCCTCGATGGACGCGGCGGCCGATGCCTTGGCGGAGCGCACCGGCGTTCCGGATTATCGCTTCGCGCATCTGATGGACATCGATGCCGTCGACGGGCTCGTGATGACGCTTGCGCAGATCGCCGAGCGCCCGGTCCCGGCTAAGATCGAGCGCCAGCGCGCACAGCTCCAGGACGCTCTGCTCGACTGCCACTTCATGCTCGGCATGTCGCGCTTTGCGATCGCCGCGGAGCCGGATTTCTTGGTCGGCTTCAGTCGGATGCTCGCAAGCGTGGGGGCCGAGGTGGTCGCCGCCGTGGCCCCGGCCAACGCCCCGGCCTTGCAGGATGTTGTCGCCGAGCAGGTGAAGATCGGCGATCTGGAAGATCTCGAGATCGCCGCGCGCGAGCGCGGCGCCGAGATCCTGATCGGCAACTCGCATGCGGTCCACTCCGCGGAGCGACTGGGCATCCCCATGTTGCGCGCCGGTTTCCCGCAGTACGACCGGGTCGGCGGCTTTCGGCGGACCTGGATCGGTTATCGCGGCACGCGCGACGCCATTTTCGATCTGGCCAATCTGCTGCTCGGCGAGGAGCGCGGGGAAATCCATCCCTATCGCTCGACGCTCAAGCAGCGCCCGGACGACGTCTGCGCGGAACCACGCCCGCACTGACGCAGCGTCATGGCGTCGCGAGTCCAAGCCGCGTTTCGAAACGATGGTCTTGGCATGAAGCGGTCTCGATTCATTCATCTTAAAGCGCGGCAGTCATGGACCGCGACGTCGGCAACCGGACCACAGCCCATGAAAGACACGCAAGCTGCGGCCAAAAAAGCGCTTTAAGGGAGGTTCCTTGTGGGAATGGAACGACGACTGAAGGTCCTGTGCATGAGCGACGAGGCGACATCGATGGAGACCGAGACACGCATCAAGGCGGCCTTCGCCTCCTCGGACATGAAGCAGATCGACCAGCACTTCGGCGCGGCCGAGTCCTTCGTCGTCTACTCGATCGACCCGCGCGAGTATCACTTGCTCGAGGCGATCCAGTTCGCACGCCTTGCGATGGACGGCAACGAGGACAAGCTCGCCGCCAAGATCGCGGCGCTCGAGGGCTGCGACGTCGTCTATTGCGAGGCGGTCGGGGCATCGGCCGTGAGCCAGCTTCGCGCCAAGGGAATCCAGCCGATGAAGGTCAGTCCGGGGACCTCGGTCAGCCGTTTGATCCGCGACCTGCAGGGCGAGCTGCGCGACGGCCCGAGCGCCTGGCTTGCGCGCGCGCTCGCCGGCCGGGCCCCGGGGCGCAACCGGCGCTTCGATGCGATGGAGTCGGAGGGCTGGAGCGAATGATCGAGACGCCCGCGACCGTCGTCGATGTGAAGCCGGGCGTTGCCTGGGTCGAAACCGTTCGGCAGAGCGCCTGCGGACACTGCGAAAGTGCCGGCAGTTGCGGCACCTCGGTGCTTGCAAAGGTGTTCGGTGCGCCTCGGAGTCGCTTGCGGATCGACGACGCGCAGGGGCTGTGGGTCGGCGAGCAGGTCGTGATCGGCATCCCCGACGGGACTCTCGTGCGCGCGTCGTTCGTCGCCTACCTGCTGCCGCTGGTGTTCCTAATCGCGGTCGCCGGCGTGGCGACGCACCTCGGCGCGGGCGAGGGGAGCGTGGCCCTGCTCGGTATCGCCGGTCTCGGGATCGGCCTCTGGCTGAGCGGCCGATTGACCGGCGGGCAATCCGCCCGCGAGCGCTACAGCCCGGTCCTGGTGCGCCGCGGGGCCTCCGCCGATGTTCCGATGCCGTTCTGAATCACACGCTGCACACACCACATGTCCAAGATGGACAGTCACTTAGAAGAGGAAATCACCATGACCGAGGCACTTGCCGGAATCGCCAACAACGAGGGCCTGATGCAGTCCCAATTCGTGCTTGAGATGGACCGCCAGATGCGCGCGATCGATCCCTACGGCGAATTCGACGCACTCTCCTCCGAGCAGCTCCTGGAGCCCTTCATCTTGACCAAGGAGAAGCGCCAGCAGATCCCCTTGGTGGGTGATCCCGACGAGACCGTCGTGGCGCGGATCAAGGCGTACTACAACGCTATCTCGGCCATGATCGAATCCGAATGCGGACTGATGGCCGTGCCGCTGGTCCACCTGAGCCACGAAGGGTTCGGGCGTGTCGTCATCACGGTCGGCAAGCTGGTCGTGCTGGACCGCTCGCTGCGCGACGTGCACCGCTTCGGCTTTCCGACCCTTTCGAAGATGAAGGACGAGGCCGACAAGGTGCTGTCGGTCGCGCTCGAGCTGATCGGCGAGCATTCCAAGGTGGCCGGCCTCTAAATCGCGCGGCTGTGATCTGCGTTGTCCGCGTAGGACTTGGGACTCCTGGTTGTCCTCGACCTTCGCGGGCGCGATTGAGGTGATTCAAAACATTCAGGCGTACGTAGGAGGTCGGGGGCATGACAGGTGATGAGATTCGCGCCTTGGAGAAGGCCGTGAGCAAGGCGAAACGGATCGCTACCGAGCGGGCGGGTGAGCTGCATGACCTGGTCGAGGACCGATTGCCTGCAGGTTACGAGGAGATTCCGGGCATCGCTCAGGCGACTTACGACGCTTGCCTTGCCTGGGCGCAGGCCAATGCCGCGCTCAAGGCGGCTCAGGCCGAAAGCGCCTGAACAAACCCACTTTCCGAACCTGGAGAAACACCCATGAGTATCGTCACCGGCATTACCCGCGGAGGCGTCGAATGGACGCCTGCGTTCATCGAGAGCATCAACCAGAACAACTGCATCGGCTGCGGCCGCTGTTATAAGGTCTGTCCGCGCGATGTCTTCGAGCTGGTCGACCGCGAGGATCTCGATCTGGAAGAGCTCGACGACGAGGGCGACGACGATTTCGACGAGGCGCCCGGGATGGTGATGAATCTCAAAGACGCGCTCGACTGTATCGGCTGTCAGGCGTGCTCGCGGGTCTGTCCCAAGAAGTGTCTCTCGCACGAGCCGCTTGCGGCAGCCGCGTAGCAGGACTGCAGCGCTCGGAGTTTGGTGCGCCGCCCGTCATTCGGCCGAGCGCTGCTGCTTGATGGCGATGTCCGTGAACAAATATCACGCCCGCCCAGTCATGGAAGACCTGTCTGCGCTCCGTCGTCGACGACATCGACCCGCATGCCGTGTGGCATCCCCGATGACGATCGGCTCGCGCTGCAGCAGGGGATCCTGCTCGACCGCCAGCGCGAGTCCACGCACCCGCGCGCGCTCGGCCATCAGCGCCGCTGAATCGCGCAGCAGCGCGCCGAGAGCGAACGGGGCAGATTCGAGGATCAACTTTCCCGACTCGATCCGAGCAGGCTCCCGACGTCGTAGCCGAGGATGTGACAGAGGCGCGCGTTGACCTTGATCCAGCGTCCATCCGGGGCGACCATGGCGATGCCGACCGCCGCTTGCTCGAAGGTTCCATGAAAGCGCTCTTCGCTCGCACGCAGGGCGTCCAGATCGCGGCGGCGGCGTAAACGCTCGACCAGCAGCAGACCCAGCACCACAGTGAACAATGGATGGATGATCATCACCGGCAGGCTGATGGTCGCGAGCACCGTGCGGGCCATCTCCCGCCGCGACGCTCGACCTCGGCTTCGAGTCGGACGTTCTCGTCGCGCATTCTGTCGCGTGCCTGCTTGAGTTCGAGATGCGTGCGGACCCGCGCGAGTACGGTGGCGGGATTCACCGGCTTGCCGATGTAGTCCACGGCACCGAGTGCAAGACCACGGTGCTCGTCCTCGTTCGCGCTCAGGGCCGTGACGAAGATGACCGGGATGTCGTGGGTCTGCGGGTCCGCCTTGAGGTGTTTGATGACCTCGTATCCGTCGAGGTCCGGCATCATGACATCGAGCAGGATGAGGTCCGGGATCGGCGCACTTGCGGCGACCTTCAGTGCGCGCGCGCCTGAGTTGGCGACCCGCACCCGACTAATCCGGCAACAGCAACCCGCTCAGGACGCTCAGGTTCTCCGGGGCGTCATCGACGATCAGGATCGTCGGCTTGTCGGCCATGTCGGTGTGTTCCGCGCCGCGAGTAAGGACCGGCCCACCTCGGTCATCGCGTCATCGCGTCATCGTGCGAGGCGCCGTGTCGGATCTCGGCTCCCGCGATCCTGCGTCCTTCGAATGGACCACGCCGAAAGCCGAGTCTCGGCCCGATCCTTCCGGCTCGATGGCTCAGGGGTTGCTCCGCTCGACCGGCCTGCGGGGATCGTGAATCGGCCGATCGAGCGACTTGCCGGATTGACTGCTCGGATACTGACTGCTCGGATCAGGCCGTAATGGGCACGATGGTGATATCGACCCGGCGGTTGAGCCGTCGGCCCGCTTCCGTCTCGTTCGAAGCGATCGGCTGATTCTTGCCGTAGCCGGTGGCGATGATGCGCTGCGGCAACACGCCGTCGCCCTCCATATAGTACTGAACGGCACCGGCGCGCCGTTGGGAGAGGAGTTGGTTGTGCTGCGCGGAGCCAGTGCTGTCGGTGTGTCCGGAGATCAAGAGCTCGGTCTTGCCGTATTTTTTGACGATGGCGGAGATCTTATCCATCGTGCTGTAGAAGCCGGGCTGGATGCGGTCGGAATCGATCTCGAAGGTGGTGGCCCCGGTCATGCGCACCAGCAGTTGATCGTTCGGCAGTTTCTGCACGCTGATCATGCCGCTGGCGATCTCGTCGGCGAGGGCCGCCTCGAAGTCCTTGCGTTGGTTTTCCATGTAGGCGCCGACGGCGGTTCCGACTAGAGCACCGCCGACCGCGCCGATCAGGGCGCCGCGTCCAGCGTTGGCGCTGAGCGAGCCGATGATCGCACCCGCGGCTGCCCCTCCGGCGGTGCCGAGCGCCGCTCCCGCGCCGGTCTCGGTCAGGCCGGAGCCGTCGGCGGCGCAGCCCACGACGAGAACGGCGGCAAGGGCGGACGCGGCGAGGCGGTTCAACGGACGTGCTGTCATCTGGGGTCTCCCGAGGCGATTCGAATTTAAACCGCGCCCAGCGCGGTATGCGATGTTTTTGGATGGGATCGGCCCCGGCAGACGTGACGGCCGCTGGAGTCGGCGCGGTTTAGGGGTCGAAGATTCCAACAGGCGATCATAACAGAGACGCGTGCGGCTCGTGTCGGGGAGGCATGGCTGAAATGGCCTCTTTTCATGCTGCGTCGTCAGCGTGTCGGCGCTCATCGCTCATGTGATCCTTCACACGCTGCGAATGGGTGTGAATCGGTGGCTACGCTTGTCTCGGGACGGAGCGACACAACATGTTCCCGAACGAAACGCCAATCGCGGGACACGCGAACCATGCTCAGACTTGTCGTCAACCTTGTCGCGTTCCAGATTGCCTGGTTTGCCTGCGTGCTGGGCGGTGCGCACGGATGGCCTTGGCTCGGGGTCGGCGTGGCCGCGCTGGTCGTTGTCTTGCACCTTCGGATGTCCGCCGCGCCGCGTCGCGAGGCGATGTTGTTGACGCTCGTCGGCGCCATCGGCGCCGTATGGGACGGCTTCCTGGTGCGCTTCGGGTTTCTTGAGTATTCATCCGGCATGCTTCTGCCCTGGCTTGCCCCGATCTGGATCATCGCCATGTGGGTGGCGTTTGCGACGACCCTGAACGTCGCGTTGAGCTGGCTGAAGGGGCGTTGGACCTTGGCGGTCGTGCTCGGCGCGATCGGCGGGCCGCTCGCCTTCTACGGCGGGCACAAGCTCGGCGCAGTCGCCTTCCCGGACACCTTTGTGGCGATGGCCGTGCTTGCGGGCGGCTGGTCGTTCCTGATGCCGCTGAGCGCTTGGCTGGCGCAGCGATTCGACGGCGCCGGCTTTCCCAAGACGGCTGCCTTGACCACACTCACGGAGAACAGCGCAGGTGTTTGATCTCGATCTCTATCTCACCGGCTTGGGCGCCGCGCTCGGCATGGGTCTCGGCGCCTGGCTCGTCAGCTTGAAGCTGAACGACGTGAGCATCGTCGACTCGCTCTGGTCGCTCTTCTTCCTGCTCATGGCCGCGGTCTTCCTGCTCGGGGCGCCCGAGGTGGGTGAGCGCGCCTATCTTGTCTTCTTCCTGGTGACCCTCTGGGCGGTGCGGCTGAGCGTCTTCATCACCAAACGCAACTGGGGCCACGGCGAGGACCGGCGCTACCAGGCCATTCGGGCGGAGAACGAGCCGGGTTTCCGCTGGAAGAGCCTGTACATCGTCTTCGGTCTGCAGGCGATCCTGGCCTGGATCATTGCGCTTCCGCTGTTGGCGGCGACACTCGGCACCAGCCCGCTCGGATGGCTCGACTACGCGGCACTGTCGTTTTGGCTGGTCGGGCTCTTTTTCGAAGCCGTCGGCGATCAACAACTGGCCGACTTCAAGGCCCGGCCCGAGAACAAGGGCAAGGTCATGGATCAGGGGCTTTGGCGCTACACCCGTCATCCCAATTATTTCGGCGAGGCGTGCATCTGGTGGGGCTACTTCCTGTTCGCGCTCGCGGCCGGCGGCTGGTGGACGATCGTCTCCCCGGTGCTCATGACCTTCCTGCTGCTGCGCGTGTCCGGCGTGGCCTTGTTGGAGAAGGATATCGGCGAGCGCCGCCCGGCTTACCGCGACTACATCGCGCGCACCAACGCCTT
The DNA here is from genome assembly GCF_003634315.1 of Thiocapsa rosea. NCBI lineage: Bacteria > Pseudomonadati > Pseudomonadota > Gammaproteobacteria > Chromatiales > Chromatiaceae > Thiocapsa > Thiocapsa rosea. The sequence continues at coordinate 2,666,027 of NZ_RBXL01000001.1, forward strand.
CTTTCCGGGGCCGCCGCGGCGGACCGGGAGTGATTCGAATATTTAAACCGCGTCCAGAGCGAAATGCGTCATTTTCACGTTGTGTTCAGCGTCGGAGGCTTCCTCGATCTCGGCGAGACGCGGTTTAAAAAATTAATTTTTTCAATTCCTTAAACCGCGCCAGATCCGACAACTGTCGGAGCTGGCTCGGCCAAGTAATTCCAAGTAATTCCAACAAATGACGCATAACGCACCTGGCGCGGTTTAGAACGTCAAGGGCCGGGTGGACAAGCGTCGTAGGGTAGACGAGCGACAGCGAAGTCCACCGAGTTCAGCGCCGTCGCTGGTAGACTGCGCTGCGCTTATCCACCCTACCGGCCTGCTTTTTGAACAAGGTCTATCGGGAGAGATGAAGATGAAAACAGAACAACGCCGGTTGCGGTCGCGACCCGCGACGGAGCCGCAGGTGCCCGCCCGCCGTCGCTGGTGGCCGGCTGCCGCGGTGGCCCTGATGGTCGGAGCCGCACCGTGGGTCTCCGCCAGTACCGAGTCGGAGAATCTGAGGTTCAAGGTCTTCCTCGATCAGGATCCCATCGGCGAGCACAGCTTCGATATCCGCGCGCTCGGCGAGGAGGCGCAGGTGTCGAGCCGCGCCAGCTTCGATATCAATTTTTGGATCTTCACCGCCTACAGCTACCGTCACGAGAGTCGCGAGACCTGGCGCAACGGCTGTCTGCAGAGGATCGAGGCCAGCACGGACGACAACGGCAAGGACTATCGTGTTCGGGGTGAGGGAAGCGGGGAGGCGCTTGCCCTGTCGGTCAACGGCGAGTCGCGTCGTCTGCCCGGCTGCGTCATGACCTTCGCCTATTGGGACCGAGATTTTCTGGAGCAGGACCGTCTCCTGAACCCTCAAACCGGCGAGCTGGTGCCGGTGCGTGTTCAGCCGCAAGGAACGGACTCGGTCAGTTTCGGCAGCGAAGAGGTCGCTGCGGCGCGCTACAAGCTCAGTACCGACGAGCTCGAACTGATCCTCTGGTACTCGGACGAGCACGGATGGATCGGGCTGGAAAGCGATACCGGCAGGGGTAAGACGCTGCGTTACCAGCGGGTGGCGCCGACATGAAAAGACTCTCGGCAATTTTGCTCACCACACTCGTGCTCGCCTTTGCGAGCGGCTGCACCGAAGAAGGAGGCGCGCCAATGGATACCGTCAAGCAGGTCGATCTCGAACGCTTCATGGGCAAGTGGTACGTGATCGCCAACATCCCGACCTTTGTGGAGAAGGGCGCCCACAACGCGGTGGAGTCCTATGCCCTGAACCCGGACGGCACCATCGCCACCACCTTCACCTTCAACAAAGACGGCTTCGACGGGCCGTTGAAGACGCACAATCCGAAAGGCTTCGTGCGCGATACCGACACCAACGCCCTCTGGTGGATGCAGTTCATCTGGCCTTTCAAGGCGGACTTCCGCATCGTCTGGCTGGAGCCCGATTACAGCATCACCGTTATCGGCCGGGCCAAGCGCGACTATGTCTGGGTCATGGCCCGCGAGCCCGAGATCCCGCAGGACAAATACGACGAGATCGTCGCCTTCCTCGGGGGGCTCGGCTACGACACGACCAAGATCGAGAAGGTGCCGCAGCGTCCTGGTGGGTGAGATGCCTGGCGAGTGAGACACGTGCGGGGGATTGTTGCGACCTCCCGCACACCGCTTTCCGGCAATGCGCTTGACGGCTCAATCCGGCTCGCGGATGAGTGCTAAACCGCGTCCAGAGCGAAATGGGTGATTTTCACTTTGTGTTCGGCGTCGGAGGTTTCCTCGATCTCGGCGAGACGCGGCTTAAAATTTAATTTTTTTAATCCTTTAAACCGCGCCAGCTCCGACAGTCGTCGGAGCTGGCGCGGCCAAGCCATTCCAACACATGACGCATACCGCACCGGGCGCGGTTTAACGTGTGGGCCGGCGCAAAAATTCGAGCCTTCTCCACAACTGACGCATGCTTAAACCGCGCCGGCTCCAACGGTCGCCAAGTCTGCCGGGGCCGATCCCATTCAGCAACATCCCATACCCCGCTGGGCGCGGTTTAACTGTCATGTGAGTTTTTTCGTTGCCCTGCCGGTCGTCCCTTCCTTATCCTCCCTCGATTCGGGTCGACCGACCCGCCTCCAGGCAGATCGCATCATGTCCGTCAACGTTTGGCTCAAGTCTCATCGTCCGCTCGCCGGTGCGGCGCTGAAGCGCACAATCGGGCTCGGGGTGGGGCAGGGCCTGCTCGCCATCGCACAAGCCTGGTTGCTTGCCTTGATCCTGAACGCCGTGATCTTCGAGGGGGCGGGCCTGATCGAGATCGGGCTCTTGATGGCGGTCCTGCTGGGGCTCTTCTTGCTGCGCGGCTTCACCGTCTGGCTGGGCGAGTGCTCGGCCTTCGAAGCCGCTGCACTGGTCCGCGCCGGGTTGCGCGATCAGGTGTTCCGCCACCTGCAACGACTCGGCCCGCGCTATCTGGCCAACGAGCGCAGCGGTGCCTTGGTCGAAATGCTTACCAAGGGGATCGATGACCTGGAGGGCTATTACGCGCGCTTTCTTCCGGCCATGACCCTGACGATGATACTGCCCGTGGTGATCCTGGTCGTGGTCTTTCCGGCGGACTGGGTTGCGGGTGTGGTCATGCTGGTCACCGCGCCTTTGATTCCGCTCTTCATGATCCTCATCGGATCGAGCGCTCAGTCCAAGAATCAGCGCCAATGGAAGGAGCTCGCGCGCATGAGCTCGCACTTCCTCGACGTCATCCAGGGCCTGACTACACTGAAGCTCTTCGGGGCGAGTGCTCGCGAGGCGGACGAGGTCGCACGCATCTCCAACGCCTACCGCACCAGCACCATGCAGGTCTTGCGGGTCGCCTTTCTCTCCTCCGCCGTGCTGGAGTTCTTCGCCGCCATCGGCATCGCCATCATCGCGGTGTTCGTCGGCTTTCGGCTCTACGGGTTGGTGATGCCGCTGCCGGATTGGCTGACGGCGCTCCCCGAGATCACCTATCTGCAGGGACTCTTCATCCTGATGCTGGCGCCCGAGTTCTATGCCCCCTTGCGCAATATGGGGGTCCAGTATCACGCGCGCATGGCGGCCTCCGCTGCCGCCGAGCAGATGATCCGGGTGCTGGATGCCGAGCCGGAGGCGCGATCCGCACCCGATGCGAACGCGCCCGATCGGTCCGCGTCCGGTCATGCCCTGCTGCAGGCCCCGCGCCCCTTCGGTCTGCGTTTTCAAGACGTGCATTTCAGCTACGAGGCGGGCCGCGATGCACTGCGCGGCATGGACTTCGAGGTTCCGGCCGGTGCCCGCGTCGCGTTGGTCGGGACCAGCGGGGCCGGCAAGACGACCGTGATCAACCTCCTGCTGGGCTTTCTCTCGCCGACCTCGGGGCGGATCCTGATCGGCGAGCAGGCGCTCGCCGACCTCGATCTCGAGGAATGGCGCAGCCACCTTGCCTGGGTTCCGCAGCAGCCGCGTCTCTTTCAGGGGACGATCGGCGACAATATCCGGCTCGGTCGCCCGGATGCGGATCTCGAGTCGGTCCGCGCGGCGGCCCGTCGCGCCCGTGCCGCCGAGTTCATCGAGGCGTTGCCCGCGGGCTACGACAACCTGGTCGGCGAGCGCGGCGCCGGTCTCTCGGGCGGTCAGATCCAACGCATCGCACTCGCCCGCGCCTTCCTGCGCGACGCCCCGCTGGTCATCCTGGACGAGGCGACCGCCAACCTCGACCCCCAGAGCGAGCGCTTGGTGCAGGAGGGCATCGAGGAGCTGGCCAAGGGTCGCACCCTCTTGGTGGTCGCCCACCGGCTCGCGACCGTGCGCCGGGCGGATCGAATCCTGGTGCTCGCGTCGGGCCGGGTGGCCGAGTCCGGGACGCACGAGACCCTCTCCGCATCGAACGGGATCTACGCGCGTATGATCGCGGCCTACGGCCGGACCGCCCCCGGTCAGGCCGACCCTTGGAATCCGGGGCAGGAGAACGACCGATGAAGGAGCTGTTGCGTCTGTGGAGCCTGTTTCGGCCCTATCGCGGATGGATGATCGCCGGCACCCTGATCGCCCTGCTGACCCTGATCGCCAACGTCGCGCTCATGGCCTTGGCGGGCTGGTTCATCACCGCCATGGCGGTGGCCGGTGTCGCCGGGGTCGCCATCAACTACTTCGCGCCGGCCGCGCTCATTCGGCTCAGCGCCATCGTGCGCACCGCCGGCCGCTACGCCGAGCGCCTGGTCAACCACGAGGCCACCTTCCGGCTGATCGCCGAGCTGCGGGTCTGGTTCTACCGCCATCTCGAGCCGCTGGCCCCCGCGGGTCTGCAGCAGTATCACAGCGGCGACCTGCTGAGCCGTATCCGTGCCGACATCGACGCCTTGGACAACCTCTATGTTCGGGTCATCGTGCCCGTTGCGGTCGCCGCCATCAGCACGGTGCTTTTCTTTGTCTTCCTGCTGCTGCACGACCCGCTGCTGGCGCTTTCCGGGCTCGCCTTCCTGCTGATCGCCGGCGTCGTCTTGCCTGTCTGGTCGCAAGGGCGTGGTCGGGCCCCCGGGCGTCGGCTTGCCGAGGACGAGGCCGAACTGCGTGCGGCTGTCATCGACGGTGTTCAGGGCATGGCCGAGCTGACGATCTACGGAGCGAACGCGCGCCAGGCCGAGCGCGTCGACGCCCTGGGGCGGCGCCTGATCGCCGATCAGGCCCGTTTGAGCAGCGATCACGGCGTCACCCAAGCGGCGGTCGGTCTGAGTGCGAGCCTGAGCCTCTGGGTGCTGCTCTGGTTGGGCATTCCCATGGTGCACGACGGCACCCTGATGCCCCCGCAGCTGGCCATGCTCGCACTCTTCACGCTGGCGAGCTTCGAGGCCGTCGCCCCCTTGCCCCATGCCTTCCAGCTCCTTGGGCGGACCCTGGCCGCGGCGCGGCGGATCTTCGCCATCGTCGATACCGATCCGCCCGTCGTCGAGCCGACCGCACCTTCGCCTCGCCCGGAGCGTTTCGACATCCGCTTCAGCGGTGTCGGATTCAGCTATCCGGGGGCCGCAACACCGGCGGTCGCCGACATCCATCTCGATGTCCCGCAAGGCACCCGCGCCGCGGTCGTCGGCGCTACCGGCTCGGGCAAGAGCACGCTCTTCAACCTGCTGCTGCGCTTCTGGGAGCCGGATGCCGGAGACATCAGTATCGGCGGTCACTCCATCACCACCTTCCGCGGGGACGACCTGCGCAGCCATATCGCGGTGGTCAGCCAGCAGACCTATCTCTTCGACACCACCATCCGCGAGAACCTGCAGATCGCCGCGCCCGAGGCCACGCAGGAGGCGATCGAGGCCGCCTGCCGCGTTGCCCAGATCCACGACTTCATCAGCGAGCTGCCCGACGGCTACGGCACCTGGGTGGGGGAGACCGGCGTGCGTCTCTCCGGTGGACAGGCGCGGCGCATCGCCGTCGCCCGCGCCCTGCTCAAAGATGCCCCCATCCTGCTGCTGGACGAGCCCACCGAGGGCCTCGATGCCGAGACCGAATGCAGTCTCATGCAGGCGCTCGACCGGCTCATGGTCGGGCGTACCGTGCTGCTCATCACCCACCGGCCCGCCGGGCTGGACTGGGTGGATAGCGTCCTCGTTCTCGACAACGGGCGCGAGGTCGCACGCGGCGATTCCAACGTCATCCCGGAAGCCACGCAAGGGGCCTTGCTGCGAGACGCCGCGGGCGCGGTGGCGTAAGCTCACGGTGAGCAAGCACATCCCGGCACAGGACAATCCTCATGACCCAACCCGCGGCGCTTCTTCACATCGGTCTCGACGACTATCTGCAAGGCGAGCTGGCCAGCGACGTCCGCCACGAGTATGTCGCCGGTCAGGTCTTCGCCATGGCCGGAGCCGGCGAGTCGCATAATCGCATCGCCGGAAACCTGTTTTTTCACTTGCGTGCATCCACCCGCGGCACGCCCTGCGGCGTCTTCATCAGCGACATGAAGGTGCGGGTGGCGGCACACGAGGCATTCTATTACCCCGACGTGCTCTTGACCTGCGACCCGCACGACCGGGAATCGCTCTACAAGACATCGCCCTGTCTGATCGCCGAGGTGCTCTCGCCCTCGACCGAGATCATCGACCGTCGCGAGAAGCTGATCGCCTACCGGACCCTGCCGTCTCTGCGCGATTATCTGCTGGTGGCACAGGACAGCCGCCGCGTGGAACGGTTTCGGCGTACGGAGGCGGGGGATTGGCGCCACGAGATCCTCGAGGAGGGTGAGCTGACCTTCACCTGCGGCGGACTCGAGGTGCGCCTGTCCGTGGCCGATCTTTACGAAGACGTCGTGCTTGATGGGTGAACCCGAAGGAGCCTGAGCCGGAACGGGGCGAGTGCAGCACCGCGGAAGTCTCGATACCGCCTCCCGAGTACGCCGACTTCAGTCGGCACCTGGGGGAGGCGGACTTCAGTCCGTCGTCGACCCAAGCTCGAATGGCCTCGGGAAACGCGCGGCGTTGCCTAGACAACGGACCGGGCGATGGATCGGATCATGTCTGCCGCATCGGGATAGGTCCGAGCAAGCTGCTCCACGTCGCCGATCTCGACATCGGACGGGATCACCCCAAGCCACTCGGTGCTGCCGCCGAGAAACCAATGACCGTTGCCCAGGAGCCGGGCCGTGTGAAAGGCGTCCCCCGGAATCGGAAACTGCATGTGCTGTCCGTCGGCCAGGGCCGGGCCGATCACGACGCGATCGTGGGTTCCGTCGGGCTTCAGAAGCAACAGCTCGATCGGATCGCCGAGATAAACCGCGCCCAGCGCGGTATGCGATCTTTTCGGATGGGATCGGCCCCGGCAGACTTGACGGCCAGTGGAGTTGGCGCGGTTTAAGATATCGAAAAATATGTCATTTTAAACCGCGTCCCCGCTAAGGGCCGTGGAAGCACCAGACGTCCAACTCACTCGAAAATACGCGTCTCGCTCTGGACGCGGTTTAATGTATTAAAAAATATAAAAGTCTAAACCGCGTCTAACTGGAGTCGAGGATATCTCCGAAGCCAAACGCACAATGAAAACGACGCCTGTCGCTCAGGACGCGGTTTAGGCGCACAGGATTTGGAATGCACATGAATTGGCGCTCCGAGATCTCCCCCCTGTTGCTGACCCTGGCCGCAGCCGGCGTGGACGCCATGGTCATCCTCGGCTTCAATGTCCTCACCGCGGCCCAGACGGGAAACACCGTCCTGCTGGCGGTTGCCGTTGCGCGCGGAGATGCCGAGACGGGCTTGAGTGCCGCCGTCTCGGTCGCTGCCTTCGTTGCGGGTGCGGTTGCAGGGGAGGTTCTCTGTGGTTGGTCCACATCGGGCCATCGGCGCGAACCTGGCATCCTTCCGGCGCTGCTGATCGAGATCCTCCTCCTGATCTCCCTCCTCATGCTTTGGTTGCCGGCCGAGCCCGTCACCGGCCGCTCCGCAATCGCCGTGGTCGCGCTTGGCGCATTGGCCATGGGGGTCCAAAGCGCGGCCGTACTCCGGCTGCAGGGTCCCTCGACCACCTACATTACCGGAATGCTGGCCACCTTCAGTACCGGATATGTCCGCTGGATCCGCGCCGCTCGACACCGCCGTCCCCGGACCCGGCCGGCCGAGTCCGACGCAAAACATCCGCCTGACCGCCTACCCTGGCGCAACGGCCTCATCTGGGTGGTCTACCTGAGCGGCGCCATCGTGTGCGGAATACTCTTCCTCCGCTCAGGCGTGCTCGCCCTTCTTGTCCCGATCGCAGCCATCTGCGCGGTTATCGCCATCCTGGTCTCGGCACCGGCCGAGAAGACAGGCGGTGGCGCCGGGAGCTATCAATAGCTGACCGGCTTCCGACGTCCAGGCGCTCGACCATCGCCCGCATGTCGAGCACCGGGATCCGCGGCGGACTGTCAACGCCAAAGAGCACCGGGGGCACAGGAACCCGACGGAGTTGCCGTCCGTGACAGGGTGCCGTTAGATCTCCCGATTCTCGGACAGACCCAGCGGGCGTGAATTGAGTTTGCCCCCTTTGCCGCTCCCTGCCGACTCCGAAGCCGCATTGTCGTCCTGACGGGATGTGCAGTAGCATGGCCATCAACCTAGCCACCAGTGTAAGCCCATGGCCGAGACATCGATTGCCGAGGCAAGGAACCGACTCACCCACCTCATCTATCAGGCCGAGCGCGGCGAGACGGTGCACATTACGCGCCGCGGTCGACCCGTTGCCGTGCTGCTCTCGGAAGCCGAGTACGGTCGCCTGAGCCGAGGTGCGGTCCGGCCAACGTTCTGGGACGCAATTCGGGAGATGCGCGCGGATCCCGAATTCGAACCCATCGATCTGCAGTCCGAAGAGATTGAATCTTGGCGCGATCGCGCAGCACAGGACCGCGGCTTCGAGTGGTCCGAATGAAATACTTGTTGGACACCAACGTGGTCTCCGAGCCGATCAGAGCGCGGCCCTCGGTGTCTGTCCTCTCCGGCATCGAGGCGCACGCAACGGAACTGGCCGTCTCGGCCATCTCCTGGCAGGAGATGCACTACGGGCTTGAGCGTCTGCCGCCAGGCGCACGTCGGGATCGGATCCGCGCTTACCTGGAAGAGCGCGTTCACCCCACCCCACCCTGCCCATCCTATCCTTCGACGCGGCGGCCGGCGAATGGCAGGCGCGCGAACGAGCACGTCTGGAAAAGATCGGGCGCACGCCTTCCTACGCCGACAGCCAGATCGCGGCCATCGCCGCCGTCAATGGGTTGGTTCTCGTCACCCGCAACACCGAGGACTTCGCGGACTTCTCCGGCCTCATCGTCGAGAACTGGTTCGATCCGAAAACGGAACCGAGGCCTGAGTGATGGCCCGCTGCGCCTATTGGAGGCTCAACGCCTCACCCGAGCCGCCGCGATTGGCCCCGTCTTGGAGCCGAATAAAGGACGGGCTCAATTAAATCCGGCAGAAGGGGGAGAATCTAAGTGAGCCTGGCCCCTTTCCTTTTTTCCGCGCGGGCATTCAGTCAAGTAAACTGCCCCCGAAACTGGCTCTCCTTCATGGCAGCGTTAATTAAGTAAACTGTCCCCGGAACTGGCGTCCCCGGAACTGGCGGAACTGGGACAATTGTTGGGCGATCTCTGGTGGCGCTGGCATCAGATGTGCCTCAATGGTATCTGCAGAAAGATCTGCGCCACAGGCCCACTCAATAAAATACCCTCCGTTGTGAATAGCGGAGAACTCATCAAAATCTTGGAGGGCTGCGAAGACTTCCCCTTCCAGGTAAGGCTTCATATCAAACAGCCCTGTCGCACCCTCGTCAGAAGCAACGAGAAGAACATGCTCACTTAAAGGTATGACTTCAGCGATTCTCATTGATCGAGCCCCCTGATGGGAAAAGGCTTTTTCCCGTTGACCGCGAGATCCCAATTGGCGATTAGCTCATCTTCGTGGATGGCGATCCAGGCTACTACCATTTTGTGCTTTTTCGGAGGCAGCTTGCCAGCGAGCAATTCTCCGTCCGATATCGAGTAAACCTAGAAAGAGCAGTTAAAACGCAAAGGCGCAAAGGACGCAAAGGTGTTCAGTGCCTTGTTTCAATGACGCCCTTCACCCAAAGGGTGAACGTCGTTCGCATTGCAGTGTCTTGTTTTCCTTTGCGTCCTTTGCGCCTTTGCGTTTTCAAATGCCGGATTTAGGGTAAACGGCGACTTGACCTTGGAACTCAGCATGAATGTGAGGGGCATTGTGCTTTTCCGTGTCATAGAAAAACATCCGTATCAAAATTCCGTAGAACATTGAGATTGTAGGCATCTGCACCTGTCCCTCATTTGGAGCCCGACGTGTTGCCTAGCCCAATACTGCGCTGGCACGGCCTTGAAATCCTGCGCGGAGCTTGTTGCGCAGTATTGGGTCGGCGCTGGGCTAAGTGGTCGGCGATTTCTTATCTTCATCTTCCCGCGCGGGCTTTCAGTTAAGTAAACTGTCCCCGGAACTCAACTGCGGAACTGCATTTCAAGAGCTAACGCTTCACATCAGCCGGCCGTGAGGAGCGCTAGCTACGAACGGATCGGCTGTATGTGATTGTTATACATTTTTCGCATTAACCTCGCAGGTTAACGATTGATTCAATATCGAGCACATATACACCGTCTTCTCTTATTTTGGCGACAGGTATCTTGTCATGATCGATGCCGAACCACTCGAACACTGAGCAGAATACATTAAAAGCCAGTTCGTCGTCTTGTGCTTCTAAGTCTTGCCTGGGCACATTAATTACCATATCAGAAGATGGTGCTTCTTTCGACATCCCGATATAGTTCAAACTCCTAAGTCTATACGCCTTCCCGTTCTGCGTGATATTGCTGAAAGATAAGCGGAAACCTGCATTCTCTGGGGGAGGTTCTGCAAGTCTCAATATATATTTAGAAAGTCTTGAGAAAAGAGAAATTACCTCTATTAGAGCGATTGGGTTTATATTCGGAATGTCATCGTTCGATGAGTATCTGCCCCAAGACAAATAATCTTTATCTGCGCTAACAACAGCAATGATTACTCCGTCTCTCCAAACATCAAGAGAAAGCGCTCCCGGCTCAACAGCTCTTCTTAATAGTCCTCGAATTGGCTTGGAAAGCCTGGAAGTTCTTAGATCCCATCCGCTATCTCGATATCTTGGCGGCTGGTCTATCAACTTTACTACAGCGTCATTTTGACCTCGAAAAAGAGTTGGTATGTCTACGCGCTGAGAAGGAAAACATGCGATCGACAAATAAGCCCGTCCTTTGAGGTCGGCAGCCTCTGCGCATTCCCGTATTCTTTCCTCGACAACGCCATCAATAGTTCTTGCATAATCTTCCTCGCCTTGCTTTCTATCCTTGATATTCCTTTCCATCAATAATGATTCGATGCTACTCAAACGATTCGATAATTCAATTGTGTTCTCTGCAAACGAAAGAAGAGAGTGAATTCCTTGCGGAGTTCGATGCGAAACGGCATCTCTTCTCCTCTCAAATATACCTACAACATTCCCGTATACGTTATCCTCGTCGTCTATATTTCGAATGACAAGATATGGTTTTGATGCTTGCTCTTGAACCGGTACCGCTATTGAAAAGAGCCCCTTTCCTACATCCTGCAAAGCGTCATGCCAATCAATCCGAACGTTTTGTATATGAGGAAAGACCCACTTTTCGATTGTTTCAAACAACTTGTCACGATCAAAGAACGATCTCGCAAACGGGCGAACCTTGTCTACAATATCGAGCTTTTGATTTAAGTCTTTTTTAGTCTTGATGCCAACAACTATGCAGCCTCCATCAGAATTGGCTAATGCTGAAACATCTTTTGCCAATTCATGCTGTTGCTTTGTTTGCTGAAGGTCGTAAGGCTGAGATTTAAACTCAAGCCGATGCGACTCGGCAATTCCAAGAAGATCGTTAAAACGAGATTCGCTCAAGATTTTTTCTATCTCAGCCATTTGCGCATATTTCGCGAAATATTCTGTTGCATAACGGTAATCCTAAAACGACCCGGACGGCGCGCCCGCCGATGCTTCCCAAACGCGCCGAACTCGAACGCGCTGGCCGGGGTCGCTTTTGAGGGTGCGGTTAGGCATGTTGTTCTCTTCTGCTTGTTCGGCGGTTGCGGAGCATTAAAGTAAACTGTCCCCGGAACTCCGCAATGGCGAGCCACAAACGCCGCGAGGCGAGGTCGTCGTCGGCATCCGAGTCCATGGCTCTCGGCCTCGCAGAAGCTATTTTCTATCCAGCCACGCCTCCACGATACCGGGCTCGTCCAACAAACGGTTCAGATCGTCGCTCGCTGCGCTCGGACGATCTAACCCTAGTCGTTATGCGGATAGTTGTTCTGGCACATAAACGACACGACCATCCTCTTGAACTACCTTCCGTAACAGTTCAGTCTTCGGAGAGCCACCCTCGCGCAGGCTCTTCCAGTACGAGCTATCGGACAATACGCCGAACTCCGTCTCAATAAACAACGCTGCGAGTTCTCTCATGAGCTTTAGATCGCCTTCCATCCGTCGCCTATCAGTATAGCTGTCTGGATTCACTAAAGGTGTCCCGTGTGCATGTGCAACAGCGCACCGCCCCTCTTCATAGAGGTACCTTCCGACATCCGCTTCGGCTTTCTGAACCTCAACCAAACGATCGAGAGCCGGGCGATACCAAATGCGGTGAAGATTGTCATTAATCCAATTCTTCTGAGCCGCCCCGCCGCCGTGGTGAATGTTCAAGACCTTGAAGTAGCTGAGGAAAGCGAACGGCGCGGAGTTGACGGACATACCTTCCCGGAACAAGCCCAGTGCCAAATCTGCTTCTTGGTTGTCTGCAGCGGGAAGATAGATGAAATCCCAAGGTTCAACCTGAGCCCATCCTGAACGCTGGTAAGTACCTTGACCAAGTCGTCCTGGTTTTTCAGGGAAATTTGATCCGACCGCAAATAACTCAACTACTCCCCCGTTATGTGACCATGCAAGCCGGCTGAGAAATCTACTTGCAACCGTGCCCCATACTTCGAAGGATGTACCATTCGTATCAAACACTGACACCGTAGCGGTCAGTTCCGCTTCATCATCTGGACCTTGGCGGCGAGGCTGGAGAACAACCCTATAACCCTCGAACGGGATCTCGACTTGCCGATTAGGCCACGAGAAACCGGGAGAAACCGCAAGATCAAGGCATCTCATTGTGCACCAGCATCACTGTAATCCGCATAACGCCCCGCATCACCGGGAACTTGGGGCGCGCAGCAGAGTAAATTGTCCCAGTGCATGCGCTTGTTATTCATCATCTGCCTTGTTATTTAAGTTTGACTGTTCAAAAAAATGCATTGTACAAATACAGAAGTAACCAACAAACCAAAGTGGCAATAATTGCGCCTTGTTTGCCACCCAGTTCGAATCCTAGACCTGCAATAGCAATCACTCCTCCAATTAAGGCAGCATACATGAATGCAAATTGAATTACGGGATGGCGCGCTATGCCTTTGGAAAAACCGTGCTTTGAAATCGACGCGCGGCCTTGATCATCGGTTGGTCCAAAACCGCGTGTTTCGGTAGGCGATCAAGCACCCTGAAGGAGTGGCAGGAGCGCCGGGGAGGCGTACCCTTGGAAGTGCAAACTGACCGAGGGAAACGCCGTTGTCCGATGCTCCTGCCTGTGTCGACTCTAGTGCAGATCGACGCCCCACGCCAATCCACGATCGCTTGGATCGCGCCAAGCACCTGCATGCGGTGGCGCAAGCCCGGCAGGATGGGCAGAGTCAACGCGCGGCGGTCAGCGGCGCCGGCGTGGCGCGCAGCACCCTGCGTCACTGGAACGCGTCCCCTGCGCCATCGGCGCCGGCGGCGCTGTCGGCCTTCGTCGAGACGCCCGAGGGCGTGGTGTGGCTGCGCCGGATTCTGGTTGCCGCGCACTGGAGCATCGGCGAGCAGGGCGGCGCGGGCGTGCGCGTGGTCTGCGATTTTCTCGAGCGCAGTGGGCTGTCGGCATTCATCGGCGCCTCCTACGGCACGCAGCAGGCGTTCCATGCCGGCTTGGAGGAGCAGATCGTCACCGCCGCCACCGAACTGCGCGGGACGCTGGCCCAAGCCATGCCCCATCGCACACTGAGCATCGCCGAAGATGAGACGTGGAAAGACGGCATGCGTTTGGTGAGTATCGATGCGGTCTCGAACTTCATCCTGCTCGAGCACAGGAGCGATGAGCGCTCGGCGGCGGCCTGGACACGGGCGCTCGAGGGTGGACTCGAGGGGCTGAATGTCACGGTGGTGCAAGGCACCAGCGATGAGGCCAAAGGGCTGTTGGCCCATGTCGAGCGCGATCTGGGCGCACACCATGCCACGGACCTGTTTCATCTGCAGCATGAGGTCAGTCAGGCGATGAGTCTGTCGCTGAAGCGCGCCGAGCAACAGGCCGAGACGGCGGAGGCCGAGGCGAAGGCGCGCTGGCAAGACGCATGCGCCGCCGAGCAGGCCTATCATCGGCGCCGCCATGGCCCGGGACGCCCGCCGGCGTTCGCCGCGCGCATCGATGAGGCGCTGAGCGCCTCCGTCCAAGCCAGCCTCGCGCGCGAGCAGGCCCACGCGCACCGCGCCGAGGCCAAAGCCCTGATCGGCGCCTTCGGCGAGGTCGATCATCCCTACGAGATCCAACAGGGACAGGCGCAAACCCCCGAGCAGTTGGAGGCGCGTCTGGGGACGCTGTTTACGCGCCTGGAGGCGATCGCCGAGGAGGCGGATCTGTCCGAGCGCCTGCGCGCACATCTGGCCAAGGCGAAGCGCCTGACTCAAAGCCTCGTCGCCACGCTGACCTTCTTCTTCATGATGGTCAACACCCGGGTGCAGGCGCTGGACTTGGCACCGGCCATCGAGCAGGCGATGCTCGACGACCTGATCCCGGCGCTTTATCTGGAGCGCGTCGCCGCACGCAGCACCCGCGCCGAGCCCCGTCATCGACTCCGGGCACTGAGTGCGCAGCGTCTCGCCCCGCTGAGGCAGCCCTCGCACCCGATCCAGTCGCTGGATCCGCAGACCCGTCACCATCTCGAGCAGGTCGCCGGGGAGTGTGCCGATCTGTTCCAGCGCAGCAGCTCCTGTGTCGAGGGACGCAACGGCTTCCTCGCGCTCTATCAGCATGGGCATCACCGAATCAGCCCGCGCAAGCAGCAGGTCTTGACCGCCCTGCACAACTTTGCGATCAAGCGGCCCGACGGCACCACGGCCGCCGAGCGCTTCTTCGCTCAACCCCACCCATCCTTGTTCGAGCAGGTGCTCGAGCGCATGCCCTGGCCCGCCCGACCGGCCCGACGACGACCGCGCCCGGCAAGGCAGCCTTACCTCGTTCCTGTGGCGGCTTAGCAACAGTGGACCAATCGATGATCAAGGCCCGACGCGCTAAGAGACAGTAAAAGTAAACCAAACAAAGCCAACCCTGTTAACCCGCCAAAGAAATTACAGATTGGGGAATGGCACGATCCTCCGCGTGATTGTGCAAGAACCAAGTTCGGAAGAAAAACTAGGGCAATAAATACCCAACTTTGATGCAACGTTAATTTCATTGGGGCCATCGAAAATGCATAACGAATAAGCATTTATCCGTCGTGCGCGTCGCAGTGCTCCCTGATGTCGGGGAGACGCTCGTCGCGCACGGCGGATAAATGTGCGTTGGACTGATCCGATCCCGGTGCGACGGCGATGGATGCGCGCCTCAACCTATAGATGGGAAATCGGCTCGGCCTGGGGTGTTGTCGCCGCGCACTGGCCCCCGGCCCCGACGCCGGGTGCTATGCGGTCGTCGGCAGGTTCCCGGACGGATGCCGATCGGGCTCTGCAGCCGCGGTATGAGGGAGAGTTTAGGCGATTTTCCTCCGCCGGGACGAGCGCGATCGCAGGCCGCATGCGACGTGTCCGCAATCCAAGGCGTCACGAGCAAGTCAAAGCGTGCGCGGGGGCGTTCAGCCTCCTTCTGCACGCCCCGTCGGGGCGAGGTGCCCGCGCACCTGCAGCTTCCCGGTTGGGCACTTGGGGCAGGGATAGCCGTCGAACCGTGCCGCCGGCGTTTCCTGCGCGGAGGCCTCGGGCGGCGGGGCGCTCAGCGCCGTGCGCATCTCGGCCAAGCGCCGCGCCCGACAGCGGTTGGCCAGAAAGCCGAAGTGGCGCACCCGCATGAACCCTTTCGGCAGGACATGCAGCAGGAAGCGACGGATCAACTCCTCCGCGGTGAGGGTCATCACCTTGCGCCGGTCGCCGTCGCGGTAGTCCTTGTAGCTCAACTGCACCGACGCCCCGTCGAAGTCCACCAGACGCCGGTCCGACAGCGCGATGCGATGGCTGTAGCGACCCAGATAGTTGACCACGGTGTCGGTCCGCGCCAGGCAGGGCTTGGAGTAGACCACCCAGTCGGCCGCCATTAAGGTCTCGAGGATCCGATCCAGACTGAACTCGCTGTAGAGCTCGATGCTGCGTCCGACGTCCACGACCACGACGAACGGCGGGCGGCCCTCGGCGGCAGGGAGGGCGCGCACGTACTGCACCGCCTGACCGTGGGCGCGCAGCATGGCCTTGTCCCAGCCGCCGGTATCCAGACTCAGGCCGGTCTGCTTGCATTCGAGCACATAGCAGGTGCGCCGGTAGAGGTCGATGAAGCCGTGGCTCTCGGTCCCGTCGCCGTGCTGGAAGACGACGCGGCGCTCGAAGCAATAGGCGTTGTCGTGGGTGTCCTGCCGGGCCGGGTCCGGCTGGGGCAGCCCGAGGAGCGCGCACAGCTCGGTCAGGAAGAGTTGGTAGTTGGCGCGCTCGGTGCCGGTCGCGCCCGCCCAGCGGGCGATGAAGGTGTCGATGAGGTCGGGCGAGAGACCGTCGTCCTCGGGCGGGTCATTCAGGATCAGGGTGTCGTTGGTCTCGTCCGTGGCCATGCCGGTGGGTTCCTTGGTCGGTGGTGCGGGGGGCGTTCGAGTGGATGATACCTGTAGCGATCGTTGGGGGCAGCGGCGTCGGACGCAGAAATTCGCTCTCGCTCACGCTCAGTCCGGTCTGGGGGGGTCTTCCGCAATCGACGGCGGTTCTGCATTCTTCCGCCAGCGTCGTTCCCGCAACGCAGCGGTCAAACCGCGACAATCCCCTTCGCTTGAAGTCTCTGCGCGAGCTGAATCAGCTTCTCATCGAAGGTTGCAAATTCGATCGCCTTTGTGCTGCCGGCGAGATGCAGTGCATCGGCAAAATCCATACCCTGCTCATGCCAGTCGAGCGCCGTGGCGACAACGCCGATCGTTTCGACCTCGACCTGTTGAAGCCCGATGACTTTTCGCAAAGCACACACGACGGTCTCACGGGAGAGCTTGTAGGAGAACCTGAGCGCCCACTCGGTTTCCAGCAGCACCGTCTTGGTGAGATAAATACGCTCCCGCTCGAAGAGCGCGACGGCTCTCGGACTCTGCTCCGGATCGTCATTGGTGAGAATCCGCACGACGACGCTAGTATCGACTGCGAGCATGTCTTTCGCTGACTCCCAGGGCGATTGCGTCTTCCATGTCATCCAAGGATTTGGTCGGACCTCGGTAACCCGCGCAGCCCACCACGTCACTGAGCACGGTTGTCGGGACGGGCTTCTTTGGCCTTAAAACAATGCTGTCCGGACATTCCTCGATCTCGAACTCGGTCCCCACCGGCCAGTGATACTGTTCCCGAATGACCTTGGGCAGTATGACCTGTCCCTTGCTGGAAAGACGTGTTGTTTCCATGATGTTGTCGACAATCGATACCCACGAAACGTAAGACATGATCTTACTCAGAGCGAAGGACTCAAGCAAGATAGGCCGTCCGCAGAGCGGGAAACCGGGGGAGAACCGGGCGGCGGTCGTCGGAGAAAGCGGCAAAGAGCCACGTCGATGGTGCCCACGCTCGACGCTTCCGGAGCCGACGGGGGATTTGCATTCAGGCGCTTGCGCCGCTCCGAATTGCCAGCCGCGCGAGATAGGCTCCGACCCCGGCGCCGATGGTATTGAGGACGAGATCGGTGACCGAGGGGTGGCGGGGAAGCAGGATCTGCAGGGTCTCGATCGAGAGGCTCAAGGCCGCTCCGAGGAACATGATGTGCACGACGGAGAGGCGGCGTCCGAAGAAGAGCATGAGCAGGACGCCGAAGGGGATGAATCCGAAGAAGTTGACGTAGATGTCGGGGTCCGCGTAGTAGGGCCTTGGGCGATCAAGGTCCCAAGGATGGAGTGATCTTATCTCCCACCAGCCTTCGGGGAGCACGATCTCGGCCGGGTTCAGAACATCGATGATGCGGCCGTCGATGTCGACCGAAACCGTGCGAATCTCGCCGGTCCATGCCCGCCCATAGGGCAGCTCGTTGCCCATCGCCAGGACGTAGCTCGGATTCCATCGCGCGAACGGCGACCCGGACAGTGCCAGATCGAAACGGGGCTTGTCGTCGACCACCAATTCCAGGCGATCGCGCGCGACTCGAACGCGGATCTCGTGCCAAGCGGCGTTGTGAAAGAGATCGGCCACGCGAAACGCCGGGGTGCCGTTCTCGTCCGATCCCGGGCGACGCACCCGGAGAATGAGATCCGCCCCTTCCTGGCCGAGTGTCAGGTTGCGATGCGAGGTCCCGTCGGAGACGGTGAAAATACGCGCCGGCCCCTGTTGATCGGTATCGTCGGTGCGGGCGACGACCAGCACCTCGAGCGCATTCGCGTTCTGTATGCCGTTCAACCAGTCCGGAGCGCCGGGGGTGCGTGCGATGCCGACCCCGCGAAACGATACGGTTCCGTCAGGCATGCGTTCGGCCTGATTCACGACATGCTTCGGAGGTGCGAAGGTGAAGGGGTAAAGGCCCACTGCCCAGTAGACGAGCAGAAGCAGAATCAGGATCAGTGCTTTGGTTGAGTTGCGGCTTTGCATCTCACGCGTTTCCTTCCGATATGGATCAGGATGTCCGGACGTCAGTCGGATCGTCGGCCGAAGCGGTATTGGATGCGGGTCGGGCCGCCCTTGGTCTCGCGTGTCACCCAGGCGGCGTGAAGGTTGCCGGCCTCGTCCAGGGCGATGGACGGATGGCCCTGCTCCTCGGGGCCGGAGGCTCCGGGAAGCGGCAGATCCTCGCTCCAGGTGCCGTCGGCATACCAGCTCAGGAGGATATCGCCCTGTCCTTCGCGCTCGTCGGTCCAGGCGACGACGAGCGTGCCGTCTGGGTGGCCGGCGGTGCTGACGTGCCATTGCGCGGACAGCTCGCTGAAGTCGTCCTGGACCCGTTCGTTCGGGCCGAATCCGTCCGGTCCGAAGTGCGCGGCATAGACGTCGTAGCCGTGACGGAAGTTGCGTTTGTCCTCCCAAGCGGCGAGCAGGCGATCGGCGCCGTAGGGTGCG
This sequence comes from Thiocapsa rosea, assembly GCF_003634315.1. Classification (NCBI taxonomy): domain Bacteria; kingdom Pseudomonadati; phylum Pseudomonadota; class Gammaproteobacteria; order Chromatiales; family Chromatiaceae; genus Thiocapsa; species Thiocapsa rosea. The sequence goes on from NZ_RBXL01000001.1 coordinate 2,684,912, forward strand.
ACCGCGACGCGTGCGACGCCGTGGCCTGCACCGAAGGGCATCTCGGGACCGGGCGGGTCCTCGCTGATTCGCACCGGCGGATCGAAACTGCAGGGCTGACCGGGTGCGCTTGCCGTGGCCATGATGATGGTGTGACCGGGACGGCGGTCCTCCCAGGCGACGACGAGCCGTTCGCCGACCTGCGCGGCGGTCGGGAAGAGTTGGTCCGCGACCGGGGCGAGTGCGTCCGCCGGACAGCGCGCGTCCACCGTCAGGCCGAGCGCGCCGTCGCGGTCGAACGTCGCCGTCATGATCCGTCCGACGCCGGTCTGCCGATCAGACCAGACCGCGACGAGATCCCCGTTGGAGGCATCGAGGCTGACCTGTGCTCCTTTGGGGCTGAGCTCCACGGATGGTCCGAGCCCCTCCGGGGTTGCGAGCCGCATGAGGATCCGTCCGTCCTCTTCCCAGGCAACGGCGAAGCGACGTTCGGGCAGGGCGGCGACGGCGGGCTCGAAGGCTTCGCCTTCGCCGCTGACCTGGATCGCGCGGGCAAAGACGGCCGTTTCCGAATCCTTCAGCGCAAGGTAAGCGTGAGGGGTGCCAGCGTGCTCGTCGTCCCAGACCACGGCGACCGTCCCGTCGGAGACCACAAGGCCGCGTCGCCCCGCGGACGACATCTGGTGAAAAACGCCCGCGGAGGTCCCGACCACCTCGATCGGCGGTTCATCGAATATCCAGGGCTGCGCCGCGAGCGCCCCCGAGGCCGTCGCCCAGGCCAGACCGGCAACGAGCGCCCGGACGAGCGAGGCGCGGCCCGGACGTTTTGCGCACCGGCTCACGAGGCACCTGCGGCGGCGAGTGCCGCTTGGATCTTGTCGTCGGCGTCGAGCAGATCCTCGGCCCTTTGCACGCCCACTAGACGCAGCACCGTCTCCCCGTCAGGTGTCATGAATGAAAAGACGGGCGTGACGAAGGCGTCGTATCGGGTCCCGAGCTCGCGCTCCGTGATGCGCTCCCCGCTGGGCAGGCGCAGGCGCTCGCCGCTCTCGGCATCGACATAGGCGAGTGCGTAATGCGCGGTGTAACGCTCTCGCACCTGCCCGTCGGAGAATGCCTCCTTGTTGGTTTTCTCGCAGTAGCCGCAGCCATAGCGGCCGAAGTAGACGAACAAGGGTTTGCCCTCGTCGTGGGCCTGTTGCATGGCCTGGTCGAAGGGCTTGAAGGGGTAGCCGTCCGGTGCCTCGGCGTGGGCTGCGGCGGCGGAGATCAGGAGAAGGACGAGGAGGGCCGATCGAGCGAATCGGGGCATGGTTCAAGCTCCCGCGAGTACGATGAATGAGGTTGCGTACCGGAACCTTAGCAAAAGCCAGTGCGGACCGGCACCCGGGGCTTGATTGCAACTCCGGCTATCGCGTTGCGTGGGTGCCTGGAGGATGGGTTTCGCTGCGCTCTACCCATCCTACGGGTTTTGGTCGTTTTTGAATCGTTCCGAAGGGCTCGGTGAGTCGAGATGATCGGGCGGTCAACGCCGCCAAAAGGCCGGCGAGAGGATCACCAGGATGGTCAGGATCTCCAGACGCCCGAGCAGCATGGCGACGACGCCGAGCAACTTGCCCAGATCGCTGACCGATTGGAAGGTGAGGGCGACCTCGCCGAGACCCGGACCCAGATTGTTCAGACAGGTGGCGACGGCGCTGAAGGCATCCAGCGGGGCGAGGCCGGCGTGGATCATCAAAAGTGTCAAGGTTGCGACCGCAAAGGTATAGAGCGCGAAAAAGCCCCAGACCGAGCGTGCGAGCCGCGGGTCGACGATGCGTCGGCCCAAGCGCAGCGGGAGGATGGCGTGCGGATGGATCAGTTGGCGCACCTCTTGGGCGCCTTGCTTGACCATCAGCAGGACGCGCATCACCTTCATCCCGCCGGCGGTCGAGCCGCCGCAGCCGCCGACGAAGCTGATGTAGATCAACAGGAGCGGGAGGAAATCCGGCCAGTGGGCGAAGTCGACGGTCCCGAACCCGGTGCTGGTGACGATGGAGACCACCTCGAAGGAGGCATCGCGCAGACTGGCATGAATCCGGTCGTAGGGGCCTTCCAGGTAGAGGATCAGACCGACCAGCGCGACCATGGCGAGCACGAAGCCGAGGAAGGTCCTGGCCTCGGTATCGTGCAGATATTGCAGCGGATTGCGATTGAGCCAGACCAGGTAATGGACGCCGAAGTTGATGGCGGCCAAGAGCATAAAAACGACGGCCACCGCCTCGACGGCAGGGCTTGCGAAATAGCCCATGCTGGCGTCGTGGGTCGAGAAGCCGCCGGTCGATACTGTCGATAGGCTATGGGCGACGGCATCGAACGGCGTCATCCCCGCAAGCCAATAACCGCCGGCGCAGGCGAGCGTGAGTGCGAAATAGATCAGCCAGAGTGCGCGTGCCGTTTGGGTCAGGCGCGGGGTCAGCTTCTCCTCTTTGAGCGGCCCCGGCGCCTCGGCCCGGTAGAGCTGCATCCCGCCGATGCCCAGCATGGGCATGACCGCGACCCCGAGCACGATGAGCCCCATCCCGCCGAACCACTGCAGCTGCTGGCGGTAGAAGAGCAGCGAGCGCGGCATGGTGTCCAGACCGTCGATCACGGTGGCACCCGTGGTGGTGATCCCGGAGGTGGATTCGAATAGGGCATCGACCGGCGAGAGACCGAAGCCGTTCATCAGCGGCCAAGCACCCAGGATGCTCAGCAGCACCCAGAAGAGTGTCACGACCAGATAACCGTCACCCACGCTGAGTTCGCGTGAGCGGCGCCGACCGATCAGCCAGAGGAAAGCGCCGCCCGCGAGCGAGCCGACCATCGGCCAGAGGAAGTGCGCGACCTCCGCTTCCCGATACCAGACACCCACCAGGATCGGACCGATCAAGGTGATGCCGAAGATCAGGGCATAGATCCCGACGATCCGGCCGACCAGGACCAAGTTCATGGGTGCTCCGGAGCGCCTGCTTGGATGACGGCAAGGGAGCGGGTACGGGGTCGCACGGGGTGTGCGGAATGAGCCGGGCGAGCAGACTCAGCGGGCGACACCGAGCACCTCCAGATAGCGCTCGGCGCTGCGTTCCTGCGTATAGTCGGAGACGGCGGAACGCAGCGTCTCTGGGGGCAACGGATGCTCCAAGGTGCGCTGTATCGCATCGGCGAGCGCATCGACATCACCGACCGGCACCAGCGGCCCATAGCGTCCGCCGTCCAGGAGCTCGAACGGGCCGCTCGGGCAATCGGTCGAGACGACGGGGACGCCGAGCGCCATGGCCTCGGTCAGGACATTGGGCGAGCCCTCCCAGGCGGAGGACAGCACGAACAGACGGGCACGCGCCAGAAAGGCATAGGGATTGTCGTGAAAGCCGAGCAGCGCGACGCAGTCGTTTAAACCGAGTTCCCCGATCAGCGTCTCCAGCTTGGCTCGGCCGCCGCCCTCGCCGAGAATCGCGAGTCTGCAATCGATGTCCCGCGGCAGCCGCGCGAAGGCATGGATCAGCGTCGGAAAGTCCTTTTGACGCTGCAGGCGCCCTGCGCCCAGGATCAGCGGCGGTTCGCCCGGCGCGAGCCAGGGGTGCGGACAGGGCTCGGCGGCCAAGCCGTTCAGCTCCGGCGTGATGACCGGGTTGCGGATCACGCTGATCTTCTCGCTCGGCAGGCGGGCAATCCGGGCGGTATCCTGCGCAACGCCTTCGGAGACGGCGACGATGTGATCGATCCGCGGGTAGAGCAGACGGATCGGGGTATAGCGTAGCCAACGCTCGAATCCGGTCCTTTCGGCCATCGCCGCGGAGAGGTGCGTGCCCAAACGCATCACCAGGCGGGTGTCCGTGCCGGCCAGCGCCCGCGCCAGCACCGCGGCCCGGCCGGCGCGATCCTTCGCTGCCAGGAGGGCTGCGGGGCGACGGCGCCGAAGATACCGGGCGAGCGCCGGGGCAGCGAGCGCACTGTGGCGGGTCCCCAATTCAATCCGGTTGACCTCGTCCGGGAGCCGGGCGAGATGTGGACCGGAGGCGCGCATCAATACCAGATCCACGGGCTGACTCAGGTCAAGGACACCGCGGATGAGGTTGACGAGCATGTGCTCGACCCCGCCGGCACCCGAGAAGGATGCAAAGACGGCGATGGGTGGCTTGATGCTCGGCATAAAGGTCTCTCGCGGAGGATGATGTCGGCCCGTTCGGGCGCCCGCCGAGTGCACCGGAACGGGTCGATCAGCGGTGGCATTGCGGTCGGGGCGCCGGCGAACGTCGCCCGGCGCGGGTGTTATAGTTTGGTGTCTGCACGAGCTTTGATCACAACGAGGACAGAATCATGGCGGTGAAGAAGATCCTGATGCTGGTCGGCGATTATGTCGAGGACTACGAGGCGATGGTACCGCTTCAGATCCTGCAGATGGTGGGCCACAAGGTCTATACCGTCTGTCCGGACAAGAAGCCCGGTGACTGGGTGCGCACCGCGATCCACGACTTCGAAGGCGACCAGACCTACAGCGAGAAGCCGGGTCATCGCTTCGCGATCACGGCCGACTTCGACACGGTCGATCCGGCCAAGTACGACGCCTTGGTCATCCCGGGCGGGCGCTCCCCCGAGTATCTCCGCTTGAATCCGCACGTGATCGAGCTGGTCCGGCACTTCGCGGCCGGCGACAAGCCGATCGCCTCGGTCTGTCACGGTCAGCAGATCCTCGCCGCCGCGGGGATTCTCGAAGGCAAGCGCTGCACCGCCTACCCGGCCGTGCGTCCCGAGGTGGAGCGCGCGGGCGGCACTTGGTGCGAGGTCAACGAGACCGTCTCCAATGCCTATACCGACGGCAATCTGGTGACCGCCCCGGCGTGGCCGGCCCATCCGGAGTGGATGCGCAAGTTCCTCGATCTGCTGGGCACCCGCATCGAAGCCTGATGAGACAGCGCGTCTTTGTCTACGGGACCCTGCTGCGCGGAGAGGTCAATCACCCTCTGCTCGCGCAGGCGGAGTATCTGGGGTCGCATCGCACGGCGGCGTGCTTCTCGTTGTATCTGCTCCGCGCCTATCCGGGCGCGGTGCGTGGCGGCGCAACCGCGATCCAGGGCGAGGTCTACGCCGTGGATCATGCCGGCCTGCGCCGGCTCGATCGACTCGAGGACTATCCCACACTCTACGACCGCCAACTGCTGGCGACGCCGTACGGACGGGCCTGGATCTACCTTTTTCGCGGATCCGTGCGTGATCGCTCGCTGATTCCCGGCGGCGACTGGCGGACCTACGCGGCCGATCCGGACTCCATCCGGGCCGCCGGCGTGCGTCGCGTGCGGGATCCGAAGACCCGTGGCTCGCGGCTCGGCGATGCGAGCCGCCGAACGGTTGCGCAGCGGAGTGATTCGGAGTCGGTCCGCTCATCCGCTTGATCCGAGCCGTAGGAAGGGTTCAAAAATAAGTTAAACAACTCGACGAGAGAATACCTTTCCCACGCTTATCGTAATCGACATCAACGACGACAACGACAACGACAACGACAACGACAACGACAACGACAACGACAACGATTAGATTCGGTGCTCAATCTATTTCTGACAGGTTACCTATCGACGCTGGAGTCACCCCGATGTCCGAAGAAGGCCGTTTCAAGATTCATCTCGAGCAGCAGGAAGGCTTTCAGATCAATGTCGCCTTCGACTGGAAGCGCGCCGCGGATCTGCTCATGGACGAGCCTCCCCCCTTGGGCGAGCAAAAGGGACCGAACGCCTCGCGCCTGCTTGCCGCCGCCGCGGCCAACTGTCTGAGCGCGAGTCTGCTCTATTGCGTCTTCAAGGAGGAGCCGCCGGACAACTGTCTGCGTGCCGAGGCGGTCTGCGTCATGGTCCGCAACGAGAAGAAGCGGCTGCGCGTCGGCCGGATGGAGATCACCTTGATCCTCGGAGAGGCCGTGACGGCATCCCCGCGTTTCGCGCGTTGCAAGGGCCTCTTCGAGGACTTCTGCGTGGTCTCGGCCAGCATTCGCCAGGGGATTCCGATGCGCGTGACGCTTCGGGACGAGGCGGGCAACGTCCTCCACGAGACGGAATGACGTGCCGTTGGACGCAACGAGCAACCGCGCCGGTCTCGCGCCTTCGGTGTGGATCGCGCATCCGCATGCGTGCCCCGAGCCCGATGATCTCGACGCCGCGCTGACCGGTGCGGGGTTGACACACCCGAGACCCGTTTTGATCCTGGTCGGCGGTGCCGCGAATCTGTCCGATACAGTGGCGCCCGCGCTGCTGAAGCTCTTCGAACGGATCGCGCCGCGACTCGACGCGCTCGGCGCGGCCGTGATCGACGGAGGCACCGCCTTCGGTGTCATGGCGCTGATGGGGCGGGCGCGCCGCTGCACCGGTGCGCGCTTTCCGCTGATCGGAATTGCGCCGCAAGGTGTCGTGGCGATCGACATGGCCAAGCCTGAGCAGCCTGTCGAGAACGTCGGCAAGGCGTCGCTCGATCCCGACCACACCCATTTCATACTGGTGCCGGGCGACGGCTGGGGCGACGAGTCGCCCTGGATCAGCGCCGTGGCCGACCGTCTGGCCCGCGGGCGCGGCACGCTGATGCTGGTCGCGGCCGGCGGGGAGATCACCCGTCTGGATGTGATGCACCGACTGCGCACGGGCGGTCGCGTCCTGGTGCTCGCCGGCAGCGGTGGTACCGCAGATCGGCTTGCCGACTGGCGTCGCGACGGCGTGGGCCTTCCCGATGTCGGTGTCGATGTCGGAGAGGCCGAGCGCGACCTGGTCGAGGTGTCGGACTTGGCGGACGCGCCGGAGAGGCTGCCTGCGCTCGTCGAGCATGCCCTCGCACGCTGAGGATGCGAGACCGGATGCCCATTGCCTTCGGCCCGCTGCCGATCTTGGTCTGCGGCCCAGGGCCGCTTGCGAATCTGGTCGTCGACGGCCTGCGCCTGGAGGGCCGCAAGGCCCTGCGGATCGACGCACAGCGCTTGGAGATGCTCGATCCGAAACGGATTCGAACCCTTATCCTGGCCGATCCTCCGGACGCGCCGACGCTGGTCGAAGGCATCCTTGCCCGCGCCGAGCCGCGCGGACGGCTGAGGCGGCGAGCGACCCAACGCCTGATCCTCATGCACGGGCAGGATCCGCCGCCGCCGCTTCCCGTGCCGGACCCGAGCGGGCTCCTGCGGCTGGAGACCTTCGCGATCCGCAATCGTGCTGCACGTGCCCTGCTGAACCGTTGGCCGCTGCACCTCGGCATGGATCCGCGCTTCGGTCAACGGCCTCATCTGCTCATCGCCGGCTTTGCCGATCCGGCTCAGGCGATCCTGGTGCATGCCCTGCGCCTCATCCAGTACGGGACCGGCCGGCCGCGCATCAGTGTCGTCTGCGCGAACAGCGATGCGGTTGCGGCCGCATTCCTGGACGCCTATCCACAGGCACCCGAGGTCGCGGACATCCGATTCGGACCCATCGATGACCTCGCGAACATGCTGCACGAGGCATGCTCGAAGGAAACACGGGCGTCTACCGCACCGCAGATCGATGCCGTGCCCGTCACACTTGCCGTTGTCTGTTTCCCGGACGCGGCGGGAGAGGCTGTCGAGACCGTTCGGCAGCTCGCGCGCGACCTTGCAGACATCCAGGGCGTTTCACCCCCGATCCTGTTCGAGATCGGTCTGGCACACGAGGTCGGATCTGCAACGGCTCGGGGTGGGATCGCGGATTGGGACGGCCAGATCATCCCGGTCTCCTATCTTCGCGAGGTCTGTCGCGCCTCCGTGCTGCTCGACGGACGCGGCGACGAGGTGGCCCGGACCATCCACGATCATTATCGCGACAGCATCGCCGCTCAAGGTCGTGATCCGAACCTCGAGCCTGCAGGTCAGCCTTGGGAGCTGTTGGCGACCTCCTATCGCCAGGCCAATCGCCACCAGGCCGATCATGTCTGGGCCAAGCTCGCCGTGACCGACGCCCGAGCGGTGCCGGAGGAGATGGTCGAATCCTTCGTCCTGACGCCCTTGGAGGTCGAGCGACTCGCCATCATCGAGCACGAGCGCTGGGCGGCTGATCGTCATCTCGACGGCTGGAGCTATGCCCCCGTACGGAACAATCAGCTCAAGCACCATCCCCAGCTGATCCCCTACGCCGATCTGTCCGAGCCGATGAAGGATCTCGATCGCTTTGCGGTACGCGGCCTGCCGACCCTGCTCGCACGCCAGGGGCTCGGGATCCTGCGCTTGCTGATCGTCGGTCTTCCGGAGCCCGCCGCGGGCTGTCCGGGCGGCATGCGGTTGCGGCGGCTCGCCGACCAGGCCCTCGACCGACTGGTTGCGCGTTACCCGGATCGTGCCCTCGTGCTCGCTTCGACCCTGACCGATCGGCGTTCGCGCGAGCTGGTGCGCGAGGTTTTGGATCGCGAGCAGGGGGTAGGGCTCTTTCTGCTGCTTTCGCGCCCGTTGGGTCAAGTCCTTGCCGAGCTACCCGATCCGCACGACCGACGCGATTTCTTGACGCTCACGGCGCGGGCCGAACGGCGGATCGGCCTCAACGGCGAGACCGACTTGGCGACCTGGCTGTCGGAGCGTGCCGACATCAGTCTGATCCTGGGCGATCGGGTCCCGGCGGGCGTGGTCGAGAAGCGGGTTCGGTTGGATCCGGGCGGTTTGGGTCTCGACTGGAATTTCGAGTATTGATGGCCGCGGCCGGTCGCCGGTTCGGAACTAAACCGCGTCTAGAGCGAGATGGTCGTTTCGAGTGAGCTTGAACGTTTGGTGCATGCACGGCTCTTAGTGGGGACGCGGTTTAGAATGGTTTATTTTTTAGAGTCTTAAACCCCGCCAGCTCCGACAGTCGTCGGAGCTGGCGGGGCCAAGCCATTCCAACAAATGACGCATACCGCACCGGGCGCGGTTTAAACCCCGAAATCACCTTATCTGTCGAAACGTCGGGGTCTTGTTCAAGCGGTGCGGCGTCTCGGCGACGTCGAGCGCAGCATACGGCGGACTGAAGTCCGCCTCCCCGGGGGCCGACTGAAGTCGGCGTACCCAGGGCCGGGTACGCCGGTTTCAATCGGCCCCCGGGTACGCCGACTTCAGTCGGCACGAACGTCGCTGACTAAGCGCACCTGAATTGTGCGCCGTTCGGTCCTGAATGCGCCTTTGCTGTGCGGATGCCTGGGTCCGGATGGACATCCGCCGGGATGACTGGGACTCAAGGCGCTGTCGCAGCGGTAAGCGTCCCCCTCCCCGGCCCTCCCCCCGCAAGGGGGCGAGTAATTTCAAACAAGGCATTAGACTCTCCCCCTCCTCTTGCGGGGGGGCCGAGCGGCTGCTCGCCGCGACACTTGCCGTCGTTGGCGCATGATTTGCTTCTCGCTGTTTCAGGAGAACCTGCAGGTGCGTCGTCCGCCCTGCAGCTCACGCGACAATTCGGCGAATAGGTGGCTAGGGTTCCGATCCGCTGACCGCGGGTGTCTGGTCCGAGAGCTGCCGACCTGATCCGCCGATCCGTCCGAACACCTTCCCGAGCCGGCTGAAACCGGTTTTCGAAAGGTCCAGGGCGCATCGACCGGGGGCGGGTTACACGGCGGGATAAAAGCCCGGGAGATCACCTGCATGCAGGTTCTCCTGCGTTCCGTTTCGTAACCTGACCTCGGGAGAGCCTGCCATGACCGTCACTGCGTCCAACCGTCCCAATACCCGCGTCTTCGGGCCGGCTGTCCTTCTCCTCCTCGCGGCCTTGTCCGTCTCCGGCAACGCACTGGCCAAGGATCAGTTCCGCATCGCCTGGAGCATCTATGTCGGCTGGATGCCCTGGGACTATGCCGCCGAGTCCGGCATCGTCAAGAAATGGGCGGACAAGTACGGCATCGAGATCGATGTCGTGCAGATCAACGACTATGTCGAGTCGATCAACCAATACACCGCCGGGGCCTTCGACGGCTGCGTCATGACCAACATGGACGCACTCACCATCCCGGCCGCCGGCGGCGTGGATTCCACGGCACTGATCATCGGTGACTTCTCCAACGGCAACGACGCCGTCATCCTCCGCGACAAGGCTGAGCTGGCCGAGATCGCCGGGCAGAAGGTCAATCTGGTCGAACTCTCCGTCTCGCATTATCTCTTGGCACGCGCGCTGGCGAGTGTGGGTCTGACCGAGCGCGCGGTCACCGTCGTCAACACCTCGGACGCCGATATGGTCTCGGCCTTTGCCTCGGGCGGCCCCACGGCCGTGGTGACCTGGAATCCACTGGTCTCCGAGATCCTCGCCATGCCGAACACCAATAAGGTATTCGATTCGAGCCGGATCCCCGGCGAGATCATCGACCTCATGGTCGTCAACACCGAGACGCTGAAGGCCAACCCGGCGCTCGGCAAGGCCCTGGTCGGCGCCTGGTACGAGACCATGTCGATCATGTCCAAGGACGACGAGGCCGGACGCGCCGCACGCACCGCGATGGGCAAGGCGTCCGGGACGGATCTCGCCGGCTACGACGCCCAGCTTGCCAGCACCAAGATGTTCTTCGAGCCGGCCGAGGCCGTGGCCTTCGCCAAGAGCGAACAGCTGCCGCTGACCATGGAGGAGGTGGCGAGCTTCTCCTTCGACCATGGCCTGCTCGGCGAGGGCGCGCCAAACCCGGGTTTCATCGGCGTCGCCTTCCCCGGCGAACGCTACTTCGGCGACGACGGCAATCTCAAGCTGCGCTTCGATGCGGGCTTTATGCAGATGGCGGCGGATGGGGCGCTGTGATCTGAGAGCCGCCGGCTGCCAGCCGCCAGCCTCCAGCTATCAGCTATCAGCTATCAGCTATGAGCTATTTGCTATCGGCTATCGGCTACCGGCTATCGGCTATCAGCTATCGGCGTTTCGACAAAAGGGTGCGGGTGCCTTGATTGGAGAGCTTGTCACGTGCTCTTCGAGGAGGGTGTGAACCTGATGCACCAACGAGGCTCCGAGAGCTGGAGGCTGGAGGCTGGAGGCTGGAGGCTGGCCGCTAACAACGTCCGGCGAAATGCGCACTGCCCAATCCAGGACCACCGATGAAACGACTCATCAACCAACGCCCCGGCCCGGTCTCGACCGCGGCCCTTGCGCTCCTGCCCTTCGTGGTCCTCGCGCTCGTCTATCTGTTGGCCTCGGATGCGCGGCTGGCGGAGAACCCGAACGACAAGCTGTTGCCCTCCTTCAGCACGCTCGCCGAGTCCTTCGTCCGTCTGACCAGCGAGCCGAGTCAGCGCACTGGCGAGATCCTGTTGTGGAAGGACACGGGAGCGAGTCTGCGACGGCTCGCGCAGGGTGTCGGCATCAGCGCGGCGATCGGCCTGATATTGGGGGTTGCCTTGGGCGCCATCCCGCTGATCCGGTCCGGGTTTGCACCCTTCGTCGCGGTGCTGTCGCTGATCCCGCCGATGGCCGTTCTGCCGGTCCTCTTCATCGTCTTCGGGCTCGGCGAGCTCTCCAAGGTGGTGCTCATCGTCGTCGGCATCACGCCCTTCATCGTGCGCGATCTTCAGCAGCGGGTGCAGGAGCTGCCGCGCGAGCTGATCATCAAGGCACAAACCCTGGGCGCGAACAGCTGGCAGATCGTCCTGAGGGTCATCCTGCCGCAGGTGGTGCCGCGGCTGATCGATGCTGTGCGGCTCTCGCTCGGCACCGCTTGGCTTTTCCTCATCTCGGCCGAGGCGATCGCAGCCACCGAGGGGCTCGGCTATCGCATCTTTTTGGTGCGCCGTTATCTCGCGATGGATGTCATTCTGCCCTACGTGGTCTGGATCACCATCCTCGCCTATCTGACCGACTTTCTGCTCAAGCAGATCTCGCGCCGGGCCTTCCCCTGGTATCACACCGGAGAGCCGGGCCGATGACACCGCGGATCCGCTTCGAGAACGTCTGGATGACCTACGGCGATCAGGTCGTGCTGGAGCGCCTCAACCTGACCGTGGCGCCGGGCGAGTTCTGCACCATCGTCGGGGCCTCGGGCTGCGGCAAGACCACGCTGCTGCGCCTGCTGCTGGGGGAGGAGACGCCGAGCCGCGGGCGGATCCTGCTCGACGGCGAACCGCTTCCCGCCGAGCCGGGGCCGGATCGCGGCATCGTCTTTCAGCGCTACTCGGTGTTCCCGCATCTCTCTGTCTTGGGCAACGTGCTGCTGGGACTGGAGCTGCGTGCCTCGCCCGTGACGGGTCGGCTCTTCGGGGGCGCCCGTCGCAACGCGCAAGGGGAGGCGGTCGCGATGCTCGAGGCGGTCGGTCTCGGTCAAGCACTGCGGAAATATCCGAGCCAGCTCTCCGGCGGCATGCAGCAGCGTCTCGCGCTCGCCCAGTCGCTCGTGATGCACCCGCGCATCCTGCTGCTCGATGAGCCCTTCGGCGCGCTCGACCCGGGTATCCGCCGCGACATGCACGAGCTGGTCCTGCGGCTCTGGCGCGAGAACAACCTGACCGTCTTCATGGTCACTCACGACATCCGCGAAGGCTTCTATCTGGGCACGCGTCTGCTGGTCTTCGACAAGCTGCGCCACGACCCGGATGCGCCGCAAGCCTACGGCGCCGGCATCACCTACGACCTGCCGATCGGGCAGACGGATGCGGGGACGCTGGCGGAGGTCCTGGGGCGGCCGCCAGCCACCAGCCGCCAGCCGCCAGCCACCAGCCACCAGCCACCAGCTCCCGGAGGTGAGCGGTGAGCCCACCCAGCTCAGAGCTGATAGCTGAAAGCTAAGAGCAGGAAGAAGGAGGCAGGAGGCAGGAGGCAGGAGGCAGGAAGCACGAGGCTCCGCCAATCCCAACACCCGAGGAAACCACTCATGACCACCGAGCCCTTAGACCCCTCGCGCATCGTCCACACCGAGCTGCTGCCCGGTGCGCGCAACTGGTCCTTCGTCATTCGCCGCGGTTTTGCGCTGCGCCTGACCGATCGGCGTGGCGGGGCCAACTGCTCGGCGCTCTTCTACAACGCGCACGAGAAGCTTGAGCGCTACAACATGGCCGATACGCTCAAGGCGCAGCACACGGCCTTTCTGACCGCGGGTCATGTCTGCTACTCCGACATGGGTCGGATTCTGGTCTCGATCACGGAGGATACCTGCGGCTGGCACGACACCTTCTGCGGGGTGAGCGACGCAGCCTTGGTGCGCGAGCGCTTCGGCGAGGCCCGTTATCAGGAGGCGCGCAATGCCTTCCTGCGCAATGGCCGCGAGCTGTTCCTGATCGAGTTGGGCAAATGGGGTCTGGGGCGTCGCGATCTGGTCGCCAACGTCAACTTCTTCAGCAAGGTCGCGGTCGACGAGGCCGGCATCATGCGCTTCGAGTCCGGCCACTCCAAGGCCGGCGATCATGTCGACCTGCGTGCCGAGATGGACACCTTGGTGGTACTCAACACCTGCCCGCATCCTCTCGACCCGGCGACCGAGTGGTCGCCCAAGCCGGTGGATCTGGCGATCTATCGCGCCGATCCCCCCGCCGAGGACGACCCCTGCCGAATCTCCTGTCCGGAGAACGGCAGAGGCTTCGCCAACACGGCCATCCATCACTGTCAGCTTTGAGGGCACCGGTATGACGACCCAGATTCCGATCGAGATCCCGAACCAGTCATCTCCCGTCGCCGACTTCACGGCCAACCTGGTCGAGAGCAGGCGCGATCCCTCCGACGCCGTCTACGACTTCGAGATCCCGGCCGGCGAGCCCTGGCTGCATGCGCTGCGGGCCGGCCAGACCCTGCGCATCCTCGACCTCATGGGCAACCAGGCGGTGGACACACTCTTCTACAACGCCCGTGACCCCGCCGAGCGCTATAGCGCCGTCGACACCATTCGCGCCCAAGGCAGCCTCTATCTCACCACCGGCTCGGTCCTGCTCTCCAACGACGGCAACCCGATGGCGACCATCGTCGCCGACACCTGCGGGCGGCACGACACCCTAGGCGGGGCTTGCGCCGCCGAGTCCAATCAGGTGCGTTACGCGCTGGAAAAGCGGCCGATGCACAACTGCCGCGACAATTATCTGATCGCGTTGGCCGAATCCAGCTACGACATGGGCAAGCGCGACCTGACCGCTAACATCAATTTCTTCATGAACGTGCCGGTGACGCCCGAGGGGCGCCTGACCTTCGAGGACGGCATTTCGGACGCCGGCAAATATGTCGAGCTGCGCGCCGAGATGGACCTCGTCGTCCTGGTCTCGAACTGTCCGCAGCTCAACAATCCGTGCAATGCCTATAACCCGACGCCGGCGCGGATGCTCATCTGGGACTGATTGCGGTGCCCGCAATCAGGGTTGCTCTCACGGAGACACGGAGGCACGGAGGGAATGATGAAACGTTCTCGGAGTCTCCGTGATCTCCGTGTCTCCGTGAGAGGCATTCCTAGGGACGCTGCGGACTGCTGCGAGATCGACTGTCGGATGACGACGCTACGCTAATCCGACCTACGGCTCGACGACCTCGGGGACGACCCTGTGGGTCATGTTATCGACGCGGGACGACCCGCGACCGCTCGGAATCGCCGACGATGTTCGACAAGGTCTTGATTGCCAACCGCGGCGCGATTGCCTGCCGCATCATCCGCACGCTGGACACCTTGGGTGTCGGGTCGGTGGCGGTCTATTCGCGCGCCGATGCCGGGTCGCGGCATGTGAGCCTGGCGGGCGAGGCGGTCTGTATCGGCGAGGCGTTGGCGGCCGAGTCCTATCTGGACATGGGCCGGATCCTGGACGCGGCCGAGGCGACCGGGGCGCAGGCGATCCATCCCGGCTACGGTTTCCTCTCGGAGAACGCGAGCTTCGCGGAGGCGTGCGAGCAGCGTGGTCTGGTCTTTCTCGGACCGACCCCGTCGCACTTGCGCGACTTCGGGCTCAAGCACCGTGCACGCGAGCTCGCCGCTGCCAACGCCGTACCCCTGCTGCCCGGCAGCGGTCTGCTGGAGGACGCCGAGCAGGCCCGACGCGAGGCGGACCGGATCGGCTACCCGGTGATGCTCAAGAGCACGGCGGGCGGCGGCGGGATCGGGATGCAGCAGTGCGCCGATGCCGAGGAGCTGACCGATGCCTTCGCGCGGGTCCGTCGGCTCGGTCAAAGTAACTTCGCCGACGCCGGGATCTTCCTCGAGCGCTATGTGCGCGGGGCGCGACACATCGAGGTGCAGATCTTCGGCGACGGGCTCGGCGGCGTCGTGGCGCTCGGCGAGCGCGATTGCTCGCTGCAGCGGCGCAATCAGAAGGTTGTCGAGGAGACCCCCGCGCCGCACCTCCCGCCCGAGCTGCGCACCGCCATGCTGGAGACCGCGCGCCGACTCGGTGCCGCGGTCGCCTATCGCTCGGCGGGGACGGTCGAGTACATCAACGACCCCGAGCGCGACGCCTTCTATTTCTTGGAGGTCAACACGCGTCTTCAGGTCGAGCACGGGGTCACGGAGGCGGTGACCGGGGTCGACTTGGTCGAGTGGATGGTGCATCTGGGGGCGGGCAGTCTTCCGGATTTCGGCGCGCTGGCTGTCGAGCCGCGAGGTCATGCGATCCAGGTCCGTCTCTACGCCGAGGATCCGGGCAAGGGGTTTCAGCCGAGCGCTGGGCTCTTGACCCATGTCGAGCTTCCGCCGGACTTACGCGTCGACACCTGGATCGAGAGCGGCACCCAGGTCTCGCCCTACTATGATCCGCTGCTCGCCAAGGTCATCGTCCATGCGGAGGATCGCCCCGCGGCACTCGCACGCTTGGGGGAGGCGCTGGAGCGGACCGAGATCGCCGGCATCGAGACCAATCTCGCCTATCTACGCCAGGTCATTCGCGATCCGGAGGTCGTGGCCGGCCGCCACCATACGGCGACGCTGGAGGGCCTCGACTATCGGCCCGACACCATCGACGTCCTCGCCGCCGGCACCCAGACCACGGTACAGGACTGGCCGGGCCGACTGGGCTACTGGGACGTCGGCATCCCCCCGTCGGGGCCGATGGACGATCTGGCGTTCCGGCTCGGCAACCGTCTGCTCGGCAATCCGTCCGACGCCGCCGGGCTGGAGCTGACGGTCACGGGCCCGACGCTGCGCTTCAATCGCGATGCGCTCGTCTGTCTGACCGGTGCGGAGATGGCGGCACAGATCGACGGACGTGCGCTGCCCTGGTGGCGTCCCGTCGCTGTGCGCGCGGGGGAGGTGCTGCGTCTCGGAGCCCTGGTCGGGTCCGGGGCGCGCGCCTATCTGTCGGTGCGCGGCGGCCTGCAGGTGCCGAACTATCTCGGCAGTCGCGCCACCTTCACACTCGGCCGATTCGGCGGGCACGGCGGGCGTCCGTTGCAGGTCGGGGATGTACTGCATCTGGACTCCGATCCGGATCCGCTCGCCGAGAAGCTCACGGACGGGAGCGCCGGGCGCCCGAGCGCGTCCGGTCTCCCCGAGGCACTCATCCCGCGCTATGGCGACACCTGGATCCTTCGGGTCATCTATGGCCCACACGGTGCCCCCGAGTTCTTTACCGACGAGGACATCGCGACCCTCTTCGTGACCGACTGGGAGGTGCACTACAACTCGAGCCGCACCGGCGTGCGTCTGATCGGCCCCAAGCCGACCTGGGCGCGGCCCGACGGCGGCGAGGCCGGACTGCATCCATCGAACATCCACGACAACGCCTATGCCCTGGGGACGCTGGATTTCACCGGCGACATGCCCGTGATCCTGGGTCCTGACGGGCCGAGTCTGGGCGGGTTCGTCTGCCCGGCGACCGTGATCTCGGCGGATCGTTGGTGTCTGGGTCAGCTCCGACCGGGTGATCGGGTGCGTTTTGTACCTGTCTCTCAGGAGACCGCCAATGCGCTGGAGGCTGCGCAGGGCGACATGATCCTCCGGCTTGCGGCGCCGGCGGCAGTGAAGGCCAAGACCTTGCCTCCCTCGGACCCGCGCCTGCGTTGGATCGATCCGCCCGAGCATCCGGTCGGTGTCACCTATCGGGCCTCGGGCGACAAGGATCTGCTCGTCGAGTACGGCCCGCAGGTGCTGGATATCGGGCTGCGTTTCCGGGTGCATGCACTGATGCTCTCGCTCCGGGCCGAGCCGATTCCGGGCGTGCTGGAGCTCACCCCGGGCATCCGCTCCCTGCAGGTGCGCTACGACAGCCGTACGCTGAAGCTCGGGGCTCTGTTGGATCGGCTCGTCGCGCGCGAGCAGGCGCTCGGGGATGTCGAGTCTCTGTCGGTTCCGGCGCGCGTGGTGCACCTCCCCTTGTCCTGGGACGACTCGTCCACCCGGCTCGCGATCGAGAAATACATGCAATCGGTGCGACCGGATGCCCCCTGGTGTCCGAGCAACATCGAGTTCATCCGCCGCATCAACGGGCTCGACAGCATCGAGGCGGTTCGGCGCATCCTCTTTGAGGCGAGCTATCTGGTGATGGGTCTGGGCGATGTCTATCTGGGCGCGCCGGTCGCGACGCCGTTGGATCCAAGACATCGCCTGGTGACCACCAAATACAACCCGGCGCGGACATGGACACCGGAGAACGCGGTCGGCATCGGTGGCTCCTACCTCTGTGTCTACGGCATGGAAGGGCCGGGCGGTTATCAGTTCGTCGGACGCACGCTCCAGATGTGGAACCGCTTCAAACGCACCCCGGATTTCGAGCGGCCCTATCTGCTGCGCTTCTTCGACCAGATCCACTTCTATCCGGTCTCCGAGCAGGAGCTGACCGAGCTGCGCGAGGCCTTTCCGCGCGGCGGTTTTCGGCTACAGATCGAGGAGACGCGGTTCAGCCTCGCCGAATACCAGGCGTTTCTGCAGACGAACGCGGATTCGATCGCGGCCTTCAAGGCACGCCAACAGACCGCCTTCGAGGCCGAGCGCGAGCGCTGGGCTGCAGCCGGTCAGCTCGAGGTCGATCAGGATGTCGGCACCGGCGCATCCGGGCACATCGACGAGCAGGCCGAGTCGCTCCGGCTCTCGCCGAGCGAGCTGGCGATCGAGAGCCATGTCCACGGCAGTGTCTGGCAGCTCGCCGTGGAGATCGGGGAGCAGGTCGAGCCGGGTCACGTGCTGCTGGTTCTGGAGTCAATGAAGATGGAGATTGCGGTGCACGCCGACCGGAGCGGGCGGGTCGCGCGCATCCTCTGTCGGAGCGGCGCCCAGGTCACACCCGGTCAGGCACTGTTGGTTCTGGATACGGCCGCCGACGCAACGGAGACAACAGCATGAGCCGAACACTGCAGACGCCCCTGAACCTCTCGATCCGTCATCTCCTCGCCGCCTATCGCGAGCGCCGTCTCAGGCCGACGACGCTGGTGGATCAGATCCGCACCCGGATCGCCGAGCACGGGGCAGACAACATCTGGATCCATGTCCTGTCCGACGCCGAGCTTGCGCCCTATCTGGCGCGGTTGTCCGAGACCGATCCCGAGACGCTTCCGCTCTACGGCATCCCCTTCGCGATCAAGGACAACATCGATCTCGCGGGTGTGCCGACGACCGCCGCGCTTCCGGAGCTAGCATGGACACCGGAGCGCTCCGCCACCGTCGTCGAGCGCCTGATCGCCGCCGGTGCGCTGCCCATCGGCAAGACCAATCTCGATCAGCTCGCGACCGGTCTGGTCGGTACCCGCTCGCCTTACGGTGCCGTGCCCAATGCCTTCGATCCGAGCTATATCGCCGGAGGCAGCAGCTCGGGCTCCGCCGCGGCGGTCGCGCACGGGCTCGTCAGCTTCGCCTTGGGGACGGATACCGCCGGCTCCGGACGTGTCCCGGCGGCGCTCAACAACCTGTTCGGTATCAAGCCGACCCGCGGCCTCGTCAGCACCCGCGGCGTCCTGCCGGCCTGCCGCACGCTCGATTGTGTCAGTCTCTTCACCTTGGATGTGGCCGACGCCGACGTGCTGATGCCGATTGCCGTCGGCTTTGACCCCGAAGATCCCTTTTCGCGGCCCGCTCCCTTGCCGACGCGGTTTGCGGGCGAAGCGGTCGATGCACCCTTTCGCTTCGGCGTACCCGCCCAGCTCGAGTGGTTCGGTGATACGGCAAGCGCCAGTCTGTTCGAGACGACGGCGGCACGCCTGAGCGCACTCGGCGGCGAGGCGGTCGCCATCGATTTCACCCCCTTCGTCGAGGCGGCGCGACTGCTCTACGATGGCCCCTGGGTCGCGGAGCGTTACGCGGCGATCGAGGACTGGATCCGAACCCGCCCCGAGACCCTGCACCCGGTTACCCGCGCCATCATCGAGCCGGCCGCCGAAGCACGCGCGGTCGATGCTTTCAAGGCCCAATATCGGCTGGCCGAGATCAAGCGCACTGCCGACGCGTATTGGGCCGACTTGACCTGCATCCTGACTCCGACGATCGCAACGCCCTATCGAATCGCGGAGGTCGAAGCCGATCCGATCCGGCTCAACAGCAACCTGGGCTATTACACCAACTATATGAACCTGCTGGACCTGGCCGCCGTGGCCCTACCTGCCGGGATGCGGCCCGACGGTCTGCCGTTCGGCGTGACCCTCTTCGGCCCCGCCTTCAGCGACGCGGTTCTGGCGCGTCTGTCCGAACGCCTGCATCTGGATCCGAGCCAGAGCGAGTGGCCCACCCAAGGCGCGACCGGACATCCGGTGTCGCCGGCTTCGACACCGGAGCCTGGCTGTCCCGCGGAAGACCCGAAGGAGACCGCGCCCGAAATGATGCCTCTGGTCGTCTGCGGTGCCCACCTCTCCGGACTCGCGCTCAATCACCAACTGATCGAACGCGGAGGACGTCTCCTATCCGCAACCAAAACCGCGTCCTGCTACCGCCTCTACGCACTCCCCGGCGGTCCTCCCGAGCGTCCCGGTCTGATCCGGGCCCCGACTGACGGCGTCGCGATCGAGGTCGAGGTCTGGGCGCTACCGCAGACGACCGTCGGTAGCTTCCTCGCCGGCATCCCCGCACCGCTCGGCCTGGGCAGCGTCGAGCTGGCCGACGGCCGTTGGGAGAAGGGCTTCATCTGCGAGGGTTTTGCGTCGGAGGGCGCGCGAGACATCAGTGCGCTCGGGGGCTGGCGAGCGTATCTGCGGAGTTGCGGCCGCTGAGGCCGCCAGCCGCCAGCCGCCAGCCCCCAGCCCCCAGCCCCCAGCCCCCAGCCTCCAGCCTCCAGCCTCCAGCCTCCAGCCTCCAGCCTCCAGCCTCCAGCCTCCAGCCTCCAGCCCCCAGCCCCCAGCCCCCAGCCCCCCAGCCCCCATCGGGCGTTGTGCTTCCTATCGTCAGCACAGCCTACGCAGCTGATAGCTGATAGCTGATAGCAGGAAGCGGGAGGCAGGAAGCAGGAAGCAGGAAGCAGGAGGCAGGAGGCAGGAAGCAGGAGGCAGGAGGCAGGAGGCAGGAGGCAGGAGGCAGGAAGCTCTCCCCCCGGCACCCCCCGCACGAAATTCCTCCCGACCCGACCGCAAAGCTCTGCGACAATACGACGGTTGCCGCGGCACGGGTCCGCGTGCTCGCGTCCAGATCACCCGCAACGAAAAGACGAGAGAGGTACATTCGAACAATGGCATCCCAAACCACCAAACACGTGTTCGCATTCGAAGAAGGGGACGGCAAGGACAAGAGACTACTCGGCGGCAAGGGCGCCAATCTCTGCGAGATGACCCAGATGGGGCTGAATGTTCCGCCCGGGTTCGTGATCTCGACCGCGGCCTGCCTGGAATACCTCGACTCCCCCGATCATGCGTTGCCGGACGGGCTGATGGATGCGGTTCACGCGCAGATGCGTGCCGTCGAGAAGAAGACCGGCAAGGGGTTCGGCAATCCGGACAAGCCGCTGCTGGTCTCGGTGCGGTCGGGCTCGGCCATGTCCATGCCCGGCATGATGGACACCATTTTGAACTTGGGGTTGAACGAGGAGACGCTGCAGGGCGAGATCCGTGCGACCGGGGACGCACGCTTCGGATACGACGCCTATCGCCGCTTCATCCAGCTCTTCGGCAAGGTCGCGCTCGGGGTGCCGGATGCCGCCTTCGATCATGAGCTCGAGACGGTCAAGGAGGCGGCGCACGCCAAGCAGGACGTCGACCTCAGTGCGTCTGATCTGAAGGAGGTCAGCGAGCGTTTCCTGAAGGTCGTCGAGTCCCATACCGGCCACCCTTTCCCCTCAGATCCTTACCGTCAATTGGAGATCGCCATCAAGGCCGTCTTCAACAGCTGGGGCGGCAAGCGCGCGGTCGACTACCGCAGACAATTCCACATCACACCCGAGATGGCCAACGGCACTGCGGTCAACGTGGTGACCATGGTCTTCGGCAACCGCGGAGACGACTCCGCGACCGGTGTGGCCTTCACGCGCAACCCGGGCTCCGGCGAGAACAAGCTCTACGGCGAGTATCTGGTCAACGCCCAGGGCGAGGACGTGGTCGCCGGGATCCGCACGCCCAAGCCGATCTCGCGGCTGCGCGTGGAGATGCCCGAGATGGCCGCGCAGCTCGACATCCTGCGCGAGAAGCTCGAGACCCACTATCGCGAGGTGCAGGACTTCGAGTTCACCATCGAGCGCGGTCAGCTGTTCTGCCTGCAGACGCGCAACGGCAAGATGAACGCGGTCGCCATGGTACGTACCTCGGTGGAGATGGAGCGCGAGGGACTGATCAACAAGGAAGAGGCGCTGCTGCGCATCCAGCCCGATCTGCTCGAGCAGATGCTCTTCCCGCGTCTGGATCCGACCGTGAAGGCCGAGTCGGTCGCACAGGGCCTTCCGGCATCGCCGGGCGCGGCATCGGGCATTGCGGTCTTCGATGCCGATCGCGCCGAGCAATTCGGTCACGAGCTCGGCCAAAAGGTCATCCTGGTCCGCGAGGAGACCAAGCCCGAGGACATCCACGGCTTCTTCGCGGCGGAAGGCATCCTCACCTCGCGCGGCGGCAAGACCTCCCATGCCGCGGTGGTCGCACGCGGCATGGGCAAGCCCTGCGTCGCCGGCGCCGAAGGCATCAGCGTGGATGTCAACCGGCGCGAGGCGCGGGTCGGCTTGACCAGCTTCAAAGAGGGCGACGTCATCACCATCGACGGCACCTCGGGCAAGGTCTATCTCGGTGCCATCCCGACCGTGGAACCCGACTTCACGCCCGAGCTCGACGTCCTCCTCGGCTGGTCGGACGAGGTGGCCCGGCTCAAGGTCATGGCCAACGCGGACACGCCCGAGGACGCCCGGCGTGCGCGCAAGTACGGCGCGGTCGGCATCGGTCTGGCGCGTACCGAGCGCATGTTCAACGATGTGGAGCGTCTGCCGGTCGTGATCGAGATGATCGTCGCCGAGACGCCGGAGACACGTCAGGCCGCACTCGACAAGCTGCTGCCGCTGCAGCGCAAGGACTTCCGCGATCTGTTCGAGGTGATGGCACCGAATCCGGTCACCATTCGGTTGCTTGACCCGCCGATCCACGAGTTCCTGCCCGACGAGCATGTCCTCGAGCGCGAGTTGACGGACCTGCGCGTCCTGGCCCGCACGACCCGCGGCATGACGGTGTTGGCCGGTGCGATGGGGCTGCTGCACTCGCCCGAGAACGTTCGCCATGATGTCGAGTCGCTTCGCCGCATGGTGGATCCGGCGATCGTCGAGGATGCCATCGCCAAGAAAGAGGCGATGCTGCGCAAGGTCCGTGCGCTCTACGAGACCAACCCCATGCTGGGTCATCGCGGCGTGCGTCTCGGCATCACCTTCCCCGAGATCTACCAGATGCAGATCCGGGCGATCCTGGAAGCGGCCGCGGAATGCACCAAGGCCGGCATCGAGGTCCATCCCCAGATCAAGGTGCCGCAGGTCTGCACCGCGCAGGAGTTGCGGTTGGTCAAGTCGTTCGTCGATACCATCCACGACGAGGTGACCGAGACTTACGGCCAGCCGGTGAACTTCAAGTTCGGCACCATGATCGAGGTCGTGCGCTCCTGCATGCGCGCTGAGTCGCTTGCCGAGGAGGCCGAGTTCTTCTCCTTCGGCACCAACGACCTGACACAGGCGACCTTCTCCTTCTCGCGCGAGGATGCCGAGAACAAGTTCCTGCCGCTCTACAACCAGTCCGGCATCCTGCAGGACAACCCCTTCGAGGTATTGGACGTGAAGGGCGTGGGCAAGCTCATGCAGTTGGCCGTGGACTGGGGCCGCTCGGTCAAGCCCAACCTGCATGTCGGCATCTGCGGCGAGCACGGCGGCCATCCGGCCTCCATCGCCTTCTGTCATGAGGCGGGGTTGGACTATGTCAGCTGCTCGGGTCCGCGTGTTCCGGTCGCGCGGCTTGCGGCGGCCCATGCGGCGCTGAAGGCAGCTCGGTAGGGCAGGGGGCCGGTTGTTTGGCCAGGGATGGCCGTTCCTTGCGGGAGAGCAGTCGTCCTCGCGCCGACTGCATGCGTGGCCCGCTCGCTGCGAATCCGCTGTAGACTAAACCGCGTCCGGAGCGAAATGCTAACTTTCCAGTAAGTCCGACGTCTGGTCTGTCCGCGGCCCTTAGCGGGGACGCGGTTTAAAATGATATATTCTTTAACATCTTAAACCGCGCCGTCTCCAGCGGCCTTCAAAGCTTCCGGGACCGATCCAATCTAATGACATCGCATACCGCGCTGGGCGCGGTTTAAGGCGACTCGCGCGGGTGGCGGAACGGACAGAGGCGCTGGATTTAGGTTCCAGTGGAGTATTCCTTGGGGGTTCGAGTTCCCCCCTGCGCACCACCGACGACCGAGTGGATGACACGACACCGCCGCCTTGACCTGACGTTCTCGCTTCTTCAGTTGGTCCTGATCGGATTCGCTGTCGTCACTTTACCCCTCGGTTTGGCACTCGCTACGGCCTGGTTTGCGGTCGATCACCTCGCCTCGAAGGGGCAAGATGCGGTGGTCGCGGCGGTCCGTGCAACCCAAGCAAGCCGAAATCTGATCGAGGAAATCACGGACGTCGAACGCCTTGCGCGTCAATATCACGTCTTGTCCGATCCGGCACTCCTCGAGTCCTATGAGGCCCAGCGCGAAAGCTTCTTGATCCACTTGGCCGACATTGCGGCTCTGGAGATGGGTCGGTCGGTGCGTACCCTGGCACTTGATCTCGAAGCGGCGTCAAAGGCGACGTTCGCAGCCTTGGATAGCGGAGGCACAAGCGCTGAGGCGACGAAAACCGCGTTGGAAAGCTTTGCACATCTCAACGTGCTCTCGCGCGACATCTATCGTGAAAGCGTGCGTGTCGTGGCGCGCGAGGTCGAGGCGATGCATCGCGAAGGGGCGGACACCCGACAACAACTCTTGTGGGAGGCATCCGCCAGCATCCCGGTAGCCTTGCTCCTGACGTTCATTTTCACAATGCTGATTGCGCGACCCATGCGTCAACTCGATCAGGCGATTCGATCACTGGGTGACGGACGTTTCGATCGTCCGATTCAGGTTTCGGGTCTCAGTGATCTTGCCGATCTCGGTGAACGCTTGAACTGGCTGCGGCTTCGCCTCATTGAGCTCGAGGAGCAAAAGACCTTTTTTCTTCACCATATCTCGCATGAGCTTAAAACGCCGCTGACCAATATCGTCGAAGGTGCCGAGCTCCTGTCGCAGGATGTTCTCGGATCGCTCGAGCCCGAGCAGCATGAGATTCTGGACATTGTCCGTGTCAATAGCCTTCAGCTCCAGGGACTGATCGAAAACCTTCTCACCGCCAGCAACGGCGAAGACGCAGCAGCCGTAATTGCTCCACGTCGCATTGACCTTGACGATCTGATTCGTAAGCTTGCCGAGCGCCATAAGTTGCCGGCGCGCGCCAAAGAGCTCGACATCGAGCTGATCCTCAGCAGCGAGACCTTGTGGTCGGATCAGGAGCGGCTCGCGACGATCGTCGATAACCTCTTGTCGAATGCGATTAAGTTCACCGCGGCAAGCAGCCGTGTCCGTATCGTCACCGGGAACTTCAATAACGACATCTATATCGATGTTCGAGATGAAGGAAAAGGCATTCGCCCCGAAGATCGCGAGAACGTTTTCGAGCGTTTTTTTCAGAAGCCTTCGGTCGGCAACAGCCGCATTCGCGGAAGCGGCCTCGGTCTCTTTATCGCTCGTGAGTATGCCTTGGCCTTGGGAGGTCGCTTGCAGGTCATGAATTCCGATGAAGGCGCATGCCTTCGACTCCGCTTACCTCGACGTCGATTTTTTGGGGCCTCCGAAGCGGTCGACGCAGCGAGGACCTCCTCGCAATCAACATGATCATCCCATACGGCCTCGGGAGCGCTTGGCAGACTTGGCGACAGCCCGTCCTGATTGCCGCAAGCGCGGCGATCCTAGCCCTTCTCACCGCATGCACTCCGAGCGTCCTTTCTCGGGCGTCCAAACCTGTGCCGGAGCCCGTTGATCTCAATCGGGTGTTCGGAACAGTCGCCTCGCTTCGACAGTCGGACCCAGCCACCCTGCGCGATTCAGCCGCTGCAGCGGACACCGATGACCCGTCGCAATTGTTGGGCTGGGCGCTGGTCATGACGATGCTCGGCGAGCCGTCCGACAAGGCGCGCGCGGCGGAGCTGTTTACGGCCTATCTCAATCATCCGATGCAAACGCCGGGATCGATCGCACTGGCGACGGTCATGCTGGATCAATTGCGGACCGAGGCCCGGCTGCGAAGCAGACTCGGCGTGACCATTCGTCAGCGCGACGCTCTCGACGCACGCCTTGCCGCCGCACCCAAGCGCGGTCCGGGAGACGCGGACAAGCTTGGGCAAGAGGACGCGGACGTCCTTTCGCTTCAGACCGTCATCCGCGAACGTGATGATGTCGCAGCGCAACTTGAACAACTTAGGGCGAGCGAACGACAACAGCAGGTGCGTGACCGCGCCCTTCACGCAACGATTCGCGAGCGCGACGCGCTGACGACTCAGTTGGAAGAACTCAAAGAGATCGAAATGGAGATTCGTGACCGAAGACGCGATTTAAATCTTGCATCACCCGAGGATAATCTCAAGTGACCAACCCGACAAAGATCCTCTTGGTGGACGATGACGCCGATCTGCGCAAGCTGCTTTCCATACGCCTCAAAACAGCCGGGCACGAGGTAAGGGCGGTGACCTGCGGCGAGGAGGCCCTTGCCGTGCTCGCGCACTTCAAACCGCGGCTGGTTGTGAGCGATCTGCGGATGGACGGCATGGATGGCCTAGAGCTGTTCGACTCCATCAGACGGGATTACCCGGGCCTACCCGTGATCATTCTGACCGCCCACGGCAGCATTCCCCACGCCGTGGACGCCACCCAACGCGGTGTCTTCGGATTCCTCACCAAGCCCTTCGACGGCAAGGAGCTCTTGGGCCTCGTCGAGCGTGCGGCAAGGCTTGGCGGCGCCGAAGAGGAACCCTCTTCACGGATTGAGGATTGGCGCGCAAACATCATCACGCGAAGCGCAGCGCTAGAAGACGTCCTGCGACATGCTTACCTCGCAGCAGAGACCGACACGAACATCCTGATCCAAAGCGAAAGCGGGACAGGCAAGGAACTTCTGGCGCGAGCCGTCCATCGGGCCAGCCCGCGGTCCAGTCGCCCCTTCGTGGCGGTCAACTGCAGCGCCATCCCCGAGACGCTCCTGGAGTCCGAGCTCTTCGGTCACGCCAAAGGATCCTTTACGGGCGCCATCCAGAACCGCAAGGGACTTTTCGAGGAGGCCGACGGCGGTACCCTTTTTCTCGACGAGGTCGGCGATATGCCGCTTGCATTCCAAGCCAAGCTGCTGCGCGCCTTGCAGGAGGGCGAGGTTCGTCCGGTCGGTGCGAACCGCTCGGTCAGCGTGGACGTTCGGGTCATCTCGGCAACGCATCGCGACCTGGACCAGGCGATGGCCGACGGGCAGTTTCGCGCCGACCTTTTTTATCGCCTCAACGTGGTTCGGTTGGAGTTGCCGCCCTTGCGGGAGCGGCTAGAGGACATTCCCTTGCTTGCGAACCGATTCCTCGCCGAAGCCAACGCACGTAACAAGAGGCAGGTCGAGGGTTTCGCACCGGACGCGATGGAGTTGATGATGTCGGCTCCCTGGCCGGGAAACGTGCGCCAGCTCCAGAATCTCGTCGAGCAGGCCGCCGCGCTTTGCACGACCAAGATTGTTCCGGCGACCCTGGTTCAGCGCGCCCTGCGAAACGATCTCGGCACTCTGCCCTCCTTGGCCGATGCGCGTGAGCGCTTCGATCGCGAATACCTCATCAACCTTCTTCGGATCACCGAAGGCAACGTCAGCAGCGCGGCGCGCATGGCCGGTCGACATCGTACGGAGTTTTACAAGCTCCTGCGCCGCTATCGTCTCGATTCCGCCTTGTTTCGCCCGTCTCCGACGACTGAAGAGCCTCAAGGCGGCGGATCGGCTTACGCAACGGAGATTCGTGGTCGGGTCGTATAGGGGTCCCGCTCGCGGGCTCATTTCGAGTCCAGTCCTCGCGTCGTCCTTTTCATTACTGAGGCTCCGGGCCTACCAACGCGACTATCTTGGCCCTGACGTCGTTCAGCTCGGCGGTGGACACCTTCCCTTTGCGTAGGGCCTTGCGGGCCACCCAATCGAGGCTCTTGACCTGGTCGGCTAGGACGGCGCCCGGGCGATCCCCCGGTATCGGTACCTCGAAGGGGTAGCCCTTGACTTGCGTGGTCATGGGACAGCAGAGCATCAGCCCGGTCTTGCCGTTGTAGGCCGAAGGGCTGACAACCAGCGCCGGCCTGTGGCCAGCCTGCTCATGTCCAGCCTGCGGATCGAAGTGCAGCCACACGATATCGCCGGCCTCGGGAGTGTAGTGCTGAACCATCAGAGCGCTTCCTTACCCACGGGTCCACCAACGTCAACTTCTGCGTGCAGGTTCTCCGGCGTGATGCCGGCCAGCAATTCAGCAAGGTCGTAGCCCCTGGGTCGTATCGGCTCGATCACGATGGTCCCGCCTTCTTCGCGGATATCCACGACTTCATCCAGCGTCAGGTGGGCCGCCTCCATGACGGCGGCAGGTATACGCACCGACGCACTGTTGCCCCACTTCTTCACAGTGACACGCATAGCCGATTTCCGGTGTATCTTCAATGTTGATACATTACGCCGGAGCCACGCGGCTTGCAAGCTTGCCGAGCGTCGGGTCGGGTCGCCGCGAAGACCCCGCCAGCGCACGACCCGGTTGGAAGATGATCACTCGGCCTGGGCCGCAGTGCGGAAAGATCGGCGGAAGTCAGGTGAGCGAATCTTAGAAATCGATGACGAGATAATGTTGGAAACAACACCCCGGTGGGTGATGCGTCAGATGACCAAGCGCGTCAGTCGCGTCAAACCCCTGCATGCGGCACGAAGCGATCAACTGCCGGATCTCGGGGGTGTGTCCCTCCCCCCTCCCTCCCTCCCTCCCTCCCTCCCTCCCTCCCTCCCTCGATCAAGCCGCACCCCTCTTCTGGCACCGGAGCGGTCCGACAGTACCTCCAGCCAAGTGCCGCGGGCCTTCTCGGAAAGCCCGGTGTCTCCAGACGACTACAAAAGACCCTCCTATTTGATAGAGGCTTAAGACGCTCATCCGAATTCCTGTAGTCGATGAGCGACGCGTGGCTTCGCTCTCAAACGTCTGAAGGATCTTTAACATATTGTTCTATATGTTAAATAAATAAGTGGCATGCGTTTCGCTGAAGCAGGCAGAGCCCCAAGCAACTGCTGCACAGCGGGAGCAACACCAGAGAGACAAACGCGTGCCGGTCGACTCCTCGCCAGGCGTCCTAACCACTACCGACGGTTCCCGACTCGGGGATTTCAATTTCTTACAGCTGAGCGCGCTCAGGGAAGGTTCTTGTTGCCAGCGGTTTTCACGATTCAAGGTTTGTCATGTCCATTGACCGCTTACACCTCGGCCCACGTCTGCGGGTGCGTCTCAATTCGCTGTTCATCGCATTGATAGGTCTTCTCGCCTTCACCGAAAGCGCCCTCGCGGGTGATGTGAGACTCGCTTGGAATGGGGTCTCGGGAGCAACCGGTTACCTTCTCTACTCCGGGACGGCATCGCGCGGCTACACACAGACACTGGATGCAAAAACCAATACCAGTGCCACCGTGAGCGGGCTGACCGACGGGACCAAGTATTATTTTGCGGTGCGGGCCTACAAGGGTTCGGTCACCAGCGACTACTCTCAGGAGGTGAGCGTGACGGTCGGCAGTGCAGCTCCCGCGGCTCCCTCCAAGCTTGCCTCGACGGGGGCGTCCGCCTCGCGGATCAACCTGGTCTGGAACGACAACAGCAGTCATGAGTCCGGATTCCGCATCGAGCGGCGGATCGGCACGGGCGCTTGGTCGCAGATCGCTTCGGTCGGGGCCAACGTCACGACGTTTGCGAATACCGGACTGAGCTCTTCGACCAACTACGAGTATCGCGTGCGCGCCTACAACGCGTCAGGCACGTCGGCCTACTCCAATACGGTCACCGTCAGAACAGCCGCGCCGGCGGCGCCTTCGACGCTTGGCGCATCGGTGGCGTCCACATCGCGGATCAACCTAGCCTGGCGCGACAACAGCAACAACGAGACCGGGTTCCGCATCGAGCGGCGGATCGGCACAGGCGCCTGGTCGCAGATCGCTACGGTCGGCCCCAACGCCACCAGCTTCGCCAGTACGGGCCTGATGTCGCAAACCACCTACGGCTATCGCGTGCGGGCCTACAACGGCATCGGGACATCCGCGTACTCAAACGTGGTGTCGGCGACGACCCGTTAGCCGAGGTCGCTGATCCCCGACGGCGACTGGACCGTCTCGCCCGCGACAGCGGCAGCGATCAAATAATCACCGTCTCATCCTCGTCATCATCTGGATCGAGTGCGTCGCGATACTGCTCCAACAAGGCCGCGGCGGTCTCAGGCTTGCCGAAGCAGGCGAGGTGATAGAGTGCCTCGCCCTCGGTGATGAGCGGGAGATTGGTGCGGCCGATGACGATGCCGCTCACGGGCGAGAGCACCGGGTCGTCGACCGGTCGGAAGGGGTCGGTGATGATGCCCAGGGTGTCGCCCTTGTTGACGTGGGCGCCGAGGGGGGTGAGGGAGAGCAGGATGCCGCTTTGCTGGGCGCGAACCCAGACGCTGGAGCGGGCGACGAGCGGCTCGTGACCGATCGCTCGGCGCGCCGGGGCGGCACGGATCATCCCGATGTGCCGCATGACCCCGAGGATCCCGCGCAGACCGGCACGGACCGCGAACTCGTCGAAGCGCAGTGCTTCGCCGCCTTCGTAGAGCAGAATCGGGATGTCGCGTGCCGCGGCCTCCGCGCGCAACGATCCGGGGCGTATCTCCGCGTCGAGGATGACCGGTGTCTCGAACGCCTTCGCCAACGCCGGCATGTCCTCGCTCGCGTTGAGCGTGACCCGGATTTGCGGGAGGTTCTCGCGGTGGATTGCCCCGGTATGGAGATCGATCCCGTGGGTGGAGCCCTCGACCACCTCGCTGATGAGGGTTGCGGCGAGGCGTGCCGCGAGCGAGCCCTTTTCGGATCCGGGAAAGCTGCGGTTGAGGTCGCGTCGGTCCGGCAGATAGCGCGATTGGCGCACATAGCCGTAGACGTTGACGACAGGCACGGCGAGCAGCGTACCGCGAAGGCGGCTCAATGACTTGTGCATGAGCAACCGCCGAATAATCTCGACCCCGTTGATCTCGTCGCCATGGATGGACGCCGTGACGAAGAGACGGGGGCCGGGCTTGCGACCTCGAACCACATGTACCGGCATGAAGACCGGTGTGGTGGTGTAGAGATTCGGCAGCGGGATGTCGACCCGGGCGCGCTCCCCGGGTTGGATCTCGCGATCGGCGATGGTGACTGAATCTGCGGTCATCGGCTGGCGTCCTTGGAGACAGACGCCGCGATCTTGTCATGAAATGGCCATCTTGTGGGGTTTGGCTTTCGGGTTCCTGCCTTCAGCCTCCTGCCTTCAGCCTCCTGCCTTCAGCCTCCTGCCTCCTGCCTCCAGCTCTCAGCTCTCAGCTCTCAGCTCTCAGCTCTCAGCTCTCAGCTCTCAGCTCTCAGCTCTCAGCTCTCAGCTCTCAGCTCTCAGCTCTCAGCGAGGCGACTCACCCCTCATCCCTCTCTCCTCTGTGGTTTCCAACATGATCTCGTCGCAGATTTCTAGGATTCGCTCACCTGACTTCCGCCGATCCTTCTGCACTGCGGCACCGGCCGAGAGGCGGCGGAAGGGGCCGTTCTCGACCCGGACCCGCCGCTCGTTGCCTGGTCCCGAGTGCCCGTTCTGGACGCGTTGCGGTCGGTCGCGGTTAACCCTGTGAGCAACTCTGGACGGACAATAACGGTAACAGCCGCGGTCTCGATGACTGCCTGCCCAGCGACGCAGAGCAGGCACCCAAGCGCCTTATGCGGCATTGACGTATAATCACGCCATGCTGACCGTTGTGGAAACGCCCTCCTTTACGCGCCTTTGGCCCGACTACTGGACGGAGGACGAGCGTGGAGAATTCTGTGCCTGGATTGCGGGCAACCCGCTTGCCGGTGATGTCGTTCCGAGCACTGGCGGTGTGCGTAAGGTCCGTTGGTCCCGGTCCGGTGGCGGAAAACAAGGCGGCGTTCGGGTCATTTATTACAACCGGCTGGCAGACGGGCGCATCTGGCTCCTCTTGATTTACGCCAAGAGCGCGCGAGAGAACCTGCCGGCGCATGTGCTCAATGCTGCACGGGAGATGCTGGATCATGCCAAAGACTGAACAAGAGCTGCTCGCAAGAGACGCCGATCGTGATATCGGCGCTGAATTGCTCGAGTCCATCCGCGAGATGAACTCCGAGAAGGTGGGCGCAATCCACGGCCCGGTGGCGCTCGCACGCTATCGCGTCAAGATGTCCCAAAGCGAGTTCGCGAGGCTCCTAGGCGTGTCGGTCAGGACGCTGCAGGAATGGGAGCAGGGTCGACGCGAGCCGAGCGGTGCGGCGCGATCGCTCATTCGTGTGGCACAGGAACGCCCGGAGGTTCTTCGCGAACTGTTTCTCGACCAGGTCGCCTGAAAAACCCTCCGTCCTCTCAATGATCGCCGGAGAGAGTGTCCGCTTTGGATGCCTTCCGGATCGCTCGCGCAAATAGAGCGACTGACCGGAATGGGACGCAAACGGCCGATCCGGAGCGTGATCGCCAGCGTCCTCGACGCGCGTGGAAGAGTCACTCGGCTTGAGTTGACGTGCAACGGCTTGTGGCCGGATGCCGCCAATAGAGCCGGCTGAACCGATCCAAGACCGGCTGGACCGCAGGCAGCCGCAAGAGCGGTGGACGAATCCGGTAGGGTCAGCGCGGATTACTCTGAGGAATTCGCGTGAAATTAGAGTGACCGACAACACTTCCTCACTCCTCACTCCTCACTCCTACCCCTGCCCCCGCGTACGCGTCTTGCCGAGGACCGCGTTCTTCTCGATGAGCTCGATCATTTGCGTGGCGATGTCCTTGCCCGTGGCGCGCTCGATCCCCTCAAGCCCGGGGGATGAGTTGACCTCCATCACCACCGGGCCGTGGTTGGAGCGCAGGATGTCCACGCCGGCGACGTTCAGGCCCATGATCTTCGCGGCTCGCGTGGCGGTCGAGCGCTCCTCGGGCGTGATGCGGATCAGCGAGGCGCTTCCGCCGCGATGCAGGTTGGAGCGGAATTCGCCGGGCTTGGCTTGGCGTTTCATGCTCGCGACCACCTTGTCGCCGATCACGAAGCAGCGGATGTCGGCCCCGTTCGCCTCTTTGATGTATTCCTGGACCAGGATGTTGACCTTCAGGCCCATGAAGGCTTCGACCACGCTTTCGGCGGCCTGCTGGGTCTCGGCCAGCACCACGCCGATGCCTTGCGTACCCTCCAGGAGCTTGATGACCAGCGGGGCGCCGCCGACCATCTTGATCAGATCCTCGACGTCATCCGGTGCGTGTGCGAATCCGGTAATCGGCAGGCCGATCCCTTTACGCGAGAGCAGCTGTAGGGAGCGCAGTTTGTCGCGCGCGCGGGTGATGGCGACCGATTCGTTCAGCGGATAAACCCCGAGCATCTCGAACTGACGCAGCACCGCGGTGCCGTAGAAGGTCACGGATGCGCCGATGCGCGGAATGACCGCATCGAAATCGGTCAGCTCATCGCCGCGATAGTGAATCGAGGGTGCGTGCGAGGTGATGTTCATGTAGCAGCGCAGGACGTCGACGACCTTGGTCTCGTGTCCCCGGGCGCGCGCGGCTTCCACGATGCGGCGGGTCGAGTAGAGGGTCGGATTGCGCGACAGGATGGCGATTTTCATGGTGTCTCGGGCGTTGCCAGGGTGGTGATCAGCATGATCACGACGCCGATGCTGATGGCGCTGTCCGCGATGTTGAACGAGGGCCAGGGATTAAAGACGGCAAGCGGGATCACGGGAAGATACACCTGAATGAAGTCGACGACGTGACCGAGCAGTACCCGGTCGATGAGGTTGCCGACGGCGCCGCCGATCAGAAGCGCCAGGCCGAGCGCCAGCCAGCCCTCGCCCGACTTCAGGCGCAGCAGCCAGACCGTGAGGACGCCGGTGATGCCCACAGCGACGAGCGCGAACAGCCAGCGCTGCCAGCCTCCGGCGTCGGCCAGAAAGCTGAAGGCCGCGCCGGTGTTGAACATCAGGGTCAGGTTGAGATTCGGGAACAGCTCGATGACCTCGAACGGCTCGAGCAGCCCCAGCACCAACCACTTGGTCGCCTGGTCCAAAACCAATACAGCGAGCGAGAGCCAGAGCCAGCGTTTCATGACGGCGCCTCCGATGCTCGGGCCAGTCGTCGAGCCAGTCGTCGAGCCGCTCCCTGAGCCCGTTGCCGAGTTACCCACGGAGGCGTTCGTCGCCGACGCCCGAGCCTTAGGCATAGCGGCGGACCTCGCCGTTGCCTGCGACATTCTCCACGCAGCGCCCACAGAGCTCCGGGTGCTCGTTGTGTGTGCCGACGTCGGGCCGATGATGCCAGCAGCGTACGCATTTCGTGTGCTTGGAAGGTCTGACCCGCACGGCGAGTCCCGTAAGCTCGGTCCCGAGCGCATCCGTCGGCTGCTCGCTCGACGGGTGCAGACGGACCTCGGAGGTGATGAGTGCGAAGCGCAGCTCCTCCCCGAGGCGAGCCAGAAGGGCACCGAGGGGCTCGGCACAATAGAGATCCAGCTCGGCATCCAGCGACGAGCCGATCAGTCCCGCCTTGCGCGCCGTCTCCAACGCCGGTCCGACGGCCAGTCGCGTCGCGATTACCTGATCCCAGAAGGCGCGGTCCATCGGGTCGCCGTCGGCGAGCGGGAAGAGCCCCGCGTACCAGGTCTCGACGAAGACGGTCTCGGCGCGCTCGCCCGGCAGGTTTTGCCAGATCTCCTCGGCGGTGAAGCTGAGGATGGGCGCGAGCCAGCGACTCATCGCCTCCGCGATATGGTACATCGCGGTCTGGCAGGAGCGTCGCGGCAGGCTGTCCGCCTGCGTGGTGTACTGACGGTCTTTGATGACGTCGAGATAGAAGGCGCCCATGTCGACGACGCAGAACTGCTGGACCTTCTGGTAGATCAGATGGAATTGGTAGTCGCGATAGGCCTCGATGACCTCGTCCTGAAGCCGGAAGGCGCGATCCACGGCCCAGCGGTCGAGTTCGAGCATCGCCTCGGGTGCGACCCGATCGGTCGCCGGATCAAAGCCGTTGAGGTTGGCGAGCAAGAAACGCGCGGTGTTGCGGATACGTCGATAGGCATCCGCGGTGCGTTTGAGGATTTCGTCGCTGACGCCCATCTCGGCGCGGTAGTCGGTGGCCGCGACCCAGAGGCGGATGATGTCCGCCCCCAGGGTCTTCATGACATCCTGCGGCTTGACCACGTTGCCCTTGGACTTGGACATCTTCTCGCCCTTGGCATCAACGGTGAATCCGTGGGTGAGCACCTGACGGTAGGGCGCACGGTCGTGCATGGCCACCGAGGTCATGAGCGAGCTTTGGAACCAGCCGCGGTGTTGGTCCGACCCTTCCAGATACAGATCGGCGGGCGCGCGCAGCCCGTCGCGATGCTCGAGCACGCACGCATGCGTGACGCCCGAGTCGAACCAGACATCCAGGGTGTCGTGGACCTTCTCGTACTCCGCACCTTCGGTCTCGCCGAGCAGGTCGGCCGGCTCGAGCGCGAACCATGCCTCGATGCCCTGCTGCTCGACCCGGCCGGCGACCTCCTCGATCAGCTCGGCGGTGCGCGGATGCAGCTCGCCCGTGACCTGGTGGACCAAGAGCGTGATGGGCACGCCCCAAGTGCGCTGGCGCGAGATGCACCAGTCGGGCCGGCCTTGGACCATCCCTTCGATCCGGCTCTGACCCCAATCGGGCATCCAGCTGACATGGCCGATCTCGCGCAGGGCGGCCTTGCGCAGGCCCTGCTTCTCCATGCCGATGAACCATTGAGGCGTGGCGCGGAAGATGATCGGCGTCTTGTGCCGCCAGCAATGCGGATAGCTGTGGGTGAAGCGGGTCGCCAGCAGCAGCGCGCCTTTGGCCTTCAAGGTCTCGACGACCTGCTCGTTGGCCTTGAAGACGTTCTCGCCCGCGAAGAGCGGCGTGTCGGGCAGAAAACGCCCGTCGCCGCCGACCGGGTTGTGGACCGGCAGGTGATAGCGCTGACCGACGATGTAGTCCTCCAGACCATGGCCCGGCGCGGTGTGGACGGCGCCGGTGCCGGCGTCGAGCGTCACATGCTCGCCGACGATGACGGGCACCTCGCGGTCGTAGAAGGGGTGCTTAAGCTTGAGACCCTCGAAGTCGATGCCGCGACCGTAGCCCATCACCCGATACTGCTCGATGCCCCAGCGGGCCATGGTGTCCTTGAGCAGACCCTCGGCGACGATCAGGCGCTCGTGGCCCTGCGCGGACTCGACCGCGACGACCACGTATTCGAGCTCGGCGTTGAGCGCGACCGCCTGGTTGGCCGGAAGGGTCCAGGGTGTGGTGGTCCAGATCACGATCGAGGCCGGACCTTCGCCGCAGCCGTTCGGTGAGCCGTGACAACGGGCTTCGAGCGACTCGGGCTCGACGACCGGGAAGCGCACGTCGATCGCGATCGATTGCTTGTCGGCATACTCGACCTCGGCCTCGGCCAGGGCCGATCCGCAGTCGATGCACCAGTGCACCGGCTTGAAGCCTTTCTGCACATGACCGTTGGCGATGATGCGCCCGAGCGAGCGGATGATCTCGGCCTCGAAGGCGAAGTCCATCGTGAGATAAGGATTCTCCCAGTCGCCGAGGACACCGAGACGCTTAAAATCCGCACGCTGGCCGTCGACCTGCTTGGCGGCATAGTCGCGGCAGGCGACGCGAAACTCGGCCGCGCTGATCTTATGCCCCGGTTTGCCCTTTTTTTTCTCGACCTGCAGCTCGATCGGCAGGCCGTGACAGTCCCAACCCGGCACATAAGGCGCGTCGAAGCCGTCGAGTGTGCGCGCCTTGACGATGATGTCCTTGAGGACCTTGTTGACCGCGTGGCCGATGTGGATCTCGCCGTTCGCGTAGGGCGGGCCGTCGTGGAGGATGAAGGTCGGAGCGCCCGCGCGGGCTTGGCGGATCAGGGCATAGAGCGCCATGGACTCCCAGCGCTCGAGCATCGCGGGCTCGCGCTGGGCGAGGTTTGCCTTCATCGGGAAGCCCGTGTTCGGGAGATTCAAGGTGTCTTTATAGTCGGTCACGTGGCTTGCTCTCGGTGCGTCGGAAGGGGTCGCGTAGGATCCTCGAACGGGCTCCGGGGCGAACAGGGTACGATTGTGGCTTGCTCGGCCGCGCGAGGCAAAGGCGATCGCGTCCCGGTCCGAACCTCGAACCGACTCAGGGCTGGAGGCTGGCGGTTGGGGGCTGGGGGCTGTCGAAGTCATTCGGCCCGGTCGATCGGAGATACTCGCGCGCCACCCGCGCATCGACCTGGATCTGCTCCTTGAGCGCATCGAAGGACTCGAACCGCTTCTCGTCGCGCAGCTTCAGTTGAAACTCGACCTCGAGGTGGCGTCCGTAGATCTCCCGATCGAAGTCGAAAAGATGGACCTCGAGGCGATA
The DNA here is from genome assembly GCF_003634315.1 of Thiocapsa rosea. Classification (NCBI taxonomy): domain Bacteria; kingdom Pseudomonadati; phylum Pseudomonadota; class Gammaproteobacteria; order Chromatiales; family Chromatiaceae; genus Thiocapsa; species Thiocapsa rosea. The sequence goes on from NZ_RBXL01000001.1 coordinate 2,721,838, forward strand.
GTCTTTGCCGTTGACCGTTGGGCGCGTGCCGACATTGGCCACACCCGGGAGCGGAGTCGGGCCGAGTCCGGACACCATCACGGCGTAAACCCCGCGCACCGGGCTGAACCGGCGGTGTAGGTCGATATTTGCGGTCGGGAAGCCGATGCTGCGACCGCGTTTGGCGCCGTGGGAGACGCGGCCCTGCATCCGGTAGGGGCGCCCGAGCAGGTGACGGGCCTGCTCGAGGTCCCCGCGACCGAGCGCCTCGCGCACCCGGGTGCTGCTGATCCGCTCGGTGCCGTGCGTAATGGTATGCAGATCCTCGACCTCGAAACCGCTGTCGTCGTTCCGGCCGGCCTGTCCCATCGCGTGCAGCAGGGCATAGTCCCCCTCGCGTCCGCGACCGAAGCGGAAGTCGTCGCCGACCAGGAGATAACGCACGCCGAGCCCGTCGAGCAGGAGCCGTTGCACGAAGTCGCGTGCCCCCATCCCGGCAAGCTTCGGGTTGAACTCGAGGAGCATCACCTGCTCGATGCCGCAGTCCTGGATCGCCGCCAGCTTTTCACGCAGCCGCGTGAGACGGGCAGGCGCCGAATCGGGCGCAAAGAACTCCATCGGCTGCGGCTCGAAGGTGATGACGGTCGCCGGCAGACCGAGCTCGCGTCCGCGCGCCAACAGCCGCTGGAAGACGGTCCGATGTCCTAGATGAACACCGTCGAAGTTGCCGATGGTCGCAACGCAACCTCGGTCGGTCGGGCGCAGGTTGTGTAAGCCTCGGATCAGCCGCATTGCCATCTGCCTCGGGAAACCGGAACGTCAGTATACGCGAGCACCGCGAAGCCCCGAACCGTCAAGCAGGCATTGTCCGGTCGAGCCGACTGCCGATCGCCAGCGGCCGCCGTCGGCCGGCGACCGCGGCTTAATCCCGCCCCATGAAGTGCCGCGGACGAATGCCCATTGCGAGGAGTGCTCCCGCATAGACGGCCCCGCCGACCAGGATCCACATCAGCAGGCGCCAGATCCGCTCGCCGAGACCCATGGCGATCCAATCCGCGGTTGTGCCCACACCCCAATAGATGACCGCCCCCATCAGGAGGTTGGCGATCGGTGCCTTGATCATGAGCGCGATCCAGGAGCGCTTGGGGCGAAAGATGCGTTCCTTGAGCAGCCCGCGCAGCAGCAAACCGGCGTTGGTGATGGCCGCGATCGTCGTGGCTGCCGCCAGTCCGGCATGGCCGAACGGGAACATCAGGATCAGGTTGAAGACCATATTGGTCACCAGCGCGATCACCGCGATCCGCACCGGGGTCTTCATGTCCTGACGGGCATAGTAGCCGGGCGCCAACACCTTGATCCCCATGAAGGCGACCAGCCCGAGCGAGTAGGCCATCAGGCTCAGTCTGGCGTTCTCGACATCGTTCGCGCCGAACTCGCCGGAATAGAAGAGCGTGGCGATCATGGGGCCGGCCAGGAGGAGGAGGCCGACGGCGCAGGGAACGCCCAGCAACAGAACCCAACGCAGCGCCCAGTCCATCGTGTAGGAGAAGGCGACCGGATCGTCTGCGGCATGACGTTGCGACAAGCGCGGCAGGATCACCGTCGCCAGCGCCACGGCGAGGATCCCCAACGGGAACTCCATCAAGCGGTCGGAATAATAGAGCCAGGAGATGCTCCCGGTGACCAGAAAGGAGGCGAGCAGGGTATCGAGCAGCAAACTGATCTGGCCGACCGAGACCCCGAAGAGGGCCGGCACCATCAGCTTGACCGTCTTGCGCACACCGGGATCCGTCGTTGCCAGGCGTGGACGGGGGAGCAGCTTGAGTTGAAGCAGGAAGGGGATCTGAAAGAGCAGTTGCGCGATGCCGGCGATGAAGACACCCCAGGCCAGCGCGACGATCGGTCGATCCATCAGCGGCGCGAGATAGACCGCGCAGAGGATCAAAGAAATGTTGAGCAGGACCGGCGTGAAGGCCGGGATGCCGAAGCGCTCGTAGGTGTTGAGGATGCCGCCCGCGAAGGCGGTCAGCGAGATGAACAACAGATACGGGAAGGTGAGCCGCAGCATCTCGGTGGCCAGGGCCAACTGCTCGGGCTCGTTCACGAAGCCCGGGGCGAAGACCAGGATCAGCAGGGGCGCACCCAGGACGCCGAGCACCGTGACCAGCAGCAGAACGGCCCCGAGCGTGCCGGCGACCGCATCGACATAGGCCTTGAGCGCCTCGAAGCCGCGCTTCTCCTTGTACTCGTTCAGTACCGGCACGAAGGCCATCGAAAAGGCGCCTTCGGCGAAGAGCCGGCGCATGAAATTCGGGATCTTGAAGGCGACGAAGAAGGCATCCGTTCCGGCGTCGGCGCCGAAGATCCGAGCGACCACGAGGTCGCGTACGAAGCCGAGGACCCGCGAGATAAAGGTGTTGCTACCGACCTTGGCGATCGATGCGGCGAGAGAGGCCACGGCTGATGAGACTCCGCAAAAAGCGCGGATTATAGGGGTGTAGAGGTGCTGCGGCGATCGATCGATTGGATTCGCGCAAGCGCGCCGGTCGGATGCGGTTCTTCAAGGTCTCGGATGTGTGCGATGCAGCGAGGTGACATCGGTGTCCGGAGGGTGGCGCCTTCGGTACGAAGCGCCGCGGCGTCGTGTCCGCAACGGCGGAGGCGTGTCGTTTCCATCGGTGTTGCCGCGTAAGCCGATCGCCCGGGTGACGGACGTTTCGGCTTACGGGTTGTCAGTCGTTCGTGGATGGTTACCGGTACAGCTGCTGGTTGCGCTGTGCCTGCCAGGCCTCGCGGTCCCGCTGTTGTTGAAGCTCCTTCTCATGCTGATCGTACGCGAAGGAGCCGAGTGCCCCGACGCCGGCGCCGATGAGAGCACCGCGGCCGGCATTGGCGCTGAGTGAGCCGATGGCCGCACCCGTAGCGGCACCGGCGGCCGCTCCGGTCGTGGTCCGGGATGCCGTGGTGGTGCCGCAGCCGACGAGGGCGGCGGAAAAAATAATGCTGAAAAACAGAGGTATTTTCTTCATGCTTCCGATCTCCGAATCACTGGTCGTACGTGCTCTTTGAGGATAGATGCGGCTCGTTCCGGGAGCACGCGGTATAAGGTCTTGAACGTCGAGATCTGGGATAGAAAACGAGGAATTCAAGGGATCATGGGCTCGTCGTGTCGGAGGTGTTTAGGCTCGACAGTTTGGCGCGAATCGCAGCCACGAATTGCAGCAGATCGTCCAGATGCCGCTGAACTACGTCTCGGACCACCGCCGGATCGACCGCCTGATACCCGTGGACCAGGATGTTGCGAAACCCGACCATCCCAGCAAGGCTCGGAGCCAGGTGCGGCGGTAGCCATCCGTCGCGCAGGAGTGCCTCGAAGAGCGCGCGGTTGTTGGTCGGCTCGCCCAGGCGCTCGTCGGCGACGATGTGCGATGCGGCATCCAGGGCCGCTTGTATGGCGATCTGAAGCGTATACGCCACGAAACGCTGCTCGCGCAGGTCAGCCTCGATCAGCTCGGGTCGGGCCAAGTGCCGCAGATCGGCGATGCAGGATTCGATAAAGGCAAGCTTTTTCTCCACCAACTCTTGATCCGTCATCAGCGCTTCTCCTCGTCAACCGGTTCGGCGGCCCGATGTCCGACGCGCCGATAACGCAACAGGTGCGGCAGCAGGTCAAAGTATTCGTTGCGGGCACGGACCTCGAAGCGGATACGCGCCGATCGATCTCGCTCGAGGAGCAGGATGCCGTCGCGCAAGACACGGTGGACCAGATCGACGGGTGCCCGGTTCATCACGACGAGATCCACCGGCCGACCGACCTCGCCGGTCAGCCGGTCCGCCAGATCGAGATGCAGTCCTTCCAAGGTCCGCGGCGGATCCTCGCTGAACAAGACGGCGAGATCCAGGTCACTGGTCGGTCGTCCTGTGCCGCGCGCGCGGCTCCCGAAGAGCCAGGCACAGGCAATTGCGCCGGACCCATGGCCGGGCTCGTGGGCGAGTGCGGCTTCCAGTCGGGAGACCAGCGGGTCATCCGTGCCGCGCCGATCCGTATCGCGTGTTGACATGAGCTGAACGGCGGCGGGTTGATGGAGGCGACAAGCGCGGCGTTCGGATGTTGAAGTCCGGTGTGCAGGGTCAGATTAGCCGGCTCTGCGGCATGGCGCAACGCGGCTCTGACGGATCAGGCAGGCGACTCGGCCCGCGCGCAGCGCCACGCACGCATTGACAGCACCCGAAGGCACATGGATACTACGCGGTCTTTACTCGGATTGCAGCACTAGAGCGCCGGATTTTCAGGAGACCCCTTTGGCCAACTCAGCACAAGCCCGCAAGCGCGCCCGCCAGTCGGAAGACCGTCGTCAGCAAAACGCCTCGCAGCGCAGTACCCTGCGTACCTTCATGAAGAAGGTCATCAAAGCCATCCAGGCCGGCGACAAAGAAGCTGCCGTCCAAGCCTTCAAGGACGCGGTTCCGCGTATCGACCGGGCTGCGCGTAAGGGACTCATCCATGCCAATAAGGCCGCTCGTCACAAGAGCCGGATGAATGCCCACATCAAGGAGATGAGCTAGTCGCTGTTCGGCACCGATCTCCGGCACACGATAAAACCGGCCTTTAGGGTCGGTTTTTTTATGCCTGCATAGGGGGCGAGAGAGCTGTCAGCCTCCAGCCTCCAGCCTCCAGCTGTCAGCCGCCGACACCAAGCAACCCAAAAAGCTTACGGCGACGGCCGGTGGCCTGCACTCCGACGGTCTCGGCCTACGACGACTGCGGACGACGCCTGTAGGCGAGCGCGAGCAGCAGTGCGCCGAACAGGATCATGGGCATCGACAGCAGTTGACCCATGGTCAGCCAGTCGAAGGCGAGATAGCCGATATGGGCGTCGGGCACGCGCACGAATTCGACGGCAAACCTCGAGAGGCCGTAGCCGAGCAGGAAGACCCCCGAGACGGCCATCATGGGACGCGGTTTGCTGGAAAAAATCCAGAGGACAATGAAGAGGGCAAGACCCTCGAGCGCGGCCTGATAGAGCTGAGAGGCATGCACCGGGATGCTCCAGACCGTCCCTTGGGGCAGATCCGCGCATTGCGCCGGGAATTCCAGGCAGGGCAGGCGCATCCCCCAGGGGAGATCGGTCCGATGGCCCCAGAGCTCGCCGTTGATGAAGTTGCCGATCCGCCCGGCGAAGAGCCCCAGAGGAACGAGCGGAGCGAGGAAATCGCCGACCTGAAAGAACCGCATGCGATGGCGGCGCGCGAACAAATAGATCGCGATCAGCACGCCGATCAGTCCGCCGTGGAAGGCCATTCCGCCTTCCCAGACCTTGAGGATGTTCAGCGGGTTCGCGGCCAGTTGGTCGAACCCGTAGAAGAGCATGTAGCCGAGCCGACCTCCGACGATGGTGCCGATGACGCCGTAGAAGATGAGGTCATCCACCATCTCCGTAGTCCAGCCCGACTGGGGCCGGCCTGCCCGCCAGCGCCCGAGCATCCAGGCCGCGGCGAATCCGACGAGGTACATGAGCCCGTACCAATGGATCCGCAGGGGTCCAAGGCCGAGTGCGACGGGATCGATATCGGGGTAGGTCAACATGGCGGCGCTAGTATACAGGGCGGTTTCGGGTTGGAAGATTTAAGTTTCGAGACGCATGGCCTCGCATGTCGCGGGCGGCATCTGTCGGGCAACCCTGTGTCGGGCAATCGCGTGGATTGCCGACAGCCTGTCGTCGGCCCGATCAATCCCCGTGCCCGAGCTCCGGGGTCGGAGTGCCCCGGACGAACGCATGCGCCGTGCCTCGGAAGTCGAAGGCCGGAAGTTTGGACTGGAACTGCCCGGTGAATTGAGATGCCCACTGCGGATCGCTCCCCTCGGGATCCAAGCGGAGCGGGTCGACGAGCTTGGCCCCGGGCCTGATCGGGCGCAGGGATGTTGCCGAGAAGCCGGCGACGCCCGTGTACCGGAAGATCCCGTAGAAGCCCTCCGCCCCATAGCTCCCGCCGTGATTCAAGGTCGATTCCGCGAGACCGAGGCCGGCGAGCGGGATGTTCTGGGCTGATTTGTGCGGCTCGTCGAAGGCCTCGAAGGCGTGGATTTGAACCTTGTTGTCGCGCGACCAGCGGAATGCCTCGGTCAAGAAGGCGGCGCTCGTCGCGGTGTTGAAATAGGCATGGAAGGCATCGATGCCCGGCTGCTCGATGCGGGTGTCTCCGTCGGCGAGATGCTTGCGGACACGGGCGAATGCCGAACCGGTTGCGACGGACCGGGCGCCCACGACATAGCCGGGGAGATTGAAGGCGATACCGTTGGTGGGATGACCGATCTCCCCGATCATGAGTGCGATCCTCTTGCCGTCGGCGAGGCCCTCGATCGACGTCTCCAACCGGCGCCACTGGATAGACAGCTCGCCGTCTTCACGGTCGAAGAAGGCGTCCCAATGCCCGGTCGCTCGCGCCTGCTCCACCGCCTCCGGGCTTGGGTAGATGTTCTCCATGAGGACGTCCGCGACCTGGATCAGCTCGCGCACATCCTGCGTGAACCGTCGAATCGCAGGGTCCGTCGAGTCGGCATCCGCGCCCCGGAAGGCGTGGCTCCGGACACCGATGGCGAGTCCGAGTCCCGCGAAGTCGCCGCCGGGCGCCATCTGCGCACGGGCAAAGCGCACCATCTCCGTCACCTGTCGGGTCGGCCCCGGCGTGTCGCCGACCTGCGGGATGCTCTCGGCATATTCATTGGAGATGATCAGATGGGTGACGGTGCCCGGATGGCGGCTATTGGCGGTCTGTGCCTGTGCGAGGGCCGAGCGGATGGCGAAGCGCATGCGCGCGTTGTTCAAGGTGCCGTCCAGGACGATGTTCGGCACACCTTGCTTGATGGTCAGCCGTGTCGCGCCGGCGCTTGCGTTGATCTCGGCCGCGGCGAGCGCGACCTGTGCGTTGGCGTCGCCGAGGAAGAAGCCTGGGTTCAGGACGGCCCCGTGCGCGTCTCGATGCGCCGGCTCGAAGAGACGCAGATGGACGGCCGCGAGTGCGAGGTCATGCCCGGCGGTCCCGGTCGTTTCCAGGATGACCCGGTCCGGGGCGGGTACGACAAAGGTCGCCTCGGGTGGGAAGTAGACATCGAGCTCGTCGATCGCGGTTTGGGTGGTCGGTGTTGCCGCATCGGCGGCGAAAAAGTCGACCCGGTTCTCGGCCCAGACCGGGAGGGCCACGAAGTCCTCCTCGCCGAGTCGGCGCCAATAGCCGAGGTCGAAACCGGTGCCGTAGGTGGAGAGGGTCAGCGGGGCCCCGTCGGCCTCCTGCACCAGAAAGGCGAGCTGGCGATAGACCGAGCCCCGATGGTCGAGCGAGACCGCGGTCTGCGGAGTCGGACCCTCGAAGTGCTTGAAATAGGTCCGGCTCCAAGCGCTTGCGCTCGCGTCCCGGAGCGCGGAAAGATCCAGGGTCAAGACCCCCTGCGCCTCGATCCTGCTCACCCGGCCTTCGCGATCGAAATGCAGCGCCACCTGCCGACGGGCTGCCCAGAGACCGGCGTGCTGCTCCGTCGCGGAGATGGCCCCGCGATAGCTGTTGAACGTGGGTGTGTAGAGCCGGCCGGGTGCAAATGGGTTATCTGCGGTGGCGCTCCATTGACCGACATAGGGCTGATAGGCGAGTCCCATGATCGGTTCCCCGGCCGCCGCGGGAACAACGATCATGGGCGCGATGATCCGTAGGACGCCGACCGTGGTTTCGCGCCATGTCCGACGGCCGGGCGTGCCCGTCGGAGGGTTCGGATTCCGTCCGGCGCGATCAGAATTCACGGCGAGGGGCGGCAAGGGCTCAGGGTGTCCGGCTCGACTTGCTCGGGTTGCGCAGCAGGATGTAGACGGCGCCTGTTCCGCCGTCTTTCCGGGTGGCGGAGCAGAAGGCCAGTACATTGTCGTAGAGACGCAGCCAATAATTGACCTTCTGTTTGAGGACCGGCTGCCGGCCGGCGGAGCGATAGCCCTTGCCGTGGACGATGAGTGCGCAGCGGACATGACGACGCCCGCATTCGGCAAGGAACTCGGCGAGGAGTCCGCGCGCCTGCTCGGCATGGAGTCCGTGCAGGTCGAGTTCGAGTCCGACCTCGATGCCGCCGCGCTGCAGCTCGGCCATCAGGCGCCGCTGTACTCCGGGGCGAGCGAAGAGGAGAAACTCATGCGTCTCCACCTCCGACTCGGACAGCAGCGTGCCGCCCTGTTCTTCGGGCAACTGCACAGGACGCGGGCGCGGGACGGGTGGCGGTCTGCGGCGTTCGTGCTCGACTTGGTCGTGGCGAACCGGTTCTGCGTCCTGGACATGCTCGCGAAACAATGCCAAATCAGATTCTTGGATTTGTTTCTTCATGTCTGGACAGGGTATTGTTGCGCCTCGACGAAAGGTGTCGCCTGCTGGTCCGGCTTAGGACAGTCCCCAAGACAGTCCGTGGCGGCGAACGTCCGCAGGTATGATCACGCCGGCATCCTCCGGTTGCGATCCATCGGTCTCGTCGTCCGGCGTCGACGCGTCGCTCGGCGCCGCAGTATAGCAGCGCTGCCCGACCGCGGCGGGCCAAAGCGCTCGGGATGCCCGTCAGGATGCTTTTGAGTATGATCCGGGCGTCCGCGGCGCGGTGGACCCTGATCGAGTATCGGTTTTCTTCGGATGCGGTTTAAACCGCGCAAACTCCATCGGTCGTCAATTCTTCCGGGGCCGATCCCATCCAAAAACATCGCATACCGCGCCGGGCGCGGTTTAGGACGACATGAAGATTCTCGTGAGCAACGACGACGGTTATCAGTCGCCCGGCCTGATCAGGCTTGCCGACGCCCTTTCCGCGCTGGGCGAGGTCCTGGTCGTGGCGCCCGAGCGCGATCGCAGCGGGGCGAGCAATTCCTTGACACTCGATGTGCCCCTGCGGGCGACCCGGATGGCGAACGGCTACATCCGCGTTGACGGAACCCCGACCGATTGTGTCCACCTCGCTTTGACCGGTCTCGCGGACGTCGATCCCGATATCGTCGTGGCCGGGATCAATCACGGTCCGAATCTCGGCGACGACGTGCTGTATTCCGGGACGGTTGCGGCGGCCACCGAGGGGCGGTTTCTCGGCCTGCCCGCGATCGCCGTGTCCATGCACGCGCATGAGCCGCAGCATCTGGACACCGGCGCGGCCGTTGCGGTGGAGCTGGTCACCCGTTTGCGCGCGGCACCGCTCGAGTCCACCATCATTCTGAACGTCAACGTACCTGACGTTCCGTATGACCAGATCAAGGGCTTCGTCGCGACCCGTTTGGGGCATCGGCACAAGGCGGAGGCCGTCGTCCCGGCATTGGATCCGCGCGGGCGTCGGATCTATTGGGTGGGGCCGGCCGGACCGGAGCAGGACGCCGGCCCCGGTACGGATTTCTTCGCCGTGCGCAGCGGTTTCGTCTCGATCACCCCGTTGCAGGTGGACCTGACCCGACACAGTGCGCTGGAGTCCGTTCGTCAATGGTTGGATGCGAGCCCTTGAGCACCGGGTCTATCCACCAAGGGATCGGCATGACCTCGCAGCGCACCCGCGCGCGCCTGATTCAGCGTCTGGAAGAGGCGGGGATCCGAATGCCGGAGCTCCTCGAGGTGATCCGCCGATTACCGCGGCATCTGTTCGTCGACGAGGCGTTGGCGAGCCGGGCCTACGAGGACTCGGCGCTGCCGATCGGCCATGGCCAAACCATCTCTCAACCCTACACGGTCGCGCGCATGACGCAGGCGTTGATGGAGCCATCCAAGCCCGATACCGTGCTCGAGATCGGCACCGGCTCCGGGTTTCAGACGGCTGTGCTCGCATCGCTGGTGCGCCGGGTCTACAGCGTCGAGCGGATCGGTGCCTTGCTCGAGCGCGCCCGGGATCGACTTCGGCTGCTCGAATATCGAAACATCCGGTTTCGTCATGACGACGGTGCGCTGGGCTGGCCCGAATATGCCCCCTTCGACGGTATCCTGGTGACGGCGGCGCCGCGAGGTGTCCCGCGCGTCCTGGCCGAGCAGTTGGCGCCCGGGGGCGTCATGATTCTGCCGATTTGGGAAGGGGATGCCCAAGTGCTTCTGCGTGTCACGCGCACCGCGCAAGGCTTCGAGCAGGAAGTGCTCGAGCCGGTCAGTTTCGTGCCCCTGGTTTCGGGCGTGTCTTGAACCTGGATCCGGCTAAACCGCGTCCAGAGCGAGATGCTCACTTTCGAGCGAGTTCGACGTTTGGTGCAACCACGACCCTTAGCGGGGACGCGGTTTACTTGTTTCCGACATGTGACTGATTGCCGTATGTACCGAATGGATCACATCGAAATCTCGAGCGGTCTGCTCGCCACCCCGTCGGACGATGGTCGCTACGGTCCCCGTGCACGCCCTGCGCGGCCTCGTGCCATGCTGTCGGTCGGTGTCTACGGACTTGGTCTGTGCGTGATCCTGCTGCTCGGGGGGTGCGCCTCGAAAGCGCCGGCACCGGTCGGCGGATGGGATTGGGTCGGTCCGGTTCCGGACGGCTACTACCTGATTCGCCGGGGCGACACGCTCAGCGAGGTCGCGACTCGGCACGGCGTGGGTCTTCGAACGCTTGCGGGTTGGAATGGCCTGGAGTCACCGTACTCGATCTATGCCGGTCGACTCCTGCGGGTGGCCCCTCCGGACGGATCGCCCGCGCCGCAACCCTCCGCACCCCGGAGGACGCCTGCGGTCGTCGCCGCCCCCGCGACCCCGGAGCGCGCTGCGCAAGCGACCGGCACGCCAAAGGCACCGCAGGCCGGCCCCGCCGCAGCCTCGGGCGTGTCCTGGGCCTGGCCGCTCCAGGGCTCGCTCGCGCAGAGGTTCAGCGCCGGCGACCGCACGCGCCAGGGCATCCGGATTCGCGCACGTGCAGGCACGCAGGTGAAGGCCGCAGCCGATGGCCAAGTGGTCTACAGCGGCAGTGGACTCGAAGGGTACGGCAACCTTATCATCATCAAACATAACGACAAATATCTGAGCGCTTACGGGTTTAATCGCAGGCTGCTCGTTGCCGAGGGGGATCGGGTCACGCGCGGACAGGCGGTCGCCGAGGTGGGTCAAGCGGTCGATGGGGGCGGCTACCTTCTGCACTTCGAGATTCGCCGAGACGGCACGGCCGTCGACCCGCTACTCTATCTGCCTCCGCGATCGTAACCGCGTCCGACCCGACGGAGGAAGATGTGGATGTCAAGCGCCGATGCTCGTGAGCCCAAGGTCGATGTTTCCGATCTCGCTGCGGACCTTGACGGCGAGATCCTGCTCGACGGCGAGGACTCCGAGCCGACCGACGAGGAGATCGACTCCGACGAGTCCGAGCCGGTCGAGTCCGAGACGGTCGAGCCGGCGGCCGTCGAGCCCGCGGCCCAGCGCTTCAGCTCGGGAGAAGGCGATTTCGATGCGACCCGTCTCTATCTGAACGAGATCGGCGAGTCGAAGCTTCTCACGGCGGAGGAAGAGGTGACGCTCGCGCGCGCCGCTCAGAGCGGCGACAACGCCGCGCGCCATCGCATGATCGTCTGCAACCTCCGCTTGGTGGTGAAGATCGCCCGGCGCTATCTCAATCGCGGCCTCCCTCTGCTGGATCTGATCGAAGAGGGCAATCTCGGTTTGATCCGGGCCGTGGAGAAATTCGATCCGGAGCGGGGATTTCGGTTCTCCACCTACGCCACCTGGTGGATCCGCCAGACGATCGAGCGGGCGATCATGAACCAGACGCGGACCGTGCGTTTGCCGATTCATGTCGTGAAGGAAATCAATATCTATCTCAAGGCGGCGCGCAAACTCTCGCAGAGTCTCGATCACGAGCCCACCACCGAGGACATCGCCGTCCTGCTCGACAAGCCGATCTGCGAGGTCAAGCGAATGCTCGGGCTGAACGAGCGCATTGCCTCGGTGGATACGCCCTACAGCAAGGACGCCGACAAGCCGCTCGTCGACATGCTCCAGGACGAGGCTGCCGATGACCCGGCCGACCGCATCCAGGACACCGATATTCAAGCCAATCTCGAGCACTGGCTGGGAAAGCTCAACGCCAAGCAGCGCGAGGTGGTGGAGCGTCGCTTCGGTCTGCATGGTTACGAGAACTCGACCCTCGAGAACGTCGCGCAGGAGCTGGGCGTAACCCGAGAGCGCGTGCGTCAGATCCAGATGGACGCGCTGCGGCGCCTGCGCGATATCCTGGAAAAGGAAGGGTTTTCGATCGACGCTTTTTTCAAGTAATACCGTTCGTCCGGATGTCGAAATCCCCGATCCGAACCTGATCCAGATCAATGCTTGTTGTGGTATATCCCATATGGATCGGGTCGGATGCCCTGCTCCTATGTTGACTTTCCGACTCTGATCCAGTGATATGAACGGCGCATCGTCGCCCGATGGAGCGACATCACGAGACGGCTGGATCGCCTTATAATCCTTGTTGTTTTCCCGACGTTTTCTGGGAGGGTCTAATGGAAGCCAGTCTGGAACGGAAGTACAACTTCGACGTTGTACGCTGGTTCACGATCATGGCCGTCGTCTACCTGGTGGTGGGCGCGTCTGTCGGGGTTTATATCGCAGCGGAGCTGGCTTGGCCGGCACTGAATCTGGATAGCCCCTATTTATCGTTCGGGCGTCTGCGCCCGCTCCACACCAATGCCGTCATCTTCGCCTTCGGCGGCTGTACCCTGATGGCAACCGCCTTCTATACCGTCCAACGCACCTGCGGCGCACGCCTCTGGAGCGATAAGATGGCGTGGTTTACCTTTTGGGGTTGGAATCTCGTCATCGTTTTGGCCGTGATCACCCTTCCGCTGGGTCTGACGCAATCCAAGGAATACGCCGAGCTCGAATGGCCGGTCGACATCCTGATCGCCGTGGTTTGGCTCTCGTTCACCATCAATTTCGTGATGACCATCGCCAACCGGAAGTCCTCGCACATTTACGTGTCGAACTGGTTCTTCCTCGGCATGATGATCATGATCGTCTATCTGCACGTGGTGAACAGCCTGGCGATCCCGGTCGGACTCTTCAAGTCGTACTCGGTCTTCTCGGGTGTACAGGACGCCATGATCCAGTGGTGGTGGGGACATAACGCGGTCGGGTTCTACCTGACGGCAGGCTTCCTCGGGATCATGTATTACTTCGTGCCGAAGCAGGCGGGACGCCCGATCTACTCCTACCGTCTTTCGGTCATCCATTTCTGGGCCTTGATGTTCGGTTACGTCTGGCTCGGTGCGCATCATCTGCAATACACCGCGCTGCCCGACTGGACGGGATCGCTCGGAGCCGCGGTCTCCATCGCGATGATCATCCCCTCCTGGGGTGGTGCCGTGAACGGCATGATGACCCTATCCGGTGCATGGGATCGGTTGCGGACCGACTATGTTCTGCGCTTCCTGATCATCGCACTCGCCTTCTACGCCATGTCGACCTTCGAAGGCCCGGTCATGTCGCTGAAGACGGTCAACGCCCTTTCCCATTACACCGACTGGACCATCGGTCATGTGCATTCCGGTGCGCTGGGCTGGGTTGCGGGGATCTCGATCGGTGCGATCTACCACCTCATGACACGGCTTTATCACACCGAGATGTTCTCGGTGCGCCTGATCAACTTCCATTTCTGGACGGCGACGATCGGGACCGTGATCTATATCGTGGCCATGTGGGTCTCGGGGATCATGCAGGGTCTGATGTGGCGGGCCTACGACGAGTACGGCACCTTAGCCTACACCTTCGTTGAATCCGTAGACGCGATGCACCCCTACTACGCCATGCGAACGGTCGGTGGCGCGATCTTCCTGCTCGGCGCCGTCGTCATGCTCTTCAACATCTTGATGACCGTGCGTAAGTCGTTGTCCGAAGGCAGCCTGAGCAAGGCGCGCGCCTTGCCGGCAGCGGCATGATCCCGGAGTAGCATCTAATGGCCGATAAAAAGACGAAGCCGAAGTCCTTTCAGGAATGGATGGAGGTCAACATCTGGGGCCTGCTCATCGTGACGGCCCTGGTGCTGTCCGTGGGCGGGTTGGTCGAGATCGTCCCGCTCTTCTATATGAAGAACACCATGGAGCACAACACCTATCCGGAGATCGTGTGGGACAAGGCCGGTCAGGAGCCGATCGTGACGGTCGACGAGGCCGGCCGGCAGCAATGGAACTGGAAGCCGGGCGAGGGGATGCGTCCCTACACGGCGCTCGAGCTGGCCGGGCGCGACATCTATCAGCGCGAAGGGTGTTATCTCTGCCACTCGCAGATGATTCGTCCCTTCCGCGACGAGCGCGAGCGTTACGGGCACTACTCGCTGGCCTCCGAGTCCATGTTCGACCATCCCTTCCAGTGGGGCTCCAAGCGCACCGGACCGGATCTCGCGCGGGTGGGCGGCAAGTACTCGGACGAATGGCAGCGTCAGCACATGCGTGCGCCGCGCTCCTTGGTCCCCGAGTCCGTGATGCCGGGCTACCCCTGGTTGGACGAGAACTATCTGAGCGGCAAGAAGATGCAGCGTCACATGCGCGGCATGCGGACCATCGGCGTGCCCTATTCGGATGCCGATATCGCGGCTGCTCCGGCTCTGGTGGAAGGCAAGACCGAGATGGATGCGTTGGTCACCTACATGCAGGTCCTCGGCACCATGGTCGCCCTCGACGAGTCCAAGACCTACCGTGAGTAGTCTCAGCGACTATTTTCAGACCGATTGGCAGGCGATGACGACGAATGATTGGATCGGCACGATCCTCACCGTCGTCATCTTCCTGCTGATGGTCGGTGCCTACTTCTACGTCTTCCGTCCTAAGAACCGGGAAAAGCTCGAAGCCATGAAACATATCCCGTTCGAAGAGGACAACGAGAACACCGGAGACCCACATGGCCGAAAATAACCCCTTTCCCGGTGAGAACAATACCGGGCATGTCTGGGACGACAACCTTCGGGAACTGGCGAATCCGCCGCCGCGATGGTGGATGCTCGGATTTTGGGCGTCCATCCTCTTCGTCATCGTCTATACGATCCTTTACCCGAGCTGGCCCGTCGGTCAGCAGGCGACACCCGGACTTTTAGGGTGGACGCAGATTCAGGAGTACGAGAGGGGCGTCGCTCAGGTCGACGCGAAGCGCGGTCCGTTCGAAGAACAGATCAGCCAGATGACCGCCGAGGAGATCATTGCCGATCCGGGCCTGCTGCAGTACACGCTGGCATCGGCCAAGGTCGTGTTCGGTGATTACTGCTCGGCCTGTCACGGCAGCGGCGGCCAAGGCAATCCCGGCTATCCCGTCTTGGCGGACGACGACTGGCTCTACGGAGGCTCGATCGCGAAGATCAAAGAGTCGATTACGAACGGGCGCAAGGGGGCCATGACCGCCCACGCGAGCATCCTCGCCCAAGAGGAGATCGATGCACTTGCCCGCTGGGTCGTCGAGATGAATGAGGGTGGCGAAGGCAGCGCGGAGGGTTGGGAGCTGTATCGCGCCAAGGGCTGCAACGCCTGTCACGGCGAGAAAGCCAACGGCGTGCTGGCCGAGCTGCCCGGCGGAGAGATCGTCAGCGTCGGTGCCTCGAATCTCACCGACAGCATCTGGCGCTTCGAGCCCGGTGGTTTCGAGAGCGCGCGTCACACGATCATGTACGGCGTGAACCAGCCGGGCGTGCCCGAGACCCGTGACGCCGTGATGCCGGCTTTTGGATCGGTCGCGAAAGTGGACGATGTCGAGGTTCGCAAGCTCAACGATCAGGATATCAAGAAGCTCGCCATCTATGTCCACCAGCTCGGCGGGGGCGGATGAGTCGACCGCAATGACGTGCGGACTGGTTCGCCGGTCCGCGTGAAACGAGGGGTGCACGGGAGGAGATCGACATGACCGGAGGTTTGACGTGGGACTTCGTGACTTGGATGTCGCTCGCGATGGTTGCCATTGCGATCTTCATCATCGTATTCCTGGTCTACAAGGTCATCGCCCTGATGAATCGGGATGCAGAGGCGCATAAGAACAACGAGCATTGAAGGCGTCTGACGTCGTGTCATGTCATCGAGGGGGGATCTGAGATCCCCCTTTTTTTGTACCGAAAATGGCTTTTGAATCAATTGTTTGTGCTTGCGAAAACGCATGGCTAAAACATCGCGGGAGGCGTAAGCTGATGCGTTCAAGGAAGTGGTGATCAGGTGACCTGGGCCGGGTAACCTCGGCGGGCCGACGTCGTTTTCGCGCAGATCAGTCCGACCGGATTCGATCCCCGGTGGGCGTAGCGCCCATCACCCGGCGGTTGAGCCCTCGGATGGCCGCGATCGTCAAGGCCATCAGCGCCATGCCTGCCTCGCTTCCCTCTTGCGCGCCATCACGATGCGCCTGAATCGCAATGCCTAAGCGCGCCTGTCGTAACCTTGACCCCGTCGTGGAGATGGTCAGTGAGCACGAATCCTGTGGCAACCCAAACCGCTGTCGATGACCTCTATGCCGAGGCCGAGCATTGGCATGTCAATACCGGCGGGGAGACGATCCACGCCAAACGTCTTGCAGGGCGTTGGCGCACCATCAAATGGGCGGCCGCGTCGGTCTGGTTGATCTATTTTCTGGGTCCTTACCTGCGCTGGGACGGCCGACAGGCGGTCTTGTTCGACATCCCGAACCGGCAGTATCACATCTTCGGCGCGACGGTCCTTCCGCAGGACTTCTGGATGCTCTCGCTGTTGTTGCTGTTCTTCGCCATCCTGCTCGCCGTGGCAACCGCGTTGGTCGGCCGTGTCTGGTGCGGCTATTTTTGCTTCCAGACGGTTTGGACCGACGTCTACACCTGGATCGAGGAGAAGCTCGAGGGCAGTCCGCCGCAACGCCGGAAGCTCGACAAGGAGCCGATGTCTCCGAGCAAGTTTCGGATCAAGGCCACCAAACATGCCCTCTGGCTGCTGATCGGTTTCATCACGGGTATCAGCTTCGTCGCCTGGTTTACGGACGCACCCGCACTGTGGGGGAGCTTCTTCGCCGGCGAGTCGGGTCCCGTGGCCTACATCACGGTGGCGCTCTTCACGGTCGGGACCTACGGCCTCGCCGGGTTCATGCGCGAGCAGGTCTGCTTCTGGCTCTGTCCCTACGCGCGCATCCAAGGCGTCATGCTCGACAAAACGACCATCGTGCCGACGTACGATCTGGTGCGCGGCGAGCCGCGCGGACGCGTCAAGCGCGGCGAAACCGGCCAAACGCGCTCGGGCGGCGACTGTGTGGACTGCAACCAGTGCGTCGCCGTCTGTCCGACCGGTGTCGATATCCGTAACGGGCAGCAGGAAGGCTGCATCACCTGTGCGCTCTGCCTCGATGCCTGCGATCAGGTGATGGATAAGGTCGGGCGTCCGCGCGGCCTGATCCGCTATGCCTCTCTCGACGAGCTCGAAGGATTGCCCACCAAGAAACTCTTGCTGCGTCCGCGTGTCTGGGTGTACACGGCGATCATGAGCGTCGCGTTGGCCGGCATCCTCTACGGCTTCTCGACCTTGGCGGCGATCGACCTGAAGGTTCTGCACGAGCGTGCGCCGCTTTACGTGCGGCTCAGCGACGGATCCATCCAGAACAAATACACGTTGAAGATCCTCAACAAGATGCCCGAGGAACTCGCCGTGCGGATCAGCGTGACCGGCCCAGACGGCTTGGTGCTCATGGGTGCGGACGAGCCGATCGTGGCACCGCCGGGCGGGGTGACCCCCGCCGTCGTCTTCGTGAAGGTGCCGAAGCGCTCGCTCGCGAGCGAGCAACAGCCCGTGCAGTTTCACGTCGAAGCGGCGAGGCCGTCCGGTGCCGTGGTCGAGGCCGACCGCGACAGCGTCTTCATTGCGCCGCGTCAATAAACCGCGTCCAGAGCGACATGCGTCATTTTCCTGTAAAGAGATTGAGGCAACAAAAAGCGATGAGCTCGACGACCCACACCACGGAAACACCCTCCAAACCGACCCCTGCGCTGCGCAGTCCCTGGGTCCTGGCCTGGATCGGCCTGCTCGTCACGGTGCTGGCCGTGAATCTGACCTTCGTGATTCTCGCGATCCGGACCAACCCCGGGTTGGTCAACGCCAACTATTACGAGCGCGGACAGGAATACGAGCGGACCATGATCACGCGCCTTGCCCGGGATCCCGGTTGGCTGATGCGTGCGGACATCCCAAAGCCCCTGACGGCCGGCGTAGAGGAGTCGATTGGTCTGGTGCTGGTCGATCAGGCCGGACAACCCGTGGATGTCGACGAGGCGACCTTTTACGCTTACCGTCCGTCCGATGTCTCGCGCGACTTCGCGCTGCCGATGACTCGAGAGGGCAAAGGGCGCTATCGGGTGGAAACATCCTTCCCCTTGATCGGTGTATGGGACACCCTGATCGCGGTGAAGACCGGCGAGGACGAGTACAGCGTCGGCGAGCGTGTCAACGTCGCTCGCCCCTGAGGTCCGGGCGACTCCGGGCTCAAGCCCGGAGGCGGAGGTGCACCCGGATGCGTCCTCCACCCGAATACGCTGCTTTCATTGCGGTCTTCCGGTCGCCGAATCCGCGCGCGAGACGGCCTTCATTGCCGGGCGCGAGCGGTCCTTCTGCTGCACCGGCTGCAAGTCGGTCTGCGAGGCGATCTTCGCCGCAGGACTCGAGGGTTTCTACAAACGCACCCCCGAGGGCGAGATCTTCGGTCCGCCGCCCGAGCCGCCGAAAGACCTGGCCGTCTTCGACCTCGATGCCGTGCAGGAGGAGTTTACCGACACCGCCGGCGAGTCCCGCGAGATCAATCTCCTGGTCGAAGGCATCCACTGCGCCGCCTGTGTCTGGCTGATCGAGAAGGGCCTCTGCGCCATGCCGGGGGTCGAAGAGGCTCGCGTCAACCTCACCGGACGGCGGTTACGCGTGCGCTGGGACAACGGCCGCCTAAAGCTCTCCCGGATCCTGGGCCGACTCGCCGATCTCGGCTATGCCGCCGCACCCTTCGATCCCGAATCGGCCGAGGGTGCGATCGGACGCGAGAACCGCGCCATGCTCTACCGCATGGCCTGGGCGGGGTTCGCGATGATGAACCTCATGTGGATCTCGATCGCGCTCTATGCCGGCGCCGACCAAGGCGAGTTCCGCGGTCTCTTTCAGTGGCTCGGCTTCTTGATCGCCACGCCCACGCTCCTGTACTCGGGCGCGCCCTTTTTCCGCGGGGCGGTGTCCGGTTTGCGCTCGGGCCATCTGAGCATGGACCTGCCGATCGCGATCGGCGTGACGACCACCTACGTCTACTCGCTCTATGTCACGCTCGGCGTCTCCAGCATCGGCGACGTCTACTGGGATACGGTCGTCAATTTTCTCTTCGTTATCCTGGTGGGGCGCTATCTGGAGGCGATCTCGCGCCGCAAGGCCGTGGCCTCGACGCAACGGCTGCTCGATCTGCAACCGAAGGTCGCGACCCGGTTGGACGGGGAGGACGGGGAGACCGAGTCGGTCGTTCCGGTGCGCGCACTCAAGCTCGGCGAGCGCGTGCTGGTGCGTCCGGGCGAGCGCATCCCCGTCGACGGCGAGGTGATCTCGGGCGGCAGCGGGGTGGACGAATCCATGCTGACCGGCGAGTCGCGACCGGTCGCCAAGACGCTCGGCGATCAGGTCGTTGCGGGCACCATCAACGGCGCCGGTGTCCTGACCGTGCGCATCGGTGCGCTGCTGCGCGAGACCGCGCTGGGTCGCATCATCCGACTGGTGGAGGACGCTCAAGCCAGCAAGGCGCCGATTCAGCGGCTTGCCGACCGGATCGTGCCTTGGTTCGTCGCGGCAACGCTCGGTCTGGCGACCCTGACCTTCCTGATCTGGATGCGGATGGATGTCGAGGTCGCGGTCATGGCGGCGACGGCCGTGCTCATCATCACCTGTCCCTGCGCCTTCGGCATGGCCACGCCGATGGCTGTGGCCGTGGCGACGGGGCTTGCCGCCTCGCGCGGCATCCTGGTGAAGAACGGCGCCGTGCTCGAACGCCTCTCCTCGATCGATCACTTCGTCTTCGACAAGACCGGGACGCTGACCGTCGGACGACCGGCCGTGACCGGGCTCGCGAGCGCGCCCGGCCGTTGGCGCCAACTCGAGGGGCCGCACGATCTGACGCCCGAGGAGCGCGATGTTCTTGCCGGGCTCCAAGCCCTCGAACGGCTCTCCGAGCATCCGATCGCCGCAGCCGTCCTGGACCTCTGCGAGCGTGCCGGGATCGACCGTATCGCCGCGCCGGTGGAGGCGGTCGAGGTCGCGCCGGGTCTCGGGATCAAGGGGCAGGTCGGCGGTGTGGAGATCCTCGCGGGCTCGCAGGCGTGGCTGGTCCGCAACGGCGTGCAGCCTTGGTCCGACGGTGACGAGCAGTCCGCTCAGACCTCGGGTCTTGTCCATTGCGCGCGGGCCGGTCATGAGGTGTTGCGGCTCGGCGTCGCCGATCCGCTCCGACCCGATGCCGCGCGCGTCATCGCGCGAATGCGCGAGCGCGGGATCCGGGTAACGCTTCTGACCGGCGATCGACGCGAGACGGCCGAGGCGATCGCGGCCCAGCTCGGCGGCGGGATCGAGGTCATCGCCGAGGTGATGCCCGAGGACAAGGATCGTGTCATCGCCGAGCTTCAGCGTGGCGGCCGCCGGGTCGCCATGGTCGGCGACGGGGTGAACGACGCGCCTGCTTTGGTGCGGGCCGATGTCGGCATCGCCATGGGAAGCGGTACGGATGTCTCCATCGCCAGCGCGGACATCGTCCTCATGTCCAGCGAGCTCGGGCGTGTCGAAGAAGCCGCCCGACTGTCGCGACGCACCCTTCGGACCATCCGCCAGAACATCGGCATATCGGTGGTTTACAATCTCATCATGGTGCCGCTTGCGATGGCCGCAGTCATCACGCCACTGATCGCCGCCATCTCGATGCCGCTCAGCTCTCTGGCGGTCATCGGCAACTCGGCGCGGATCCGTGCGGTCTTCAAGGCCGGGGGGAGCGGCGCACCGCGCGAGCCGTGACCCGAGCGGGCGCTAAAACCGCGCCCCACGCGGTATGCGATGTCTTTGGATGGGACCGACCCCGGCAGATTTGACGACCGCTGGAGCCGGCGCGGTTTAATGGCATGAAGTGGAGGTTCGAGCGAAGATGGACGTCATCTACGGCCTGATCCCCGGAATGCTGGTCCTTGGACTCGCTGCGGTCGCCGTGCTCTTCTGGGCGACCCGAACCGGTCAATACGACGACCTGGACGGCGACGGTCGCCGCATCCTGATGGACGAGGACACCGAGGACGGCGACCCGCGGCGGGCGCCCCCGATGGACGCCGAGCCCGATCTGAATCCCGTCGCGAGTGATCCAACTGAATCCCGTCGCGAGTGATCCGCCAGGTGAGATGCGCCATCGACGCCGCACCCATTAAAGATCCCGGTAGACGCCGGGATTCAGGAGATAAAAGCATTAAAAATTAATTACTTAAACTGCGGCGTCCGCCGGCGATTCAAGTGGCTCGGATATCGCCGCAGTGCACGGACCTCTCGCACACCAAAGCGCCGCAGTTTAATTCAGAACTCGTTTTGGAGGCGTTTGTATCCCCGCACCAAATCGACATTGGCGCGGATCACGTCCTCCGAGAACTCGCTCGCTTGGGGCGTGACCCGCTTGATGGAGTCCAGGTTGGTCGAAGGGCCGATGCGTGTCGTGGAGGGGACGTAGAATTCGGGCGGGAGGTCGCAGCCGTCCACGACGGCATTGTGGCGGACTACGCAGCCGTCTCCGACGCGACAGTTGTAGAGCACGCTATTGAAGCCGATGAAAACCCGGTTCCCGACATGGCAGGGGCCGTGGACGATCGATCGATGCGCGATCGAGGTGTTGCTCCCGATCGTGACCGCCGCGCCGGATTTGGAATGGATGACGACGCCGTCCTGGATGTTCGAGTTGGCGCCGATCACCCACCGGGTCCATTTCGCCCTGCGCATTGACCTCGTCGGCGCGGATGACGGCGTAGGGGCCGACGAAGACGTTCCCGTGGATGAAGACCTTGCCGCAGATGATCGCGGTCTTGTCGATGTAAGCCGATTCATCGATCACCGGCAGATCGCCGGAGGGGTTCTTGCGGATCATTCGAAATGTATGCCTGTCTGGATAGGCAGCGATGCGCGAGGTCTGCCGAGCAGCATCGATAGGCGCCCGGTCGAGAGTCCGCGCGCACGATGTGCGTCGTGCCGGACGCGGATCAGGTGACGACGTCGGGCTCGCTGCGCCCGGTCCGTGCCTCGATCTGCCCGAGTTCGCGCGCGATCAGGATCAGCGGCTGCATGGCCTCTTGAGTGTCGCGTTGATGACGCTCGGGGTCCGGCTCGAAGAATTCGAGATAGATCCGCAGCGTGGCCCCCTCGGTGCCGGTGCCCGAGAGACGGAAAACGATGCGTGCGCCGCTCTCGAAGCCGATGCGAATCCCCTGACGCTCCGAGCGGCTGCCGTCGATCGGGTCGGTGTAGGCAAAATCATCCGCGTAGCTGACCGTCTGATCTCCGAGCCGCCGACCGGGCAGGTCGGGCAGCAGGATACGCAGGTGGTCCATCAGGCCCTCCGCCGCGCTCGCATCGACCTCTTCGTAATCGTGTCGGGTGTAGAAGTTTCGGCCGAAACGGCGCCAGTGCTCGGCCAGGATCTCGGCGACGGATTGCTGGCGCACGGCCAGCAGGTTCAACCAGAAGAGCACGGCCCAGAGCCCGTCCTTCTCGCGGACATGATCCGATCCGGTGCCGAAGCTCTCTTCGCCGCAGAGCGTGATGCGCCCGGCGTCGAGCAGATTGCCGAAGAATTTCCAGCCGGTCGGGGTCTCGAAGCATTCCACGCCCAACTGCTCGGCGACACGATCCGCGGCCTGGCTGGTCGGCATGGAGCGCGCGACGCCGCGGATGCCGGCGCGATAGCCGGGGACCAGGTGCGCATTTGCCGCAAGTACGGCAAGACTGTCGCTCGGGGTGACGAAGCACTTCTTGCCGAGGATCATGTTGCGGTCGCCGTCGCCGTCGGAGGCTGCACCGAAGTCAAGCGCGTCCGGACCTTCGGTCATGGCCACCAGCTCTTTGGCATGCGCGAGATTCGGATCCGGATGCCCGCCGCCGAAATCTTCCAGCGCTTCGCCGTTCAGGACGGTGCCCGGTGCCGCGCCCAAGCGCGTCTCGATGATCTCTTTGGCATAGGGTCCGGTCACGGCATGCATGGCATCGAAGCGCATGCGGAAGATGCCGGAATTGAACAACTGATGGATGGCGTTGAAGTCGAAGAGCGACTCCATCAGCTCGGCGTAATCGCTCACCGGGTCGATGATCTCGACCTCCATGTCGCCGATGCGCACCGTGCCGAGCGTGTCCAGATCGGTCGCCGGGCAATCGAGGGTGCGGTATTCGCGAATCGTTTGGGTCCGCGCGAAGATGGCGTCGGTCACCGACTCGGGCGCAGGTCCGCCCGCGGCGATGTTGAACTTGATGCCGAAGTCGCCGTCCGGGCCGCCCGGGTTGTGGCTCGCCGAGAGGATGATGCCGCCGCGGGTCCGGTACTTGCGGATGACGCAGGATGCGGCCGGTGTGGAGAGGATGCCGCCGCGCCCGACCAGCGCCCGTTTGACCCCGTTGGCGGCCGCCATGCGCAGAATGGTTTGGATCGCCTCGCGATTGTAGTAACGTCCGTCACCGCCGACGACCAGGGTTCCGCCCGCGACATCGGTCTGGGTGTCGAAGATCGCCTGAACGAAGTTCTCCAGATAGTGCGGCTGCCGGAACGCCCCGACCTTCTTGCGCAGGCCGGAGGTGCCGGGGCGCTGACCCTCGAATGGCGTTGTGGCGATCACTTGCGGTTGCATCTTCAACCCCTTGGCGTGTATTGACATGGCCGGCTCCGGTCATTAAATGGCCGGTTGCGGGCGCGAAAGCGTTTCTCGAGTCGGGTCGGAGACGAGGCGTCGGCCGGCCCGTCGGCGGCGCACGCCTCGTCCCGAAAGGCATGCTCGCGCGGCATTGTATCCCCGCAAGCCCGTGCGACAATACCGGATCGGCTCGGGTGCGTGCCGCCGAGTCCCGGCGACGCGTGTCGGGGGCAGGGCGCGTCCTCGGGATACTCCCATCAATTCAGTTGGATCGAAGAACGATCGAGGTACTAAAGACGATGACAGTCGAAGCGCACAAAGAAACACTGGAGTTCAAGGCAGAGGTCAGCCAGGTGCTGGATCTCGTCATCCGGTCGCTGTATTCGAACAAGGAGATCTTTCTGCGCGAGCTGGTCTCCAACGCCTCCGACGCGGCCGAGAAGCTGCGCTTCGAGGCGCTCAGCGACGACGGGCTCTACGAAGGCGAGAGTGATCTGCGCATCCGGGTCGAGATCGACAAGGAGGCCGGTACGCTGACCGTGTCGGACAACGGGATCGGGCTCAGCCGCCAAGAGGTCATCGATACCATCGGCAGTATCGCCAGCTCCGGCACGCGGCGTTTCGTCGAGGCGCTCTCGGGCGATCAGGCGAAAGACAGCAAGCTGATCGGCCAGTTCGGTGTTGGCTTCTACTCCGCCTTCATCGTCGCGGACAAGGTGACCCTGATCTCGCGTCGCGCCGGTCTCGGTGCCGAGCACGGGGTGCGTTGGGAGTCCGACGGCCGCGGCAGCTTTACCCTGGAGACGCTCGAAAAAACCGGACGCGGCACCGACGTCATCCTGCATCTGAAGGGGGACGAGAAGGAGTTCTTGGATGCCTGGCGTCTGCGCAGCATCATCGGCAAGTTCTCCGACCATCTCGCCCTGCCGGTGGAGATGCGCAAGGAGCTCTACGGTGAGGAGGCCGAGAAGGCCAAGGATGCCCCGCCCGAGTACGAGCAGGTCAACCGCGGCACCGCGCTGTGGATGCGCAACAAGTCGGAGATCACGGAGGAGGAATATCACGACTTCTACAAGCATGTGTCGCACGACTTCGACGTCCCGCTTGCCTATGCCCATAATCGGGTCGAGGGGACCAACGAGTACACCACCCTGCTCTTCGTGCCCAAGCGTGCGCCCTGGGATCTATGGGAGCGCGACGCCAAGCACGGCGTGAAGCTCTATGTGCGACGCGTCTTCATCATGGACGAGGCCGACAAGCTGATGCCGCACTATCTGCGGTTCGTGAAGGGCGTGGTCGACTCCGACGACATGCCCTTGAACGTCTCGCGCGAGATCCTGCAGCACAATCGCAAGATCGACACCATCCGTCAGGCCAACACCAAGCGGATCCTCGGACTTCTGGACACCCTGGCGAAGGACGAGCCGGAGAAGTACGGTGAGTTCTGGGACGAGTTCGGCCGCGTGCTCAAGGAAGGCCCGGCCGAGGACTTTGCGAACAAGGAGCGCATCGCCGGTCTGCTGCGCTTCGCCAGCACCCGGAGCGAGAGCGACGCCCAGCGCGAGTCGCTCGACGGCTATCTGGAGCGGATGAAGGAAGGCCAGGAAAAGATCTACTACATCACCGCCGAGAGCGCCGCTGCGGCGCGTCACAGCCCGCATCTGGAGGTCTTCCGCAAGAAGGGCATCGAGGTGCTGCTGATGTCCGACCGCGTCGACGAGTGGTTGGTCAGCCATCTGAATGAATACAAGGGTAAGACCTTGCATTCGGTGGCCAAGGGCGACCTGGATCTCGGCGACCTGGCCGATGCGGAGGAGAAGGAGGCGAAGGAGAAGGCCGTTGCCGAGCACGGCGGTCTGCTTGATCGGCTCAAGTCCACCCTGGGCGAGCGGGTCGAGTCGGTCAGGCCGAGCACCCGTCTGGTCGACTCCCCGGCCTGTCTGGTCGTCGGCGAGCACGATATGAGCGCCCATCTGGCGCGCGTGCTCAAGGCGGTCGGTCAGAGTGCGCCCGAGAGCAAGCCGATCCTTGAGGTCAACCTCGAGCATCCCTTGGTCAAACGCCTGGAGTCCGAGACGCAGGACGACCGCTTTGCCGACCTCGCGCTGATTCTGCTCGATCAGGCGCAGCTCGCCGAAGGCGGCCATCTCGACGATCCTGCGGCCTTCGTCGGGCGTCTGAACAAATTGATGCTCGGCATGCTGATGTCCGGCCGCTGAGGGTGAATCCCGCGGCAACGCCGCGTCGATTGCGCGCGTCCGCCGAGATCGGCGGGCGCGACGGTGCCGGGCGCCCTTCGGAGTGGCATCCGTCCAGGAGCCCGCCCGATCACGCAATGGATGTGTTCTGTAGTCCTGTCGAATCGGACTGTGGCACACTCGGGCGCACCTTTTAAAAACATCACTGGGGGAAAGCGAAATGCGCGTCATCCTATTGGGCGGCCCGGGCGCGGGAAAAGGCACGCAGGCCGGCTTCATCAAGGAGCACTTCAAGATTCCGCAGATCTCGACCGGCGACATGCTGCGGGCGCACGTGAAGCAGGGGACCGATCTGGGGAAGGCGGCCAAGAAGATCATGGACGAAGGCGGCCTGGTCTCCGACGACATCATCATGGGCATGGTGAAGGCCCGCATCCTCGACGACGACTGCAAGAGCGGCTATCTCTTCGACGGTTTCCCGCGCACCCTCGGCCAGGCGGATGCCTTGAAGGAGGCGGGTGTGGGGATCGACGTGGTGGTCGAGATCGACGTGCCGGACGAGGAGATCATTCGCCGCATGTCGGGTCGTCGCGTCCACCCGGCCTCGGGTCGGACTTACCATGTGGTCTTCAATCCGCCCAAAGAGGCCGACAAGGACGACGAGACCGGCGAGCCGTTGATCCAGCGCGACGACGACCGCGAGGATACGGTGAAGGAGCGGTTGCGGGTGTATCACGACCAAACCGAGCCGCTGATCGACTATTACTCGACCTGGGCCGAGCAGGGCGGCGATGACGCGCCTCGCTACGTCAAGGTGACCGGGATCGGCTCTGTCGACGGGATTCGCGACGAGATCATCGCGAAACTCTCCGCAGGCTGACGAGATTCCGAGCGCGTGTCGCCGACGCGCAGCACCCGGTGTCGGGTCCGGCCGTGCCGGCCCGACCGACCCGAACGGGGTGCGCGCTCGGCGCAATACCCCTGTTTCGAGTCGGTGAAACTGCCGAAGGGCCGGGATTCTGATACCATCCGAGGCAACGCTACATCGCCGAATTGATCGCAGGATAACCTCATGGCCGTAATCGAGCTCGACGGGACCAATTTCGAACAAACAATCCAAGACAACGCATTCGTCGTCGTGGACTTCTGGGCACCCTGGTGCGGTCCGTGCCGATCCTTCGCGCCCGTCTACGAGAAGGTATCCGAAGACGTTGCCGATGTCGTCTTCGCCAAGATCAATACCGAAGAGCAACAAGAGATCGCGGCTCACTTCCATATCCGCTCGATCCCGACCCTCATGATCTTCCGCGAGCAGATCATCATCTTCTCGCAGCCCGGTGCGCTCCCGGAGAGTCAGTTTCGAGATCTGCTGACCAAGGCCGGGGAGCTCGACATGGTCGAGGTCAAGCGTCAGATCGCAGAGCAGGCTAAGACCCAGGCATCCGGCAACGCTTAGCTCGACAGTTGCGCACCACGTTCTCGGTTGCGGTCTCGATGCAGCGCGCTTGCCACCCTTGGGCCACCGCCTGCGTCCTGTCGGGTCGCCCCAACGTCGGCGCGCTGATGAGTCTCTGCGAAGAGAACTTCACACGCCTCTCTCGTTTGGTCCCGGATCTGGTCGCGCGTCCCCCGGGTGTCTACGGTTCGTGCTGCAGCGAAGGGGTCGATCTCTATCTCGAGGTCGAAGAGCAGGCGCGCTTCACGACCCTTCTTCGGTTGACCTATCTCTTCCCTATTCAAGGGGCTGTGCTTGCGGATCCGGATGCCCGCCTCAGGGTCTATCACGACGCCCGTCAGGTCGAGGTGATCGATCTGCGTCAGACGGTTCTGCCGCTGCGGGCCGAGTATCGTGCGCCGGCGCTCGCCGAGAAGTGGCAAGCGAATGTATTTATCGGAAAATGGCTGACGTATTGCCTGCGGCAGGGGCGCGTCTTTGCGGATGCGCCGGTCACTCCCCCGACCTTCGCCTCCGGCGCACGCGTCACACTCTGCCCGTAGCGGGCAGTCTCTGCTGCGGGCCTAGCCCGCGAGTTCGTGTCCTCCGCCCCCTTCTCTTCGAGACCCGTTCCCCGGCGACCGATCGCGCGGTTGCGCATTGAAATGTCGAAATTGTTGACTACTTAACTGGAGGATACCGGGCGACCTCGCGACGATCCGCGCGCCCGTCGGCTCACTCACTCCAGGCATCCTACGATGAGACTATCGACGAAAGGCAGATACGCGGTAACCGCTATGCTTGATCTTGCTCTGCATTCCGGCAACGGTCCGGTGACGCTGGCGGACGTCTCGGTGAATCAAGGGATCTCGCTGTCGTATCTCGAACAACTGTTTGCCGCGCTGCGCAGCAAGAAGCTCGTGCGGGGCGTACGCGGACCGGGTGGAGGCTACTATCTCGGCCGGCCGGCCGAGGAGATCTCCATCGCCAATATCATCTGCGCCGTCGACGAGTGGGTGGAGTTCACCCGCTGCGGTGGTCGCGAGAACTGTCGAGACGGGCAGCGTTGCCTGACGCATCATCTATGGGATCAGCTCAGCGACGAAATCTTCCGGTTTCTCAGCGATATCTCGCTGCAGGACTTGGTCGATCGCGGCCGCGCTCGACCCGGAGCGCCCAAGATCGGCGTCGAGGAGCTCGAAGACGACGCGAAACGCCGCGCGGCATAGCCGACCCGCCTCGGCACCCCGGGGCGGGATCCGCATCCGCCCCGTCTCGACGCCGACCGGCAACGGAGCTGAACAGGGGCTCGCGGTAGTGGTATCCTGCAGCGCTGGATTCACTGACGCGTTCTCTTCGATACTTCGTATGGCCGAGCAGCCGGATGGTTTGATCACGATACAAGACTTCGTGCGGTGGGGCGCAAGCCGCTTCAACGCCGCCGGACTTTTCTTCGGTCACGGGACCGACAACGCTCTCGACGAGGCCGCTCACCTGGTCCTTGGTGCGTTGACCTTGGATCCGGGACTGCCCGCCGCCTACCGCGAGTGTCGGTTGACGCCGGCCGAACGCGTGCTGGTGTGCAACATGCTCGAGCGCCGCGTCGTGGAGCGTCTTCCGGCGGCCTACTTAACCGGACGGACCTGGTTCGCCGGATTGGAAATGATCGTGACACCGGATGTCCTGGTGCCGCGCTCGCCGATCGCCGAGCTGGTCGAGGCCGGCTTCGAACCCTGGATCGACGGCGAAATCGTCGGTCGCGTGCTGGATCTCTGTTGCGGGAGCGGCTGTATCGGCGTGGCCGCGGCCGTGCATCTGCCGGATGTGGACGTCGATCTGGTCGACATCTCGCCCGACGCCTTGGACGTGGCGAGACGCAACGTGACCCGTCACGGGGTGGAGGATCGGGTTCGCGTCTTTGCCTCGGATTTGTTCGGGTCCCTTCCGAACGACCGCTACGACGTCATCGTCTCCAACCCTCCGTACATCTCCCGCTCCGAGCTGGATTCACTGCCGCTCGAATACCGCAACGAGCCCGAGCTGGGTCTTTTCGGCGGCGAAGACGGTCTGGATATCGTCGTGCGGCTCCTGGCGGATGCCGCGAGCCACCTGACCGAAGAGGGCATCCTGCTCGTCGAGGTCGGGAGCGCCGCGCCGGAGCTCGAGCGCCGCTTGCCGAGCGTGCCCTTCACCTGGATCGAGTTCGAGCGCGGCGGCGAGGGTGTCTTCCTGCTGACGCGCGAGCAGCTCGATCGCCATCAGCTCGAGCTGCTCGAAGAGGCCACGGCCCGATGAGCTTGCCTCGGGCGGGAAGATCTGCCGTTCATGGATCCGGCCGGCAAGTATGCGGAAGCGATTCCATTCCCTACCCTGCTCAAACAGATCAACGAGACGCACCGTCGCGGCCTCGGTGTCGGCGGGGATGATGCCTGAGACAGGCGCTACGAACATGGCCGAGCGGGCGTCGCTGCCGACCCCGCGGCCGGAGGGTTGAACGGTGGAACAAGGTATTTCATTCGATCTGGATCTGATCCGTCGCTACGATCAAAGCGGCCCTCGGTATACCTCGTATCCGACCGCGGTGGAGTTCGACGAATCCTTCGACGCCGCGGCC
The DNA here is from genome assembly GCF_003634315.1 of Thiocapsa rosea. NCBI lineage: Bacteria > Pseudomonadati > Pseudomonadota > Gammaproteobacteria > Chromatiales > Chromatiaceae > Thiocapsa > Thiocapsa rosea. Next base: position 2,751,885 of record NZ_RBXL01000001.1, read on the forward strand.
TATCGCGCGGCCTGCGAGCGCAGCAATCACAGCGGTCGTCCGCTCTCGCTCTATTTCCACATCCCCTTCTGCGATACCGTCTGCTTCTATTGCGCCTGCAATAAGATCGCGACCAAAGACCGCTCCTTGGCCCCGCCCTACCTGGAGCGCGTCTACAAGGAGCTCGCCCTGCAGTCCGAGCTCTTCGACAAGTCTCGCGTCGTGGAGCAGCTGCATTGGGGCGGCGGCACGCCGACCTTCCTCAGTCACGCTCAGATGACCGAGCTGATGGACACGACGCGTCGGCACTTCAACCTGGCCGGGGACGACGTCGGCGAGTACTCGATCGAGATCGATCCGCGCGAGGCCGATGCCGCCGGTGTTGCGCTGCTGCGCCGTCTGGGATTCAACCGGATGAGTCTGGGCGTGCAGGACTTCGACCCGCGCGTCCAGCAGGCGGTGAACCGCATCCAGACCGAGGCCGAGACCATGGCGGTGCTCGAGGCGGCCCGCTCGGAGGGTTTCCGCTCGATCAGCATCGATCTCATCTACGGCCTGCCGTTTCAGACACCCGAGAGCTTCGCCCGCACCCTCGAGCGCATCATCGCGGTCGATCCGGAACGCTTGTCGGTCTTCAACTACGCGCATCTGCCCGAGCGCTTCAAGCCGCAACGGCGGATCAACGAGGCCGATCTGCCCGCACCCGAGGCGAAGCTGGACATCCTCCAGTCGACGATCGAGCGCCTGACCGAGGCCGGTTATGTCTATATCGGCATGGATCATTTCGCGCGCCCCGACGACGAGCTGGCCCGTGCGCAGCAGGCCGGCACCCTCTATCGCAACTTCCAGGGCTACTCCACCCACGCAGACTGTGATCTGATCGGGATCGGGGTGACCTCCATCGGCAAGATCGACAACACCTACGGCCAGAATCGGCGAGGGCTGGAAGAGTATTACGCGGATCTCGATGCCGGACGCCTGCCGGTGTTCCGCGGCATCGAGCTGACCCGCGACGATCTGATCCGGCGCGACATGATCACCCGTCTGATCTGTCATTTCGAGCTGGACATCCCGTCCGCCGAGGCCGCTTGGGATATCCGCTTCGACGACTATTTCGCCGATGCGCTCATGAAGCTGCGCGACATGGCCGGAGACGGGCTGCTGGAGGTCGATGCGCAGAAGATCCGCATCCTCCCGCGCGGGCGACTCTTGGTGCGCAACATCTGCATGGCCTTCGACGCCTATCTGGCCACCAAGACGGGGCCGATCGGTTTCTCGAAGGTGATCTGACGGCAACCTCTATGGTGAGTAGGATCGTCTCGCCCGACATCCCTGCGCGGTTTCGGGCGACGGCGGCACGATTCGGCGAGTCGATCGGCGTCTGCTCCGATCAGGGTGATTGGAGCTACGCCGCGCTCGATCGGGCCTCCGACGGGGTGGCCGGTGCGCTGGCCGCAGCCGGTATCCGGGAGGGCGACCGGCTGGGCTTGCTCTGCGGCAACGGTGCCGACTTCGTCATCGCCTATCTCGGTGCGCTCAAGGCCGGCGGCACGCTCGTGCCGCTCAATCTCCTGCTCAACCCCAAGGAGATGGCCTACATCCTCGCCGATAGCGGGGCGGTCGGGCTCATCCATCACGAGGGGTTCGATGCCGCCGCAGCCGCCGCGCTCGACGGCCCGACCGACGTCGGCGTGCGGGTGCGGGTGCGGGTGCGGATCGGGGCGACTCCGTCGGCCGATCCGGCGATGCTGGATTTCGCCGCCATGATGCGCAGCGTGGAGCCCGCACCGGTCCGAGCGCGCGATCCGCAGCATGCGACCGCCGCGATCCTCTACACCTCCGGCACGACCGGCCGCCCCAAGGGCGCCATGCTGTCCCACGCCAATCTGATCGCGAACGCCGACGGCGTCGCACAGGCGCTCGGACTCTCACCGGCCGACCGCATCCTGGTCGTGCTGCCGATGTTTCACGCCTTCGCCGCGACCGTCGGTGTGCTGACGCCGTTGCTGCATGGGCTCGGGATCGTGCCTGTGCCCAAGTTCGATCCGGGGGCGATCTCCACGGCGATCGGTCGTCATGGTGCCAGCGTCTTTCTCGGGGTGCCGAGCCTTTACGGCGTGCTGCTTCGGCTCGATGCCGAGGTGCTCGCGCACTGGCGCGGCGTGCGGGTCTGCGTGAGCGGAGGCGCGGCCATGCCCGCTGCGCTCATGACGGCGTTTCAGGAGCGTTTCGGGATCCCGATCCTCGAAGGCGACGGGCCGACCGAATGCGGCCCCGTGACCTGCGTGAATCCGATCGCAGGCGTGCGCAAGCCCGGCTCGATCGGGTTGCCGATCCCCACGGTCGAGACCCGAATCCTCGACTCCGAGGGCCGCGAGGTGGCGGACGGGATCTACGGCGAGGTCTGTGTCCGCGGCCCGAGCGTGATGCAGGGGTATCACAACCAGCCCGAGGCGACCCGCGAGAGTTTCTTCGGCGATTGGTTTCGCACCGGGGACCTCGGCTATCGCGATGCGGACGGCTATCTCTACCTGGTCGACCGCATCAAGGACCTCATCATCACCAACGGCATGAACGTCTATCCGCGGGTGATCGAGGAGGCGCTGTATGCGCACCCGGAGGTCGCGGAGGCGGCGGTCGTGGGCGATCCGGATGCACGGCACGGCGAGATCCCGGTCGCCCATGTGGTTCTGCGCACCGGCTCGTCGGCAACCGAGGCGAGCCTGCGTGCCTGGTGCCGGGAACACTTGGGGCGGCACGAGGTGCCGCGCCGTCTGATCATCCGCGATGCCTTGCCCAAGAACGCGGCGGGTAAGATCCTCAAGCGCGAGCTGCGCCGCTCCGGCGAGCAGGAGCGGGGTGTCGGCCCGGCGTGAGCGCCCGGGGCATCCGGGGGCATCCGAGGGGCATCGGGGCATCCGATAGCGTTCGCCACGGCCGGCTCGTGCGCTATACTGGACAGCTTTTATGCGGTTTGGGCGTCTCTGCCCGATCCAAGATTCAACAACCTACGGACCCTCTCGGCGAGGGGGCCGAGCGGAGAGACATGATGCAGGTTTCGGTGGAGACGGGCGAGGGGCTGGAGCGACGGATGAAGATCGATCTGCCTTTCGAGCAGATCGCGGCCGAGGTGGAGAAGCGTTTGCAGAAGCTCGGTCGCAACGCACGCTTGCCCGGATTCCGGCCGGGCAAGGTCCCCATGAAGGTGCTGCGTCAACGCTATGGCGATGCCGTGCACCAAGAGGTCTTCGGCGAACTCGTCGAGTCCAGCTTCTCCGAGGCGCTCCTGCAGGAATCGCTGCGTCCGGCGGGGATGCCGCGCATCGAGCCGGAGATCGATCCGGTCGAGCAGCGTTTCGGCTACACGGCGATCTTCGAGGTCTTGCCGCAGGTGGAGGTTGTATCCCTGGCCGGGCGCGTCGTGAAGGCCCCGGTCGCCGAGATCACCGAAGAAGACATCGATGCGATGGTCGAGCGGCTGCGTCGGCAGCACGCGACCCGGCAACCGGTGGAGCGAGCAGCCGCGACGGGCGATCTTCTGACCATCTCCTTCGTCGGAACCCTCGACGGCGAGCCTTTCGAAGGCGGCTCCGCCTCCGGGGTCAAGCTCGAGCTGGGCACGGGTCGCATGATTCCGGGGTTCGAGGACGGCTTGATCGGCGCCTCGGCCGGCGAGCAGCGCACGCTCGATCTCGTGTTTCCCGATCCCTATCAGGCCGAGCATCTTGCCGGCAAGCCGGTCCGTTTCGAGGTGACCGTCGACGCGGTGGAGGAGTCCGTTCTGCCCGAGGTCGATGCGACCTTCATCGAGGCGTTCGGCGTCGCCGACGGAGATATCGCGCGTTTTCGCGCTGACGTGCGTCAAAACATGCAGCGGGAGATGAAACAGCGGCTCGACGCCCGCACAAAGGATGCAGTGATGGACCTGCTCCTCGAGGCCCACGAGATCGTACTTCCCGGCGTCTTGATTCAGGAGGAGATCCGCGCGATGAAGGCGCAGATGCTCGAGACACTCGGCTCCGCGGACGTGGCGCTTCCGGATGGGCTGTTCGACGAAGCCGCGAAGCGACGTGTCGCGCTCGGACTCATCATCGGCGAGATCGTGAAGCAGCAAGGGCTTCGCCCCGATGCGCAGCGAGTACGCGCGGCGGTCGAGGAGAACGCCTCGACCTACGAGCATCCGCAGGCGGTTGTCGATTATTTCTACTCCGATCCCAAGCACCTTGCCTCGGTCGAGAGCCTCGTGCTTGAGGGGCACGTCGTCGATTGGGTGTTGGAACAGGTCGAGGTCGAGGAAGATCCGCAGACCTTCGCCACCTTGTCCGAGTCTGGCCCGCGTCCGGGCGTTTGACGGCAGCGGATATGACGTCCGGTATCCGTGCGCCGGTCAGGCGCACATCCGCGCGCGGCAAGCGTCCGCGGGCGGATGGCGGATTTCTTCATTCTGAACGCGAATCAAGGCGATGAAACATCCTATGAGCTATTCTTCGAGCCGTTCGGATTGGCAGCCCTCCGGCCTGGGGCTGGTGCCCATCGTCGTGGAGCAGACGGCGCGCGGCGAGCGCTCCTTCGACATCTACTCCCGGCTCCTCAAGGAGCGCGTCATCTTCCTGGTGGGTCCGGTCGAGGACCACATGGCAAACCTGGTGGTGGCGCAACTGCTGTTCCTGGAGTCGGAGAACCCCGACAAGGACATCCACCTCTACATCAACTCGCCGGGCGGCTCCGTGACGGCGGGCCTGGCGATCTACGACACCATGCGGTTCGTCAGGCCCGACGTCAGCACCATGTGCATCGGTCAGGCGGCCAGCATGGGCGCCTTGCTGCTGGCGGGCGGTGCAGCGGGCAAGCGCGTCTGCTTGCCTCATTCGCGCATGATGATCCATCAGCCCCTGGGCGGGTTCCAGGGCCAGGCGACGGATATCGATATCCATGCGCGCGAGATTCTGTATATTCGCGATCGACTCAATCAAATCCTCGCCCATCACACGGGCCAGCCGATCGAGAAGATCGCGGACGATACCGAGCGTGACCGCTTCATGAGCGGCGAGGAAGCCGTGGCATACGGATTGATCGACAAGGTCATCGACGAGCGCGGTCCTGCGCCGACGAAGGCCTGATTGCGACGTCCCGCGCAGGTCGCGCATATCCGTCTTCGGATCGCCGCTCTGCGCCGGATACCGCCGATCGCATGCGATCCCGTGGTGACGGGCGGGAATCGTCACCATCTTGCCATCCAACAGCAAACCGTTATGATTCAGTTTGCGCCTTCAGGGAGCCATTTATCCTGAAACCAACCGACCGCACGGAGACTCGACCGCGATGAGTGGAAATAGCCACGGCAAGAGCGACGACGGGAAACTACTCTACTGCTCGTTCTGCGGCAAGAGTCAACACGAGGTCCGCAAGCTGATTGCCGGCCCGTCCGTTTTCATCTGCGACGAGTGCGTCGAGCTCTGCAACGACATCATTCGCGAGGAGATGCAGGACGGCGTCGGCGAGGCAACCAACAACCTTCCCAAGCCGCGCGAGATCAATGCGCGGCTCGACGAGTTCGTGATCGGCCAAGAGCAGGCCAAGAAGGTCCTCTCGGTCGCGGTCTACAACCATTACAAGCGTCTCGAGGTCGCCGAGGCCAAGGAAGACATCGAGATCGCCAAGAGCAACATCCTCCTGATCGGCCCCACCGGGTCGGGCAAGACGCTGCTGGCGGAGACCCTTGCACGCCTACTGAACGTGCCCTTCACGATCGCCGATGCGACGACCCTGACCGAGGCCGGCTATGTCGGCGAGGACGTCGAGAACATCATCCAGAAGCTGCTTCAGAAATGCGATTACGACGTCGAGAAGGCACAGACCGGCATCGTCTATATCGACGAGATCGATAAGATCTCGCGGAAATCGGACAATCCATCGATTACCCGTGATGTCTCCGGCGAGGGCGTCCAGCAAGCCTTGCTCAAGCTGATCGAAGGCACCGTCGCCTCGGTTCCGCCGCAGGGCGGGCGCAAGCATCCTCAGCAAGAGTTCCTGCAGGTCGATACCTCCAACATTCTTTTCATCGTCGGCGGCGCCTTCGCGGGCCTGGACAAGGTGATTCAAAACCGCTCGCGTAAGACCGGGATCGGCTTCGCGGCCGAGGTCCACAGCCAAGACGACCGACGTCAGATCGGCGAGCTCTTCAGCGCGGTCGAGCCCGAGGATCTCATCCGGTACGGACTGATCCCCGAGTTCGTCGGCCGACTCCCGGTGATGGCAACCTTGGAGGAGCTCGACGAGCCGGCGCTGATGCGCATCCTCACCGAGCCCAAACATGCCTTGGTCAAGCAGTATCAGCGTCTCTTCGAGATGGAGGGCGTGGAGCTCGAGCTTCGCGAGGACGCCCTGCACGGGATCTCGCGCAAGGCCATGGAGCGAAAGACCGGGGCCCGCGGACTGCGAACCATCATGGAGCAGGTGCTCCTGGACACCATGTACGATCTTCCGTCCATGGATCATGTCGGCAAGGTCGTGATCGATGCATCGGTGATCTCGGGCGAGAACAAGCCGTTTCTGATCTACGAAGGTCTGGAAAAGCAGGCTGTCGCGGCCGACTGAACCACGCTCGTCTCCCTCGTGTCCCGCAGTCGTTGCGGGCACCGACTGCACCGGGTTTCTGTTGAAGTCGGCTCGGCGCGCCCTGATCCTTACCGCAGACCCTTACTTCACCGACGCACCGAGCCGACGCGCGCTCGCGAGCCGGCGGCAAACCTCGCCGGCTCGGGTCGTCCACTTCACGAGAACGGATCCACATGGCGCACCACGATTCAGTATCCAACTCGGCATCCGGCACCTTTCAGGAGGTTCCGGTTCTTCCTTTGCGGGACGTCGTCGTTTATCCGCATATGGTGATTCCGCTGTTTGTCGGCCGGGATAAATCGATTCGTGCGCTCGACGCCGCGATGGCGAGCGACAAGCAGATCCTGCTGATCGCCCAGAAGAGTGCCGATGTCGACGATCCGGGCGTGAAGGATCTTCACGAGATCGGCACCCTGGCCAACATCCTGCAGCTGCTCAAGCTCCCCGACGGGACCGTGAAGGTCTTGGTCGAGGGCAATCAGCGGGCACGTATCGACCGTTTCCTCACCACGGAAAGCTCCTTTTCGGCCAACATCGAGCCGATGGACGAGACCCTGGAGGTCGACGAGCGTGAGCAGGAAGTGCTCATGCGCTCGGCGGTCACGCTGTTCGATCAGTACGTGAAGCTCAACAAGAAGGTGCCGCCGGAGGTGCTGACCTCGCTGTCGAGCATCGACGAAGCCGGTCGCCTCGCGGACACCATGGCCGCGCACATGTCGTTGAAGCTCGATGAAAAGCAGCGTGTTCTGGAGATGATCGATATCCAGGCACGCCTCGAGCACCTGATGGGTCTGATGGAGTCCGAAAACGACATCCTTCAGATGGAGAAGCGCATCCGCGGGCGTGTGAAGCGCCAGATGGAGAAGAATCAGCGCGAGTATTATCTCAACGAGCAGATGAAGGCGATCCAAAAGGAGCTCGGCGAACTCGAGGATGCGCCCAACGAGATCGAAGATCTGGCCAAGCGGATCGAGGCGGCCGGGATGCCGCGCGAGGCCAAGAACAAGGCGCAAGGCGAGCTGAACAAGCTCAAGCTGATGTCGCCGATGTCGGCAGAGGCGACAGTCGTTCGCAACTATATCGATACCCTGGTCGCGGTGCCTTGGAAAAAACGTACGCGCATCCGCAACGACATCAAGGTCGCCGAGGCGGTCCTGGACAAGGACCACTACGGTCTGGAGCGCGTCAAGGAACGCATCCTCGAGTATCTCGCCGTCCAGCAGCGGGTGCGTAAGCTCAAAGGCCCCATCCTCTGTTTGGTCGGCCCGCCCGGCGTGGGCAAGACCTCGCTCGGCCAATCCATCGCGCGGGCGACCAACCGTCAGTTCGTGCGCATGTCGCTCGGCGGTGTTCGCGACGAGGCCGAGATTCGCGGCCATCGTCGGACTTACATCGGTGCGCTGCCCGGCAAGATCATCCAAAATCTCTCCAAGGCCGGCTCGCGCAACGCCTTCTTCCTGCTCGACGAGATCGACAAGATGGCGATGGACTTCCGTGGCGACCCCGCCTCGGCGCTCCTCGAGGTCTTGGATCCGGAGCAGAATCACACCTTCAACGATCATTACCTGGAGGTCGACTTCGACCTGTCCGAGGTGATGTTCGTCGGGACCGCGAACACGTTGAACATCCCGCCGGCGCTCCTCGACCGCATGGAGGTGATCCGTCTCTCGGGCTATACCGAGGACGAGAAGGTCGCGATCGCCGAGCGCTATCTGCTCCCCAAGCAGATGAAGAACAACGGTCTGAAGGACGGCGAGGTGTTGATTCGCGAGAGCGCGTTGCGCGACATTATTCGTCATTACACGCGCGAGGCCGGTGTGCGCAGTCTCGAGCGCGAGATCTCCAAGATCTGCCGCAAGGTCGTCAAAGAGGTGCTGCTCAAGAAACGCGACACGGCCACGACGGTCAGCGCTAAGAACCTTGAAAAGTACCTGGGCGTGCAGCGTTTCCGATACGGCCGCGCCGACGAGCACGACCAAGTCGGCCAGGTCACCGGTCTGGCCTGGACGGAGGTCGGCGGCGAGCTGCTTCGGATCGAGTCGGCCTTGGTCCCCGGCAAGGGAAAGTTCACCTACACGGGGCAGCTGGGCGACGTGATGCAGGAGTCCATCCAGGCCGCGATGACCGTGGTGCGATCGCGCGCCGACGCACTCGGGGTTCCTCCGGACTTCCACAACACGCTCGACGTGCATATCCACGTGCCCGAGGGGGCGACCCCGAAGGACGGTCCGAGTGCCGGCGTGGCGATGTGCACCGCACTGGTGTCCGCCTTGACGAAGATCCCGGTGAAGGCAAGCGTCGCCATGACCGGCGAGATCACCCTGCGCGGGGAGGTGTTGCCGATCGGCGGGCTGAAGGAGAAGCTCCTCGCGGCGCATCGGGGCGGCATCGAGACGGTGATCATTCCGCTCGAGAACGAGCGGGATCTCACCGAGATCCCGAAGAACATCAAGCAGCATTTGCAGATCCATCCGGTGCGCTGGATCGATGAGGTTCTCGATATTGCGCTGACGCAACGCCCGGAGCGCATCGCGGCCGAGGCTGACGGAAGCGACCCGATCACGGTTGAAGAGGACAAGCGCGAAGCTCCCGCCGACCCTGTGCGCGATCAGACGGCTCGGCTCCATCATTGATGTCGACCGGGCCGGGTGCGGGCTGTTCTCGTTTCGTCTACAGATAGCCGTTTTATCGGCCCGAACATCAAAAAGCCGGTTGCCCTCGTCCGGACTCCGATTTAGCATGCAGCGCAGGTCGGTTGTGCCGCTGAGACGGTGTTACTGTCCCGCTCATCGGCCCGGAAGCCGGTTTCGGCTTCCTCAGCGTCGGGGCGCGTTTTGGCGCACAGTGAACGAATCAACAGGGGGAGCAATGAATAAGTCGGAACTCATCGAAAAAATGGCGGACGCTGCGGATATCTCGAAGGCTGCGGCGGGGAAGGCCTTGGATGCCTTCACCGATGGCGTCGCCGGTGCGCTCAAGGCGGGCGATACGGTCTCCCTGATCGGCTTCGGGACCTTCGCAGTGAAGGAGCGCGCCGCGCGCACCGGTCGCAACCCTCAGACGGGTGCGGCCATCGAGATCAAGGCGTCGAAGACACCTTCATTTAAGGCTGGCAAAGCCCTGAAGGACGCAGTACAATAGTCGTTCGTCTGAAGGGTGCTTAGCTCAGCTGGGAGAGCATCGCCCTTACAAGGCGAGGGTCGCAGGTTCGATCCCTGCAGCACCCACCAAGCCCTTAGGAACCAACGCGTTTCCGGGCCAAAGTTTTTCGGAGCGGTAGTTCAGTTGGTTAGAATACCGGCCTGTCACGCCGGGGGTCGCGGGTTCGAGCCCCGTCCGCTCCGCCATCACTGCCAGTCCGGGATACCGCCTTCGGTATCCCGGACTTCTCTCCCGGATCCATCCTCCACCGCCCCAATCAGCAGTTGAACGCCTCATGCTTCAAGCCATTCGGGAACGTGCCCAAGGCTGGCTCGCCTGGGTTATCGTCGGGTTCATCAGTATTCCATTCGCCCTTTGGGGTATCCAGTCTTACCTGGGTGTCGGGGGCGAGCCCGTCGTCGCAACGGTCAACGGGGTCGAAATCACCGACCGCGATCTGAGTCGGCGCGCTCAGCAGGCGCGAATCGAGCTGCGCGAGCGTCTCGGCGCCGCCTACGATCCGGCGCTCTTCGAGGAGGGGCGCCTGCGTGCCGAGGTCCTCGACGACATGATTCGGCAAACGCTGCTGCTGGATGTGTCCAACCGTATCGGTATGCGGGTGTCGGACGAAGAGGTGCGCATACAGATCCTCGCCGAGCCTGCCTTTCAGCGCGACGGCCGGTTCGACCGCGAATCCTACGAGCGATTGCTCCGTCTACAGGGGCTTTCTCCCGCGCAGTTCGAAGAGCAGTTGCGTCAGCAGTTGATCGGAAATCAGTTGTTGCGCGCCGTCGTGGGTAGCGAGCTCATCACGAGCCGGGAGCTCGACGATTATCGGCGGCTCTCCGGTCAGACCCGAGAACTCTCGTATGCCCTCATGCCCGCGGCGGATTTCCAAAGCGACGCGCCGATCGGCGAGGACGAGATCCAAGCCTTCTACGAGGCCAACGCGGCGCGTTTCCAAAGTCCGGAAATGGTCAAGTTGGATTATCTGGTGCTTGATGTCGCCGAGCTTGCGAAGGGTGCCGAGATTCGCGACGACGAGCTTCTGCGCGTCTACGAGCAGGATCAGTCACGCTTTGGTCAGCCCGAGCTGCGCAGCGTGCGTCATCTTCTCGTCACCGTTCCTCAAGATGCGGACGAGGCGTCGGCGCAGGCCGTCGAGGCGCAGGTGCAGGCCATTCGAGAGCGGATCCTCGCGGGCGAGGCGTTCGACGAGGTCGCGCGTGCCGAGTCTCAGGATCCCGGAAGTGCGAGCGAGGGCGGATCGCTCGGGACCATCGAGCAAGGCATTATGGATCCGGTGTTCGATATGGTTGCCTTCGCGCTGCCGGAGGGCGAGCTCAGCCAGCCTGTCCGTACGCGCTTTGGCTACCACCTCATCGAGGTCACCGAGATTATTCCGCCGGCCGTGAAGTCGTTTGAAGAGGTCAAGGAAGAGCTTCGTGCCGAGGTCTCGCGCCAGCGTGCCGAATCGCTCTTCTACGATCTCGGCGAGCGCCTCGCCAATGTTGCCTACGAAACCCCGGATAGCCTCGAGCCTGCGGCGGACGAGCTTGGCCTGACGCTCCAGCAAAGCGATTGGATCGGCCGCGCGGGCGGGGAAGGCGTGCTCGCGCATCCGCGCGTGACGGGCGCCGCGTTCAGCGACGAGGTTCTCGTGGGCCGCACCAACAGCGATCTGATCGAGCCCGAACGCGATGTCCTGCGCGCCGTCGTCCTGCGCGTTGCGGATCACCGTGTGGCGGCGGTGCGGCCGCTCGACGAGGTGCGGGACGAGATCGCCGAGGAGTTGCGTTCGGAGCGTGCACGCGAGTCGGCTCTGCAGGCCGCCGGCACGGCTGTGGAGCAGCTACGGCAAGGCGTGAACTGGTCCGAGGCGATGCCCTCTGCGGTCGTCGAGTCCCCGGGCGCAGTGGCTCGAGATCTTCAGAGCGTTCCGGCGCCGGTTCGGCAGTTGGCCTTTACCCTGCCTGCACCCGTCGAGGGTACGGCAAGCGTCGGCACGACGGTGCTGGAGAACGGTGACGTGGCGGTCATTCAAGTGACCGCAGTCAAGGATGGCGACACGACGCCGGCGGAAGGCCCTTCACCCGCATCCGAGGCCGAGATGCTTGCCCAACTGCTCGGACGTCACCTCTACGACGGCATGCTCGGCGACATGCAGTTGCGGGCCAAGGTGGAACGCAAGCCGATCAAGTTGACGTCCGACCTCTGACCTGACCTTCGATCCAGGCGTCGCCGGTCGGCCCGAACGGGGTAACTGCTCGGCGGGGCGACCGGCACAACTCTCCGGGCGCCCCGCCGCGACCTTAGCCCAATCCCAGGATGTGGTAGCCGGTATCGACGTACAGCACGTCTCCCGTGATGCCGCTCGCCAGATCCGAGCACAGGAAGGCGGCGGCATTTCCCACCTCCTCGATACTGACGTTGCGCCGCAACGGCGTGCGCTCCTCGACCTTCTTGAGCATATCGCGAAAATCCGAGATCCCGGCGGCGGCAAGCGTGCGGATGGGGCCGGCGGAGACGGCGTTCACGCGGGTCCCGTGCGGTCCGAGCGAAGCCGCGAGATAACGCATGTTCGCCTCGAGACTTGCCTTCGCGACACCCATGACGTTGTAGTTGGGAACGGCCCGCACGGCGCCGAGATAGGTCATGGTGACGAGCGCCCCGTTGCGTCCCTGCATCATCCCGCGGCCAGCCTTGGCCAGTGCCGCGAAGCTGTAGGAGCTGATGTCGTGAGCGGTCGCGAAGCCTTCGCGGGTGACCGCATCGACATAGTCGCCCTCGAGCTGCTCGCGCGGGGCGAAGGCCAGCGAGTGGACGATGCCGTCCAGGCCGTCCCAGCGCTCGGCAAGCGCGGCGAACAGGGCCTCGATGTCGCCGTCGCTGCCGACGTCGAGCGGAAAGGTCAGATCCGAGTCGCACTTGGCCGCCATGTCTTCGACGCGGGACTTGAGCTTGTCGTTCTGGTAGGTCAAGGCGATCTCGGCACCCTCGCGGTGCATGGCCTCGGCACAACCCCAGGCGATGGATCGGTTGCTGGCGACCCCGGTAACGAGGATCTTCTTTCCGCTTAGGAATCCCATATTTCGATATCTCTTGCGTTCAGTGGGCGTTCAGTGGGCCGCGCCGTGAGGCGTGCAGGTGGGTCGGGGCGGGAGCGGCTGCACCGGAGCAATCGCCCCTTGAAATCGTCGGTGCGATCGTCCGAAGATCGAGGTCCGCGCCGTCGCAGCTGCGACGTGCGACGTCTGCGCCTCGGCGCGAACACCTCGAGGCCGATGCAATCCCTCGTCTCACCCCCATTTGCGGGGCTAACATTACAGAAACTCGGTTATCGGTGAAAGGGTCAGGCGTGCGGTCAATCGAGCGGTTCGACATCCGGGGACGTTTTCTGTTTGGCCTGGCCGCCGTTCTGTTGGCGGGATGCGGCGAGGCGCCGTGGAACGACCCCTACCCGGCCGGCGAGGCGACGAGCAATCGGGTCTACAGCTCGTTCGCCGAGCGGCCCAAGCATCTGGACCCGGCGCGCTCCTACAGCGCCGACGAGTATGCCTTCCTCGCACAGATCTACGAGCCGCCGCTTCAGTACCATTTTCTGCTGCGTCCCTATCGCTTGGTGCCGCTCACGGCGCTTGAGGTTCCCGAGCCTGCTTATTTCGACATCGACGGCAACCCGCTCCCGCAGGATGCACCCGTCGAGTCGATCCATCGCAGCGATTATTTGATCCGCATCCAGCCCGGGATTCGCTATCAGCCCCACCCGGCGTTCGCCTCGGATGATGCCGGCCACTATCGCTATCACACGCTGAACGCCCGTGATCTGCGCGGAGTCAACCAACTCGGGGACTTCGAGCAGACCGGCACCCGCGAGCTGACGGCGGAGGACTATATCCACCAGATCAAGCGGCTGGCTGCACCCTGGGTCCATTCACCCATTGCGGGTGTGATGCAGAAGCACATCCTCGGGTTCGAAGACTACGCGGAGAGCCTTGTCGGGAGCGTCGAAACCGATCCGTTGCAGCGCGTAGCCAGACTCAAAGCGTCCGAGATCGCCGGTGTCGAGCGCGTCGATCCTTACAGCTATCGCATCAGTGTCAAGGGCAAGTATCCGCAGTTCGCCTACTGGCTCGCTATGCCCTTCTTTGCCCCCATGCCTTGGGAGGCGGAGGTCTTCTACGCCCAGCCGGGATTGCGCGAGCGCAACATCATGCTGGATTGGTACCCGGTCGGCACGGGGCCCTTCATGCTCGGCGAGAACAACCCGAATCTTCGGATGGTGCTTGCGCGCAACCCGAATTTCCGCGGCGAGCCTTATCCGAGCGAGGGCATGCCGGACGACGCGGCATCCGGGATCCTCGTCGACGCCGGCCGGCCGATGCCCTTCATCGAAGAGGCCGTCTACAGCCTCGAGAAGGAAAGCATTCCGCGCTGGAACAAGTTCCTGCAGGGCTTCTACGACAGCTCCGGGATCTCTTCCGATGCCTTCGACCAAGCCGTTCAGATCGACACCGGGGGCGAGCCTGTCCTCACCGATGCGATGCGCGAGCGCGGGATCACCCTGCTGACATCGGTCGAGCCGTCCGTCATGTACATGGGATTCAATATGCTTGATCCCGTGATCGGCGGGGACTCCGAGCGGGCGCGCCTCCTGCGCCGAGCCATCGCGATCGCGGTGGACTTCGAGGAGTTCATCTCCATCTTCACCAACGGACGCGGTCTGGCCGCGCAGGGCCCCATCCCGCCCGGCATCTTCGGCTACCGCGAGGGTGAGGCGGGGATCAACCCGTTCGTTTACGAATGGATCGGTGACCGGGCCGTGCGTCGGAGTCTCGACGAGGCCCGCGTCCTGATGGAGCAGGCCGGGTATCCGGGCGGTCGCGACCGGGAGACCGGGCGAGCGCTTACGATCAACTACGAGGCGATCGCGACCGGCCCCGACGACCGCGCCCGTCTGAACTGGATCCGCAAGCAGTTCGCGAAGCTCGGCATCGAGCTCGTGATCCGCTCGACCGACTACAACCGCTTTCAGGAGAAGATCCGCAACGGGACCGGTCAGGTCTTCATGTGGGGCTGGAACGCGGACTACCCGGACCCGGAGAACTTCCTCTTCCTGCTCTACGGGCCGAACGGCAAGGTCGAGCATCAAGGCGAGAACGCGTCGAACTATGCCAACCCGGAATTCGATCGTCTCTTCAATGCGATGCGCTTCATGGACGACGGCCCCGAGCGCCAAGCGGCAATCGACCGCATGGTCGAGATCGCGCGCATCGACGCGCCCTGGCTCTGGGGCTTCAACCCCAAGGCGTTCAGCCTGCACCATCAATGGATGTACAACGCCAGCCCGAACCAGATGGCGAACAATACGCTCAAGTATCGCCGGGTCGACCCCGAGCTGCGCGAGCGGCTGCGCCATGACTGGAACCCGCCGATCCTCTGGCCGCTCTGGGCGATCGGCGTGCTCGTCCTGGTGATCGTCCTGCCGGCACTCTGGCTGGTGTGGCGGCGGGAGCGGAGCACCGCGCTGTGACCGCCTACATCGTCCGCCGGCTGCTTTACGCCATCCCGATCCTGATCGGGGTCAACCTCATCACCTTCGTGCTCTTCTTCGTGGTCAATGCGCCCGACGACATGGCGCGGATGCATCTGGGCGAAAAACGGGTCACCGAGGAGGCGATCCAGACCTGGAAGCAGGAGCACGGTTACGATCGACCGCTGCTCTACAATCCGGAGGCCCCCGGCCTCGCGCGCTTCACCGACACCATCTTTTTCGAGAAGTCGATCCGCTTGTTCGTCTTCGACTTCGGCTCGTCCGACAACGGTCGGGATATCGGCTACGACATCTCCCAGCGCATGTGGCCGAGTCTGGCCATCGCCATCCCCGTGCTGCTGGTCGGACTCGCCTTCAACATCTCCTACGCGCTCTTCATCGTCTTTTTTCGCGCGACCTATGTGGACATCGGCAGCGTCGTCCTGCTGGTGGCCATGATGTCGATCTCGGGCCTTTTCTACATCATCGGCGGACAGTTTCTGCTCGGGAAGCTCTTTCACTTGGTACCCATCTCGGGTTACGACACGGGCGTGGAGGCATGGAAATTCCTGATCCTCCCTGTGATCGTGGGCGTGATCGGCGGGATCGGGGCCGGCACCCGCTGGTATCGCACCCTCTTTCTGGAGGAAATCTCCAAGGACTATGTTCGCACCGCAAGGGCCAAGGGCTTAAGCGAGCGGCGCGTCCTCTTCCGCCATGTCCTGCAAAATGCCTTGATCCCCATCCTGACCGGTGTCGTGGTGGTGCTGCCGCTGCTCTTTATGGGGAGTCTCATCACCGAATCCTTCTTCGGGATTCCGGGGCTCGGCAGCTACACGATCGACGCCATCAACAGCCAGGATTTCGCGATCGTGCGCTCGATGGTGTTCCTCGGGGCCGTGCTCTATATCGTCGGGCTGATCCTGACGGATATCTCGTACACGTTGGTGGATCCGCGGGTCAGGTTACAGCCATGAGCGTGATGCCGGTCGTGCTCTGGACCGACGGTCTGGTGTTTTTGTTGTTGGTGCTGATTGGTGCCTTCGTGCTCTATGCCTCGCGGCACGAGCATATGCGCGCACCCTGGCGGCGGGTGGTGCGCTCCCGGGTGGGCGTGGCGACCATCGTCGTGCTCGGGTTCTATGTGGTCGTCGGGCTGCTCGACACGGTGCATTTTCGGCTCGCGCTCGACCGGCAAGGCGACGACAGCGCGGAGATCCGCTATTCGCCCGAGGTCTTGAGTCTGCTCGACCTGGCGTTGAGCGGGCTACGCGAGCGTCAAGAGAAGACCTATTCGGCGCCCTTTGCCACCCATCTCTTCGTGAAGGAGGCGATCGAGCAGCCGGACGGGACCCTGGTGCGCGATTTTCCGCGGCTCGAATACGGTGGTGCGCATCTGGAGGATCCGGCGCGTCAGCGCGGCTTCGACATCGCCTGGCGCGCCGCGTGGGGTGCGCTGCAGGGCTTGGTCATCTGGGTCGTCCTGATCACAGGTATCCTTTGGCTGATCGCCCGCGCGCGCGGGGAGACGCCGGCGGCGACCCGCGCGGCCATTCTTGCGGGACGCACGCCGACCCCCTGGCGGACCGCCCTCGTGATGCTCGGCATCATGCTGGTGCTCAGCGCTGTAGCGGGCGAGCTGGCGCTCAAGTACCACGTCCTGGGAACCGACAAGGTCGGCGAGGATGTCTTCTATCAGACGCTCAAGAGCATCCGCACCGGGCTGCTGATCGGCACGCTCACCACCCTGGTGATGCTGCCCGCCGCGGTCTTGCTCGGCATCATGGCCGGCTATTTCAGGGGCTGGGTCGACGATGTCATCCAGTATCTCTACACCACGCTGAACTCCATCCCGGGCGTCCTCCTGATCGCCGCGGCCATCCTCTTGCTGCAGGTCTACATGAGCAACAATGCCGACGACTTCGCGAGCCTGGTCGAGCGCGCCGATCTGCGTCTGCTGTTCCTGGTACTGATCCTGGGCGTGACCAGTTGGACCGGTCTGTGCCGACTGTTGCGCGGAGAGGCCCTGAAGCTGCGTGAGGTCGACTATGTCCAGGCCTCCACCGCCTTGGGTGTCGGTCACTTCACCCTGATCGGCCGTCACATCCTGCCCAATGTCATGCACATCGTGCTGATCACTCTGGTGTTGGACTTCAGTGGGCTGGTGCTTGCCGAGGCCGTACTCTCCTACATCAACATCGGGGTGGACCCGACCATGAATTCGTGGGGGAACATGATCAACAGTGCACGGCTCGAGCTGGCGCGGGATCCGGTCGTCTGGTGGTCCCTGACCGCGGCCTTTGTCTTCATGTTCGCCTTGGTGCTCGCGGCGAACCTTTTTGCCGACGTGGTGCGCGATGCCTTCGACCCGAGGCTCAAGGGTGCACGCTGATCACGTCTGCGAGCACACTGTGTTTGCCGTGCGTGCGGTGCGTCCGTGCGGTTCAATCGCTCGTTTTGGAACGAAGAGGGTGAGCGTCTGATGTCGTCCGATGTGCTGCTCGAGGTCTCGGGGCTGACGACGCTGCTCGGGGATGCCGCGCGCCCGGTGCGGGTCGTCGACGGGATCGACCTGACCATTCGCCGTGGCGAGACCTTCGTGCTGCTCGGTGAATCCGGCTGCGGCAAGTCCATGACGGCGCTCTCGCTGATGCGGCTCCTGCCGCCGTCCGGACGGGTCACGGCGGGCGCGGTGCACTTGGCCGGAACCGACCTGCTGCGCCTGACCGAGGCCGAGATGCGCGGGGTCCGCGGCGGGCGTATGGCGATGATCTTCCAGGAGCCGCAAACCTCGCTCAACCCCGTGATGAGCGTCGGCGACCAGATCGCCGAGGCGGTCCGGGTTCACGAGGGCGGCTCGCGCGATCGCACTCCGGCGCGTGTCGTGGAGCTGATGCGCGCGGTCGGTATCCCGGATCCGGCCCGACGGGTCGAGGAATACCCGCATCAGCTCTCGGGCGGCATGAAGCAGCGCATCATGATCGCCATGGCCTTGGCAGGCGATCCGCAGCTCCTGATCGCCGACGAGCCGACCACCGCGCTGGATGTCACCATTCAGGCCCAAGTCCTGCGGTTGCTGAAGGATCTTCAGGCGAAGACCGGCATGGCCGTGCTCCTCATCACCCACGATCTCGGCGTGGTCGCCGAGACGGCGGACCGTTTGGCCGTGATGTATGCGGGCCAGATCCTGGAGACCGCGACGACCGAGGCGTTCTTCGCCGCGCCGGCGCATCCCTATAGCCGCCGCTTGATGGAGAGCCTGCCCGGCGCGGCCAAACGCAGTGCGCGTCTGGCCGTGATTCCGGGGCGCGTTCCGCATCTGGATCAGGCGTTCGTCGGATGTCGGTTCGCCGAGCGCTGTGATGCGGTCATGCCGCGGTGTCGTGATCAAGCGCCCGTCTGGCGCGACCTGGAGACCGGGCAGGGCGTGCGCTGTCACCTGTGGGACGAGGACGACGGGCAGCCCGAGGGCTTGACGCACGGGATCCGGGATCCGGTTGTTGTTCCGCCATCGGTCCCGGAGGCCCCGACGGATCCCGGCGCAGCCCTTTCCCCCATGCTGCAGGTCCGGGATCTCGAGGTCCACTTCCCGATCCACGACGGCGTCTTCCGGCGTGTCGTCGGGCAGGTGCGCGCCGTCGACGGCCTGACCTTCGACCTGACCCCGGGCCGCACCTTGGCCTTGGTCGGGGAGTCCGGCTGCGGCAAGACGACCGCCGGCAAGGGCATCCTGCAGCTGACGACGCCAACCGGCGGCTCGATCCGTTATCGGGGAGAGGAGCTGACGGGGCTAGGGCATCGCCGGATGCGTCCCTTCCGCAAGGATCTTCAGATCATCTTCCAGGACCCCTACGCGGCGATGAATCCGCGCATGTTGGTCGGCGATCTGATCGGCGAGGGCCTCCAGGCGCTCGGAATCGAGCGCAGTCGGGCGGGGCGGATGCGGCGCGTGGTCGAGCTGCTCGATCTGGTCGGCATGGACGCCGATGCCGTCGAGCGCTACCCGCACGAGTTCTCCGGCGGGCAGCGTCAGCGCATCTGTATCGCCCGCGCGCTCGCGGTCGAGCCCAAGCTCATCGTCTGCGACGAGCCGACCAGTGCGCTGGACGTCTCGGTCCAGGCTCAGATCCTCAACCTGCTGAAGGATCTTCAGGATCGTCTCGGGCTCGCCTATCTCTTCATCACCCACGACATCTCGGTGGTGGCCTATCTGGCGCATGAGGTGGCGGTCATGTATCTCGGGCGTGTCGTCGAGCGGGGGCGGGTCGATGAGGTCCTCGATGACCCGCGCCATCCCTATACGCGCGCGCTGCTCTCGGCGGTGCCCGTCATCGATCCGGAGAAGCGGCGCACGGTGATTCGTCTTGAAGGCGACATGCCCTCGCCGAGCAACCCGCCTTCGGGCTGCTACTTTCACCCGCGCTGCCCGGAGGCGGTTGCGGCCTGTGCGCAGTCGTATCCGCAGGAGACGCGTCTGAGCGAGACCCGTCTTGTCCATTGTCTGCGGGTCTGATGCGAACAGCGCCACCTCTTGTGTTGAAGGCCCGCGCGCCGTATGGTTTTGTTACTCCAGTTGGATCCGTGCGCGGCGAGTCCGTTCGCAATGAGCAAAGCGAAGCAAATCCTCTGCATCGACCCCGAACCCTCGGATCTTCGCATCGCAGCACTCCTCAACCGTAAGGGCATCGCGGTCGATCTGACCGAGGTCTCCACGCGCGAAAGCCTGCGCAGCGCCCTGGAGCGGCCGAATTGGTGGGATCTGATCTTGTGCGACGGCGAGAGCGTCGAGGGTCTCGGTGTGGAGGCCGCTATCCTGCCTTTTCGGGACGAGCTGGATGCCTCTTTGGTCCTTGTGAAGGCGGTCGAAAGTCCGTTGAGTGTGCAACAGGGTCATCGTCTCGGCGCCGCAGACTTGGTCGTGCGCGACGAGATCGAGCACCTTCTGGTGGTGTGCGAGCGCGAGCTGCAGAGCTGCGCCCTTCGCAAGGAGTTACGTGCTCTACGCCGCACGGCGGGGCTCCTCGATCAGGCTGCCCCGCGGTCGGTCGTGCTGGCGACGATCCATGACTTGAGTCGCAGTGCGCGCCCGGACAAGGAGGGTGTGCAGCGCAACGGCGCGGCGCTCGGCGCAAGCCCGGCTGACGATCAGACCCGTATCCGTGCGCTGATCGATGCAGGCGGGCTCACGCTCGAATTTCAACCGATCATCTCGCTGAGCACGCACGAAGAGCATCGAAGCATGTTCGAGACCTTGGTGCGTCTCAAGGACGACACCGGCAAACTGCTGATGCCCGCTGAATTTCTGCCCGTCCTGGCATCTGCCGGATGGATGACCAAGATCGACCTGTGGATCCTGCGCCGCGCCTTGGCGACGCTTCAGGAGATGCAGGAGGGCGGAGCGCAAGACGCGGTGCTGTTCATCAATGTCGCGACCGAGACCCTGAGCTCCGAGGAGACGGCGAAGGCGCTGGCAGCCTTTATCTCGGCCGCCCGCCTTGCGCGCGGCTCGATCGTCATCGAGGTGCGCAAGTCCGCCTTTACCGATGCGCGATTGGCCTTGGAGCGTTTTGCCCGGTCGCTGCAAGCCAAGAATCATGGCCTGTTGATCGAGGATGCCGGAGTGGATGACTGCGCCTTTCTCGCGGAGCACCGCGACCTCATCACGCATGTCAAGCTCGAGCGTAGCCTCACACAGGGGCTGGTCGAGCGGCGTGTTCCGCAGGATGCGGTGAACGCGCTGGTGCAGTGCGCGAAGAAGGAGGGCATGCGGGTCATCGCGTTGGCGGTCGACAACGCCGAGCTTCTGCCGATGCTGGCTGCCGCGGGTGTGGATGCGATTCAGGGGCATTTCGTCAGCATGCCTTATCAGAATCTCATGTACCCCAGCATTCAGCGTGTCGAGTCCAGCTCCGGTCCGGCCTGGCAGGGTCCCGAGCGGGTCGGTTGAGAGGTTCCGTGCGTGCGCAAATTTTTTTGCTCCGATGGCTGCAACGGGCGCGCATTTTCCGAATTTCGCGGTACACTAGGCGCAAGTGAAAGCCCCGCGCATGGAATTCGGGCCTGGTGCTTCGAATCGCTCGGCACCGTTTGAGGCCACCCCTGTGCGAGATCAAATCTCGAGATCAGACGATCGACCCCATTCCGACATCTGCTTTTTATTCCTGCCTCCTCTCCAATTCCGTGCCGATGAGCATCCGCCTTCCAGTAGAGGTTGTCGCGTCCGGTTCAGCGCATCGGGCAAGGCGCGAGTCGTGGCTGCGCCTCGAGCGAAGGGCGATCGGAACAGGGATGCCGTTCGGTATGGTGCGTTGCGGGAGCTGCACGGTGATTCGGGGTACGGCACGACAAGAAAAATCCGGTTAAGGCATGCTGCACGCGAACCATGGAACGCCCTTCGGTGACCGGGATCCGACGCATGATAAAGACTGAGTCAGATGGTCTTGATTCAGATTCCACTCAAGATCGAGTGGAGGACACACTAGCCTTATTGCAAGGCTGGGTTTAAGTAAAGCCAACTCAGGTTGGTCCGTTAAGTGATGAGGTTGATATGCCAGGTGAATTGGTTTCCGGGACGGTCAAGTGGTTCAATGACGAGAAGGGATATGGCTTCATTGAGCGCGAGGGCGGCAAAGACGTCTTTGTCCATCATAGTGCCATCAATGGATCGGGTCGTAAGACGTTGCTCGAGGGTCAACGCGTGACCATGGAAGTCACGCAAGGCCCCAAGGGGCCGCAGGCGGAGAACGTGACCCCCGACTGAGGTTGCGACACCACCCGGAGCTGAGCTGATAGGCACGATCCAACGCAGGCAAAGGTCTTCGTTGGATGCAGTCTGAGGCACCCGGCCCCCGTCGCACTGCTCTCAATGGGCTACGGCCCTTGAGAGCATTATGTTTCGTTGTGCTCTGTCCCGCTCGGCCCTATCCGGGGCACCGACTCTGCTGTCCCCGCCCTGTCACGTCGATGTCTTCAGCTGTGCTTCGAGTCGCGCGACGTCCTCCGCTGAATTGATGTTTGAAAACGCTTGTGGCCGATCGCTGAAGTCGGCTAGCGCAGGGCGATGTCGAACGATCCAATCCGCAACCTTTCGAGTGCCCGCCGCGAGATCGGCCGAGAGTTCCGGTTCGAGCGAGACCGGCATCAGGGCATAGACCGGGTGAATGCGGACCCCTTCGGTGACTGTTGCCAGAGAGGCATCGTCCGATGCCAACGCGGCGATGAGTCCGCGCGCGAGATCGGGCGGCAACAAAGGCCCGTCGCACGGAACGGTCAAGATCCAATCGGTTCGAGCGGCGCGCATGGCGCACAGCATCCCGGCTAAAGGTCCGTTGAATCCGGGTTCGGAGTCGGCGATCACGGGCACGCCGTATCCTGCATAGATCTCGCGATGACGGTTTGCGTTGATGAGCAGCGTGCCGACCTGTGGTGCGAGTGCATCAAGGATCCATTCGATCAGCGGGCGACCGGCGAACTCCACCAGCCCTTTGTCGACGCACCCCATGCGACGTCCGCGGCCACCGGCCAGGATGACCCCGGTGATCTCGCGTGGTGTCGGCGCAGTGCGCTTCATTCCGAGTCCGAATGCGGGTTCGCCTGAACGTTTCGCCCCGACTTGCGTCCCGATCAACCCGCATCCTCGTCCCGGCTCGAGGCGCTGTAGGGGAAGCGGACATGCCCGAAACGGATGAGGAGTACGGCGACGGCCAGAATCAGGATGGCGACCGAGGTGGCGATGATCGCGGTCTCGGTCATCTCCTTCATGTCGATGATCAGGTGGCGGGCGAGTGCAACCATTGCGATATAGAGCGGCATGCGGATCGGCAAGGCGCCGGATTGCAGGTAGATGCCGACCATCGTCAGCACCTCGAGATAGATGAAGAGCAGGAGAAGATCGCCGAGGCTGACCGCGCGGCGGCCGACCATCTCCGTGATCTCCTGGATACCGGCGATGAGCGTCGCGACGGCGATCACCACGAGACCGACCATCTCGACCCAGGAGAGGAGCCGCCCGCCGACCGACACGATGCGCGATTTCGATGGCTCTGGGTTCATGGCAAGATCTCGATCGACGTCCCGTCGACGGTGAGTGACCAGATCTCGTCGATCTCACGGTTGGAGACGGCGATGCAGCCAAGCGTCCAATCATCCTCGATCCGCGTCGAGCGGTTTTTTCCGTTCGGTTGGCCGTGGATCAAGATCATCCCTCCGGGCGGTTCTCCGCGACGCTCGGCTCGCCATCGGTCGCCGGGGCTTGGATAGGAGATGTGCAGCGCCTTATAAAACCGGCTGCGGTCGTTCCGCCGGTCGAGCAGGTAGCGTCCTTCGGGGGTGCGGCCGTCGCCCTCGCGTGTCTTGTGCCCGATCGGCTGAAACCCGAGCGCGATCTCATAGCTCCGCAAGGTTCGGTCGCCCTGCATCAGGTAGAGGCGACGCTCGGCCTTCTTGACGACCAACCGGTCTGCCTTGCCCGGGGGGGCACGATGGGACGGTGCGTGGGTTGGGGGCGCGCTCGGATCCGCGATCGGGAGGTACGACATCGCCGGTGCGGGCGCCGAACCCATCGACAGCACTGCGGCGATGATCAAGGCATGGCCTGGTGCGCGACCAGATCTCGCCCTTGCCTCACGACAGGTCGAAGGCATGCGATTTGAGGTCGGCGAGACTGACGACCTCAAGTGCGCGCTCGTGGGTCGCCCTCAGGACGACGCGCGGGGCTGCGCCGGCTTCGAGGGCCTCTTGCCACCGCGCGGCACAGAGGCACCAGCGATCACCCGGTTTGAGGCCGGGGAAGCCGTATTCGGGTTGAGGGGTCACGAGGTCGTTGCCGCGGGCGAGGCTCAGGGCGAGGAATTCGCGGGTCATGCGCGCGCAGACCGTATGGGATCCCAGGTCCTGCGGGCCGGTCTCGCAGTCGCCGCTGCGCGTGAAGCCGGTCAAGGGATCGGTCGAGCAGGGCTCGAGGGGCTCACCCAAGACATTCTTGTGATTCGACATCGAAACTGCCCCCTTCGGAAGTGCCTTTAAAAGCGCTGACGCGCTTCGCCGAAGTGTACCAGCCGAATGAGTCAGCTGTCAGGAGGTCGGAGCCCGCCCCGGCGGATAGATGAGGATCAGGTCGCCCGGATTCAGCCGCGTCTCGGCGAGCCGATTCCAACGCTGGAGATCCTTGACGCTGACCCCGTAGCGCTTGGCCAGTGTCTTGATCGAATCGCCTTTGGTGACCAAGTGCGTGATCAAGGCGGAGTCATCGGTCGCCTGGACCTTGAGTGTTTGACCCGAGAGCAGCGGCTCGCGAACGGAGATGCCGTTCAGCTCCGCGAGTGCGCGCGGCTCGATACCGTTCGCGCGCGCGATCGAGGCGATGGTCTCGCCACCCTTCACCACATGGATCTTATGGCGCTCGGCACGCGCGAGCGTCGAGCGGGTTGCGGCACTGGATCGGGACTGGGCCGCAGAGGCCCTGGCCGGCATGATCTGGACCTGGCCCATCTTCTTGCCGATCCGCTGCCCGGTCCCGGCCGGCACCAGAATATGGCCGGGGCCGTCGGGAGCCGTCCGTCCGAGCTTGAGTGCGGGGTTGAGACGCTGCAGCTCGTAGAGCTGCACGCCGGTCGCCGAGGCAACCCGGTTCAGATCGACCGGCTGCTGCGTGCGAACCACCTCGAGCTGGGGACGATCCGGCACCGGCGGAAGGTTGAGGCCGTAGCGGGTGGGTGCGGCGACCAGGCGCGCGGTGGCGAGGATCTGCGGCACATACTGTTTGGTTTCGTTCGGAAGGTTGTTGAGCGACCAGTAGTCGGTCGGCTTGCCGCTGCGGCGATTGGCGGCCTGTGCGGCGGCCACGCGACCCGGACCGCAGTTGTACGCAGCCATGGCGAGCGCCCAGTCGCCGTCGAAGCGTCGGTTGAGCTGCTCGAGATAGTCGAGTGCCGCGCCGGTGGAGGCCAGCGGGTCGCGTCGGCCGTCGTACCAGGCATCTTGTCTCAAGCCCATCTCGAGCCCGGTGTAAGGCATGAACTGCCAGATCCCGGCGGCCGCCTTCGGCGACGTGGCCACCGGATTGAAGCGACTTTCGACATGAGGCAGGAAGGCGAGCTCCATCGGCAGTCCGCGCCGCTCGATCTCGGTGACGATCATATGCAGATAGGGCATCCCTTGCTGGGACATCCTGGAGAGATACTGGGGGTCTCGGCGGAAGCGCTCCACCGTGCTGTCGATGCGTGCGTCTGCGTGGAGATCCAGGCTCATCCCGGTACGGACACGGTTCCAAAGGTCACCGCGCGGATCCGCACGCCCGGCGGTGTATCTTTCCATGACCACGACATCCGTGGCCGGTCGGACGAAGCCGTATTCGCGAGCGGACACCATGCCTGAGTAGCCGGAGTCTCCGAAGTCGTTATCGACCATGCGGGTCTCCGTCGCGCATCCGTTCAAGAGCAGCGATAGAACGCCGAGCGCGCCGAGCGAGCGCGCAAAACGTGCGGCATCAGGCATGTTTCCCCCCTAGGAATTCCCGGTAAGTGATTGTTTAATTGAGTTTTCCAGGAATTAGGAAAGCATCATACCCAAAGCCGGCCGTTAATTCCAGATCCGGTCGCAGGAAATTCCGCTCGACGTCCGCACGACAGTGCGCTCAATCACGGTTAACATGCGGCTCTTGAAGAGGCATCGGCATGACTGTGCGCAAGGACCCGGGTTCACCCCTGGCAGAACTACAAGACTGGTACCGGTCGCCGCTCGGAGCCGAGGTGGCGGCGCTCGAGAGCGCGTGCGTTCAGCGGCTGCTGAGCGACACCTTTGGCTATTACCTGGTCCAGATCGGCGTGACCGAGAGCTTTCGAGACGCGATGGCCTCGAGCCGGATCCGCCATCGTATCCTGATGCCCTGCGAGCAGCCCTCCGGTCACGCTGGGCGCGAGATCGTCGGATTGCCGAGCCGCCTGCCGCTAGCGAGCGATTCGATCGACGCACTCCTGCTGCCGCATACCCTGGATTTCTCGCCCGATCCCCAAGCGGTGCTGCGCGAGGTCGAGCGCGTTCTGATCCCGGAGGGGCGGGTGATCGTGCTGGGCTTCAACGCACTCAGTGCCTGGGGCCTCTGGTCGCTGCTGCACGGCTCCGGTACGCAGGTCCCTTGGTGCGGGCGTTTCCGCACTGCTTATCAAATCGAGGATTGGTTGTCCGTGTTGGGTTTCGATATCGAGCTTCGCGAGCACATCATGTTTCGGCCGCCGTTCCGGCGCGCCTTGGGGCCGAGCTGTGCGGCATTCGACACCTTGGGTCGGCGCCTCTGGCCGATCCTGGGTGGTGTCTATTTGATCCGGGCCGTCAAACGCGTGGCGACCTTGACGCCGCTGCGCCCGGCTTGGGGGCGGTCGCTGTTGCGCGGCGGTGCTGCTGAGCCGACGACACGCAGGGCCGGTCATGCCTGATTGCGTGCGCGCCTATACCGACGGTGCCTGCAAGGGCAATCCGGGACCCGGGGGGTGGGGTGTCCTGCTGCGATGGGGGGAGGTCGAAAAGGAACTCTGCGGCGGCGAGCGCGCGACCACCAACAACCGCATGGAGCTGATGGCGGTCATCATGGCGCTGGAGGCCATGAAGCGTCCGACCTGTCTAGAGATCGTCACCGACTCTCAATACGTCAAGCGCGGTGTCGAGGAATGGATGCCGCGTTGGAAACGCAACGGCTGGCAGACGGCCGATCGTAAGCCGGTCAAGAATCGCGACCTCTGGGAACGTCTGGATTGCGCCATCGGCGCTCATCAGGTGCGTTGGAAGTGGGTCAAGGGCCACGCCGGTCATGCCGAGAACGAGCGTGCGGATAAGCTGGCGAATCGCGGGATCGGGGCTGAATCGCGTCCGGCATGACATGCGCGGTTTTCGCGTCGACTCAGCGTCGCGTGATTCGGATTGCGTCGGCGCAGACGCGATTCAGATGTTCAAATTTTCCTTTTTTAAACCGCGTCAGGTCCGAGGCATTTGGAGTCCGCGGGGACTCGCTTGCCTGCAACCCGGCGGGTTTCATTCTGGACGCGGTTTATAATGAGACAGATCGTGCTCGATACCGAGACCACGGGTCTCGATCCACAGGCTGGCCATCGCATCATCGAGATCGGCTGTGTCGAGCTGATCGACCGGCGCCTGACCGGAAACAACTTCCATCGCTATCTTCAGCCGGATCGGCAGATCGATGCGGGCGCTTCCGACGTGCACGGGATCACCAACGCCTTTCTCGCCGATAAGCCGCGCTTCGCCGAGATTGCCGAGGGCTTTCTGGACTACGTGGAAGGGGCCGAGCTGATCATCCACAACGCGGCCTTCGATCTCGGGTTTCTCGATCGCGAGATTGCCGGCTGGAACGCCGAAGCACCGCGGATCCCGGACCTGTGCGAGGTGACGGACACGCTGCTCATGGCTCGGCGCATCCATCCGGGGCAGCGCAACAGCCTCGATGCCTTGTGCAAGCGCTACGGCGTGGATCATCGCCATCGCGACCTGCACGGCGCTCTGCTCGATGCCGAGATCCTGGCGGATGTCTATCTCGCCATGACCGGCGGGCAGGTGGCCTTGAGTCTCGGGGAGGAGGTCGCGACGCCGTCTCATGCAGGGCCGGACGCTCGGCAGCGCGGCCGACTGGATCCGAGTCGGCCCAGACTTCGCGTGATTCGAGCCGACCAAGCAGCGCTCGACGCACACGCCGAGCGCCTCATGGCCATCCAGGCCGCGAGTGCCGAGGGTTGTCTTTGGCTTCGCGTGGAAGGATGACGCCTAAACTGCGCCGACTCCGGGGTGCTTGGTCGCTCCGGGGCCGATCCAATACGACCGATATCTCACATCTCACCGGGCGCAGTTTAGCTCTGCTGCTGTTGGCGCCGATTCTGCCCGGCGCCGCCCACCAGCGACTCCAGCATGCCCACGTCGAGCAATTGGATGTGCTTGCGGTCGACATTCATCAGGCCGTCGTCTTGGAAGCGCGTGAAGAGTCGGCTGACGGTCTCGACGGCGAGCCCCAGATAATTGCCGATCTCATGCCGGGACATGCTCAGATAGAAGTCCGTCGCGGACAGCCCGCGTTTGTGCAGACGCTTCGACAAGCTGAGCAGGAAGGCGGCGAGCCGCTCTTCGGCATTCTTCTTGCCGAGCAGCAAGAGCATATCCGTGTCGTGTCCGATCTCTTTGCTGAGCAGTCGGAACATCTGATGCTGCAGGCTGGGGATGGTTGCGGTCAGCTCTTCGAGCCGCGTAAACGGGAGCTCGCAGATGGCGGATGTCTCAAGCACCTTTGCCGAGCAGGCGTGGATGTCCTTGTCGATGGCATCCAGTCCGATGACCTCGCCGGGGAGATGAAAGCCCAGCACCTGCTCGCCGCCCTCGGGGCTGGGTGCGAAGGTCTTCACCGAGCCGGTCTTCACGACGTAGAGCGAGCGAAATCGGTCTCCGTCGCGAAACAGGAAATCACCCCGGTGGAGCGGACGCGTGCGTTTGACGATCTCGTCGAGTCGCTCGACATCATCCGGTGCAAGGCCCATGGGCAAGCAAAGCGACGACAGGGAACAGTTCCTGCAGGCGATGCGAATAGTCTCCAGCGAGATGACTTTATGGTGGCTCACGGCATCGCCCCTCGATCTTCGGTCGACAGATTTTGAACCGTCGCTTGATCTGGATCAAGCGAAGATTATCTTCTTGTCATCCGGTCGACCTCGACGCGTAAAAAAGGCCGCGCCCTCGCGGGCGCGGCCTTGACGCGAGCCTACCGAATCTGCGTATGGCTTACTTCGCTTCGCCGGTCGCGGGGGCAGCGGGCGCGGCGTATGGAGCGGCATAAGGCACGCCGTAGAAGGGTGCGCCGTAACCGGGATAGCCATAACCGTACCCGGGGTAACCGTAGCCGTACCCCGGATAGCCGTAACCGCGTCCGTAACCGCTTCCGTAGCCACGACCGCGGCCGTAACCGCGGCCGCCGCCGCTCATGTTCATGTTGAAGTCACCCCATCCGTCGCCGAGCATATCGCCGAACATGTCGCCGAGGCCGGAGCCGTAGCCGGGTCCGTAACCACCGTAGCCAGGGCCACCCCAACCCGGTCCACCCCACCAGGCTTGCGCCGGGCTCACGGCGAAGGCGGCGGCCGCTGCGATGGCGGCTGCACTCATCAATTTTGCTGACTGACGCATTGTTGACGCTCCTGTGTTTCTGCTCATCTTCTTAGGTCAAACATCGATCAAGGCCGCTGCGTCGGCGCCCGATCTTATCGAGCGCCTGCAAAGCCGAGAAGGTGTGTTTCGTCCTTTGCGAAACCAACCCGACTATAAAACACCTCCTCGGGTTTTGTGAAGGTCGCGCGCGTACACGGAGTCGGCCTCCGCGGAACCGCCGGACCTGGTCGCGTCGAGCCCTTCCGAGTGGCCGATCGGCGGCATTCGCATTGAGCAGTTGCGGGGTTTTTGGTAGCTTGTCGGCGGATCCGGGCCACTGCCCTCGACTGCCTCCTCTACCCCCATGACCAAGTTTATTTTCATCACCGGCGGTGTCGTCTCGTCGCTCGGTAAAGGCATCGCTTCGGCGTCTCTCGGGGCGCTGTTGGAGGCTCGCGGCCTGCGGATCACCATGATCAAGCTCGATCCCTACATCAATGTGGATCCGGGCACCATGAGTCCGTTCCAGCACGGCGAGGTCTATGTGACCGACGACGGGGCCGAGACCGACCTCGATCTGGGCCACTACGAGCGCTTCCTACGCACCCCGATGGGTCGCAACAACAACTTCACGACCGGCCAGATCTACGAGAGCGTCATCCGCAAGGAGCGCCGCGGCGATTATCTCGGGCGCACCGTTCAGGTCATCCCGCACATCACCGACGAGATCAAGCAGGCGATCCGTCTAGGTGCCGAAGGTGCGGACGTGGCCATGGTCGAGATCGGCGGAACGGTCGGCGACATCGAGTCCTTGCCTTTTCTGGAGGCGATCCGCCAGATGCGGGTGGAGGAGGGGCGCGAGAACGCGCTCTTCATGCACCTCACCTTGGTGCCCTATATCCGCACCGCCGGCGAGATCAAGACCAAGCCCACGCAGCACTCGGTCAAGGAGCTGCGTTCCATCGGGATCCAGCCGGATATCCTCTTGTGTCGGGCCGAGAAGCACCTGCCGGACGAGGAGCGGCGCAAGATCGCGCTCTTCACGAACGTCACCGAGGACGCCGTCATCTCGGCCGTGGACGCGGACAACATCTACCGCATCCCGCGCCTGCTGCACGACCAGAAGCTCGACGAGCTGGTGGTGCGCCAGTTCCGGATCGAGGCCCCCGAGGCCGATCTGCGCGAATGGGACCGCGTCCTGGAGGGCTTCGATCACCCCGAGCAGGTCGTGCGCGTCGGCATGGTCGGCAAGTACATGCACCTGACCGAGGCATACAAGTCGCTCTCCGAGGCACTGGCCCACGCCGGCGTGCACACCAAGACCAAGGTCGAGATCGTCTATCTGGACTCGGAGGTGATCGAGCAGGAGGGGGCCGACAGCCTCGACGGACTCGATGCCATCCTGGTGCCGGGCGGGTTCGGCGAGCGCGGGATCGAAGGCAAGATTCAGGCGGCCCGCTACGCGCGCGAGCACCGCATCCCCTATCTCGGGATCTGTCTCGGGATGCAGATCGCGGTCATCGAGTACGCGCGGCATGTTGCCGGATTGGAGGGCGCCCACAGCACGGAGTTCGATCGCCAGACTCCACATCCCGTGATCGCGCTCATCACCGAGTGGCGCGACGAGCGCGGTCGGATCGAGACCCGTGACGAGGGCGTGGATCTCGGCGGCTCGATGCGTTTGGGCGGACAGAATTGTCGCCTTGAGCCGGGTAGTCTTGCACGAAACGTTTATGGCAAACCGCAGATCCGCGAGCGCCATCGGCATCGCTACGAGTTCAACATCTGTTACCTGAACGTGATGAAGGACGCCGGGATGCGCTTCTCCGGCTGGTCGCTCGACAACCGGCTGGTGGAGATCATCGAGATCCCGGATCACCCCTGGTTCATCGCCTGCCAGTTCCATCCGGAGTTCACCTCGACCCCGCGCGACGGGCATCCGCTCTTTTGCGGCTTCGTCCGTGCCGCGCTTGCGAGGCGCACCCTCGTTCAGGGTGCCGCGGCATGATGCTGCTCCCCGGTTTCGAGGTCGGCCTGGATCGTCCGCTCTTCCTGATCGCCGGTCCCTGTGTGATCGAAAGCGCGGGGCTTGCCGAGGACACGGCCGGCGCGCTCAAGGAGTTGACCGACGATCTGGGGATCCCCTTCATTTACAAGTCGTCCTTCGACAAGGCCAACCGATCCTCCTCGGGCAGCTTTCGCGGTCTCGGGATGGAGCAGGGTCTGGCGATCCTGGATGGCGTGCGTGAGCGGATCCGCGTTCCGATCTTGACCGACGTGCATGAAGACACCCCGCTATGTGAGGTCGCGGATGTGGTGGATGTCCTCCAAACGCCGGCCTTTTTGTGTCGCCAGACCAACTTTATCCAAGCGGTTGCGAGCCAGGGCAAGCCGGTCAACATCAAGAAGGGTCAGTTCCTCGCCCCGTGGGACATGCGCCACGTGGTCGAGAAGGCGCGCGCGACCGGCAACGAGCAGATCATGGTCTGCGAGCGCGGCGTCTCCTTCGGCTACAACAACCTGGTCTCGGACATGCGCGCGCTCTCGGTGATGCGCGAGACGGGCTGTCCGGTCGTCTTCGATGCCACACACTCGGTGCAACTGCCGGGCGGGCAGGGCGATCGTTCCGGCGGTCAACGCGAGTTTGTTCCGGTCTTGGCCCGCGCCGCGGTGGCCGTCGGCATCGCCGGGCTCTTTATGGAAACCCATCCGAATCCCGATCAGGCGTTGAGCGACGGCCCCAATGCCTGGCCTTTGGACAAGATGCGTGGTCTGCTCGAAACCCTGGTTCAGATCGACCGACTGGTCAAGTCGGCCGGTTTTGCAGAGCAGGCGCCTTGAATCGAACAACGCGATCGGACACGCGTCGGCGTCGGACCGATCGTCGCGAGACTCCCCGTTGAGGCCCTATACACTCCTGCGATTCTTCTGAAGAACCGCGCCGTTCTTGCTTTTGTTTTTGGAGAGACATGCCATGTCCGAAATCGTCGATGTTCGCGCCCGCGAGGTTCTGGACTCCCGCGGTAACCCCACAGTCGAGGCCGATGTCATCACGGCCGACGGCGCGATCGGCCGCTTCATCGTGCCGTCCGGCGCCTCGACCGGATCGCGCGAGGCATTGGAGCTGCGCGACGGCGACCGCTCCCGGTTCGGCGGCAAGGGCGTCCTGACCGCCGTCGCCAACATCCAAGGCGAGCTGCGCGAGGCGGTCGTCGGCATGGAGGTCGGCGACCAGGCGGCGCTCGATCGCGCCATGATCGCGCTCGACGGGACCGACAACAAAGCCCGCCTCGGCGCCAACGCACTGCTCGGTGTCTCGATCGCCGCCGCGCATGCCGCCGCGCAAGAGAAGGCGCTGCCGCTCTTCATGTCTCTGTCGGCCGGACCCTATCGCCTGCCCGTGCCCATGATGAACATCATCAACGGTGGCGGGCACGCGGACAACAGCGTGGACTTTCAGGAGTTCATGATCCTGCCGGTCGGCGCGCCCAGTATCCGCGAGGCGGTGCGCTACGGTGCCGAGGTGTTCCATGCGCTCAAGTCCGTGCTGCACGGGCGCGGCTTAGCCACCGGTGTCGGCGACGAAGGCGGTTTCGCCCCCGACCTGCCCTCCAACGAGGCGGCGATCGAGGCGATCCTGGAGGCGATCCACAAGGCGGGGTTCAAGGCCGGCTCGGACATCTATCTCGGGATGGACGTGGCCGCGTCCGAGTTCTACGCGGACGGCAAGTATCATCTGAAGGGCGAAGGCCGCACGCTCGACTCCGACGGCATGACCGATCTTCTGCTCGAGTGGGTCGATAAGTACCCCATCATCACTATCGAGGACGGCTTGGCCGAGGGCGACTGGGACGGCTGGAAGCGCCAGACCGAGCGTCTCGGGGACAAGGTCCAGATCGTCGGCGACGATCTCTTCGTCACCAACACCAAGATCCTGCAGGAAGGCATCGACAAGGGCGTTGCCAACTCCATCCTGATCAAGGTCAATCAGATCGGCACCTTGACCGAGACCCTCGAGGCGATCGCCATGGCCCACGCCGCCGGCTACACCGCCGTGGTCTCGCACCGCTCGGGCGAGACCGAGGACACCACCATCGCCGATCTAGTCGTCGCGACCGGCACGGGCCAGATCAAGACCGGCTCGCTGTCGCGCTCCGACCGGGTCGCCAAATACAACCAGCTGATGCGGATCGAAGACCAGTTGGGCGACGAGGCCACCTATGCGGGTCGCTCTGCCTTTAAGTGGCTTTGATGTTTGGCGGGCGGAGGTCGGGCGTCTCCGTCCGCTGCTTCCGACACTGAAGGCACCCGCGATGCGCCTCTTGATCCTCGTGCTGATCCTCTTGCTCGCCGGCTTGCAATTTCGGCTGTGGGTCGGCGAGGGGAGCTTGGCCGAGGTCCACGGGCTCAAGAACGAGATCGCGGCCCAGGAGGAGGAGCTGGTCCGTCTACGCGCGCGCAATCAGGAGCTTCAGGCCGAGGTGATGGACCTGCGCGAAGGGGTCGAGGCACTGGAGGAGCGTGCGCGCCGCGATCTGGGGATGATCAAACCGGGGGAGATCTTCATTCAGGTGATCGAGCGCAAACGCCCGGAGAGCACACCGGCGGAGACCAAGCGATGAGCCTCACCCCCGCCTTGTGGGCCGTGCTTCCGGCAGCCGGGGTCGGGCGCCGCATGGGCAGTGCAACGCCGAAGCAATATCTGGATCTCGCCGGTCGAGCGGTGATCGATCATGCGTTGGATCTCTTCGTGGCGGATGTCAGGATCGAAGGCGTTGTCGTGGCACTGGATCCGACCGACCGTTACTGGGAGGCGACCGTCTATGCCGGCCACCCGAAGGTGACCCGCGCCCACGGCGGGGCCGAGCGCTGTCATTCGGTCCTGAATGCGCTCGATGCACTCGATGCTCGGGCCCATGCCGAGGATTGGGTGTTGGTGCATGATGCCGCGCGTCCCTGTCTGCGCCCGGCCGATCTCGATCGACTGATCGAGGCCCTGATCGAGGACGAGGTCGGCGGCCTGCTCGGCATCCCGGTGCGCGACACCATGAAACGGGCCGAGACGGACGATCGCATCGGCGCCACGGTGGATCGCGCCTCGCTCTGGCACGCCTTTACACCCCAGATGTTTCGTCTCGGCCGGTTGCGGGCCGCACTGACCGACGCGCTGGCCGCCAACGATCTGGTGACCGACGACGCCTCGGCCATGGAGCGTATCGGTCAAGCCCCGCGCCTGATCGAAGGACATGCCGACAACATCAAGATCACGCGCGCCGAGGATCTCCCGCTCGCCCGCTTCTACCTGCAACAGCAGGGGCGGCTGGGCTAACTCCAAACTCTTAGGAGCCTCCTGCCTCCTGCCTCCTTCCCCCTGTATGCTCGCGCGATGGTGGCTGGAGGCCGGGGGCTGAAGGCTGGAGGCTTTCCAACATGCTCATCGGTCAGGGCTTCGACGCCCATCGTTTCGGCCCCGGACGCCCGCTGGTGATCGGCGGTCTGGAGATCCCGCACGATCAGGGCCTGCTCGCGCATTCCGACGGCGACGTGGCCATCCACGCACTCTGCGACGCCTTGCTCGGCGCGGCCGGACTCGGTGACATCGGCCGGCACTTTCCCGACACGGACGCCGCCTTCGCCGGCATCGACAGCCGCATCCTGCTGCGGCGCGTGATCGAGAGCCTCGCCGAGCGCGGGCTGCGCGTGCACAACGCCGATCTCACCATCATCGCCCAGCGCCCCAAGTTGGCGGCCCATATCCCGGAGATGTGCGCCCGTCTTGCCGCCGACATGGGCTGCGACCCCGCGCGCGTGAACGTGAAGGCGACCACGACCGAGCAGATGGGATTCACGGGCCGAGGCGAGGGCATCGCGGCGAGCGCCGTGGTGCTGTTGGCGGACGCCTAAGGTGTCGCTGCCGAGCTGGATCCCGGTTGACTCGCTACCCCGAGCGCACGGCGCTCCACTTGCCATCGGGCGGTTGCGTGCTCGACCCGAGGACTTCCGGGTCGAGGAACAGCTCGGGTTCGCCCCGGACGGCGAGGGCGACCATCTCCTGCTGCGGGTCCGCAAAACCGGCGCCAATACCGAGTGGGCGGCACGTCGTCTGGCGCGCATCGGCGGTGTGTCGGTCTCCACGGTGGGCTATGCCGGCCTGAAGGACCGGCACGCCGTAACGCTCCAGTGGTTCTCGATCCCGCGTCCGCGTGAGGGCATACCGGATTGGTCGGACCTCGCCGAGGAGGGCATCGAGGTCCTGGAAGCGCATCCGCATCGACGCAAGCTCAAGCGGGGCGCCCTGGCCGGAAACCGCTTTGAGATCCTGGTGCGCGAGCTCAACCGCGAGACCGTGCCCGGGCTCGACGAACGGCTTGCGACGATCCGCGCGCGCGGGATCCCGAACTACTTCGGCGAGCAGCGCTTCGGGCATGACCACTCCAATCTGGTGCGTGCCCATGCCCTCTTCGCCGGGACGGCCGGCCGAGTCCCGCGCCATCAGTCCGGCCTCTGGCTCTCCGCCGCACGCTCGCAGATCTTCAACGAGGTCTTGGCCGAACGGGTCGGGCGCGGCGACTGGGACAGTCCGCTCGACGGGGACTGTCTCCAGCTCGCCGGATCCCACTCCTATTTTCTCGCCGAGACGCTCGATGCCCAGACGCGTGCGCGCTGCGACGAGATGGACCTACACCCGACGGGTCCCCTGTGGGGCAAGGGCGAGCTGCCTTCGCGTGGATCGGTCCGACAGCTCGAAGATGCAACCGGCATGCGCTTCCCGACCTGGTGCGACGGGCTTGCCGCCTTCGGTCTGGCGCAGGAGCGCCGCTCTCTCCGTCTGCCGGTGGCCGATTTGAGCGCGCAACGGGTCGAGGACGGACTGCGGCTGGCCTTCTCCCTGCCTGCCGGCGCCTATGCGACGACGGTTCTGCGCGAGCTCGTCGAGATCGGAGGCTCGGTATGATCGTGATCCGGGCGTCCCGGCGCCGATGGGGGCGGGATTTCGGGTGCATCCGCGGGATCTCTTGCGGCTCGGGGCCGACAGCCGCCCTGAAGAGCAAACCGAGCCGCGCCGACGCGCTCGCGTGATGCTCGAGGACACCGGAGTCTTCGTCGGGCTGGCTGTCGCTTTGGCCATCGGTCTGCTGATCGGTGTGGAGCGCGGTTGGAAGGAACGCAGCGCCGAGGAAGGGCGACGCGTCGCGGGTGTTCGCACCTACACCTTGCTCGGGTTTCTCGGCGGGATTTCCGGCCTCGTGGCCGGACCCTCGGGCGGATTGACGCTGGGACTCATCTTCCTGGGGCTTGCCGGCACCCTGACGGTTGCGCACGTCCTGGACTACAGGCACGACGAGGATATCGGCATTACCAGCCTCGTCGCCGGCCTGATGACCTTCTTGCTCGGGGCGCTTGCGGTGCTCGGCGATCCGGCCGCCGCCGCAGCGGCGGCCGTGGTCACGGCCCTGCTGCTCGGGTCAAAGCCGCTGATCCATCGCTGGATCCACGCCATCGAGCAGAAGGATCTCAAGGCCGGTCTTACCCTGCTGCTCATCTCGGTGGTGGCGTTGCCGCTGTTGCCGGATCAGGGGTACGGCCCCTGGAATGCCGTCAACCCACGTGAAACCTGGTGGATGGTGGTGCTGATCGCAAGCATCTCCTTCGTCGGTTATTACGCGATGAAGCTGGTGGGGACTCGGCGCGGGATCCTGTTCACCGGGCTCTTCGGCGGGCTTGCGTCGTCGACCGCGCTGACTCTGCATTTCTCGCGCCTGGCGCGCGCCCGTGTGGAGATGGCCCCCGTTCTGGCCACCGCCATCCTGGTGGCCTGCGCGACCATGTTCCCCCGGATGCTTTTGGTGTCGACGCTGATTCATCCGCCATTGCTGCCGTTCTTGCTCTGGCCTGCCGCGACGATGGCCCTGATCGCCTACGGATTCGCGGCCTTCTACTGGATCACCCAGTCGCACGACGGCGGGGACGCGGACGCGCTTCTCGACAACCCGCTGGAGCTGAAATCCGCGGTCGGCTTCGGGCTTCTGCTGGCGTTGGTCATGGTGTCGGCGAAAGGGATCGAGAGCTGGGTCGGTGCGAGCGGCATCATGATGCTGGCCGCCGCCTCGGGTATCGCGGATGTGGATGCCATTACGCTCGCGATCGCGCGCATGAGCCGGGATGAACTCCCCACGGGCATTGCGGTCTCCAGCATCGTCATCGCTGCGGCGGTCAACAGCCTGGTCAAAGGTATCATCGCGGCTTCGGTCGGTGGCCGTGCGCTGGGTCTGCGCGTCACCCTACCCTTGGTCTCTGCGGGCCTGGCCGGCCTTGCCGTCGCCTGGTGGACGCTTTTTTGAACCTAAACCGCGCCCGGCGGGGTATGCGATGTTCTTGGATGGGATCGGCCCCGGCAGGCTTGACGAGCGCTGGAGTTGGCGTGGTTTAAGTGATTGAAAAAAATTTTAAATTTTAAACCGCGTCTCACCGAGATCGAGGACATCTCCGAAGCCAAACGCAACAGGAAAATGACGCATGTTGCTCTAGACGCGGTTTAAAGGAGGCGAGCGTAAATGAGGATGAGTCAGTTCGGCTTCATGCGCGATCTCGTCGGGGTCGCGGCTTGGGCGCTGACCTCGATGTCGGCAGCCGCCGGGACGGTCACGGCTGAGTTCAGCGAGGAGGAGGCGACGAGCGCGGTTTCGGTGACCGATGCCGTCTACACCACGGACGGCAGTGCGCATGAGTTCACGCTCGCGGCCTATCGCGCTTGGTCGGAGACCCGGTGGCGCGACTACGACCGAAGACAGGATATCTCCCCGCGACAGATGCTCGTTCTGCTTGAGGTCGCCGAGCGCACCGGGGCGAATCTCGGACAGGCGCTCGCCACCGGAGAGATGGAAAGCGCCTACACCTGGAACGACCACGTGCGGCCCACCATCGCCGAGGGCCGGCTGGGCTCGGCGACCGGTGTGTGGCAGTTCCTGCCCGCAACCTTCCATGGCATCATCAAAAAGTACGGCGCCGAGCTGCTGAACGCGACCGAGGCCGCGGCGGATCGCGAGTCCATGGACCTGGGGGAAGGCCCGTTCTCCGACGCGCAGGTCCGTCGCCTGATCCGAGACACTATCGAGGGAGAGCGCGATGCCAAGGACGAGGAGTTGCAGCTGCTGCGTCACAACTTCGCGGTGCTTGCCTTTGCCAAGCACTACCTGAGCCTCGACTCGGGGGCGACGACGCCTGTGGAGGATTATCTCTTTCACTTTCTCGGTGCCGGGGAGGGTCGACGGGTCCTCGCGCTGGCGCGTGGCGAGGCGCGCGATACACTCTGCGTGAAGCCTGTCGAAGAGCCGACGGCGCCCCTGCAGGATTGGCCGGGCGGCGCGGCATCGGGTACCGACATCGCGAGCCTGCAGACGGATATCGGGCGTGATCCCGCGGCGTGGGCCGCCGCGGATCGGCGCCTCGGCTCGGTTCGTGATGGCTCCGAGCCGCTCGGTCTGCGCCGGCCGGATCGGTTGTCCGGGTCGCTGCAGCAGCGTGCGGATGTGATGATTCGCGCACGCCGACCCTCGGACGATGTCGTCGTGTCCAGGCCGGCGCTCATGGACGCGGCCTATGCGCCTGCGCTCGGCGTGCCTTCTGCCTTCGATGCCCCGCCCGCCGTGTCGTCGCAGTGGGGTCTGCCCGCCGACTCGCCGACGGTCACGGGCAACCTCGGGATGTTCTACCGCGACGGCCGAGGGCAGACGCAGCCCTACACCTGGGGCGAGTTCCTGGATCATCTGGCTCGGCGGGTGCGGGCCGAGAGCCAGCCGTCGATGGTGCGGGCCAAGTACGGTGTCGGCTTTGATTTGGCCGGCGGCGATATGCCGGAGCGGGCCTTCGACCCGGCGTCGCCGGTCGAGCCGGCGACCTTCATCCATGGCCCGGACCGACGCGTGACGGTGCCTGCGGCGCTGGTGACCGGGCCGCTCGATCGCGACGAAACCCGTCACTACAAGGCGCTCCTGGCTGAGCTGGTGGGCCGAGGCGAGGACATGCCGATGGAGACGCTGCCGCCGAGTGCGGCCGCGGCAATGCGTCACCTCGGATTCTTGCCCGCGACGGCGTCGGGAACAGAAACGCGCGATCCCGCGGTACAGAAGGCGTTGCGCGATTTCAGAGAAGCGGTCGGTAAGGCCGAGCCGGAAGATCCGGAGCATCGAGATCGCCTCATGCCGGCCGAGCGTGTCGCGCTCGCGATCTACGATCGCCGCATCGCGCGCTATGCCGCGCTGCAGGGCGGCCAGCAGGTGTCCTTGGTCGACGCGCCAGATTTAAGTCGAATCAAGACACTGCCGAGCGGATTGCAGCGATTGGCCGCGCCGCATCTGGTGCAGCTTCAAACGGCCCTGGCCGAGCGCGAGCTCCTGAAACAGCCGACCCAAAAGTCCGTTTGGCGCGACAAGAAAAAGAAGAAGCATGTGTCCTACAAGACCATCCCGTTCGCGGGCAAGGTCGACGCGGCAACAGTCGCCGCGCTCGACGCCTTCCAGTGGCGCAGCGGTCTGCGCAAGACCGGCGGCGCTTTGGATGCCGCGACCCTGGGTCTGCTGGGATTGCCGCCGATGGGTGCCGAGATCTTCCGGCCCTTGTCCGGACCCATGTGCTCGGTTCAGATCTGGGCGGGCAGACCGCCGATCTGCGGGATTCGCCGAGAAACGCAGGGTCCGGCCGACCGCCTGCGTATCGCCGGGGTCGCGGACCTCGACTCGGAGTCTCGGTTCGAGGGCCTCTTCGAGGGTCTGCCGCATGTCCGGTGATCAGACCCCGAGCGTCTCCGCTCGGCGAGCGAAACACGTGCGCGATTGGATCATCAACATCGTGCTGATCCTGGTGATCTTCGGCGCAGTCCAATGGTGGAAGGCGCGACCCTTGGCCTCGGGCGCTGCGCCGCCGCTCGTAGGCGTCACCCTGGATGGACAGGTGTTCGACCTCGCAGCCCTTACCGGACGGCCGGTGCTGGTGCACTTCTGGGCCAGCTGG
Source organism: Thiocapsa rosea (assembly GCF_003634315.1). NCBI lineage: Bacteria > Pseudomonadati > Pseudomonadota > Gammaproteobacteria > Chromatiales > Chromatiaceae > Thiocapsa > Thiocapsa rosea. Next base: position 2,792,302 of record NZ_RBXL01000001.1, read on the forward strand.
TGCCCTGTCTGCGGTCTGATGGATGGTGCCGTCGCCGCGATCGCCGAGGACCACGCCGTGGTAACCGTCGCGATGCAATCGGGCGGTCCGCACGAGCTGCGCCGCTACATGGCGGAGACGGGGCACGCCTTCCCGGTCATCGCCGACTCGACCGGGCAGATTGCGCATCGGTGGGGTGTGGTCGGTGTGCCGGCCACCTTCGTGGTCGATTCCTACGGCCGGATCAGCGATGCCGTCGTCGGGATCGCCACCCAGCCCGGCCTGCGTTGGCGTTTATGGCGCGCCGGTTCGGCATTGCCCGACATGACACGGGAGCCTGCCGCATCCGGTTAGCCGTGTGATCAACAGCAAACCGCAATCCAATCGTAAATTAGCGCTTGCTAAATTAGTTTATTCTAATATACTGCTCGCCAGTGGAGGCCGATACGGACTTCACGCTTGCTGCCAACAACATAAATCGATTCGGAGAATAGAATGAACAAGCTTGCTACTGCTGCTGCCATCGCCGCCCTCCTCGGTGCCTCCGCTTCCGCGTCCGCTTGGTGGGGTCCGGGTGCCGGCGGGTACGGCCCGGGCTACGGCTCCGGCCTCGGCGATACCTTCGGCGACATGTTCGGCGACGGCTACGGCAACTTCAATTTCGGCATGAGCGGCGGCGGAAGTGGTCGTGGATATGGCCGCGGTCAGGGCCGCGGCTATGGCTACGGCTACAACAACCCCTACTACGGCTATGGCGCCCCTTACTACGGTGGCGGCTACCCGTATGCCTACCCCTACGCAGCGCCGGTAGCCCCGATGGCGCCCGTTGCTCCGGCTCAGCCCCAAGTCAAGTAAGACCCGCTTGAATCGCCGGCGCGCCTCGGGTGCGCCGGAACGAAAAAGGCCAGGCGTCAGCCTGGCCTTTTTTGTTTTGCGGGTGCGATATGCACGGCGCAAACCCCGATTCGGCAAGGTGTCAGAAATAAGCCGAGCCTCGAATCCTCGCGCTCGATGCGGCTCAGCTCAAGAGCAGCTTGCGGCCGAATGGTTGATCCGGCGTTGCGTAGGATTCGGGTACGGCCCAGATCACCGGCCAGCTCGGGCGAAATCTCGCGGGACCATCCAGGTCGGTCAGGACCACGCCGATATCCGGTCCGTGCTTGTCGGCCTCTTCGAGCAGTGGCGTGAAATCGGTCCCGCCGCCGCCGTTGAATTCGATGTCTCGCAGATCCGATCGTCCGGGCTTGAAATGCGCGACCCGCTGCACCCGGCAGTCTCCGATCACCAGCACCAGTGCGGCCTCCAAGCGTCGTGTGATCGCCTCGATCTCGCCGGCGAAGCGCTCCATCAGGTTCTCCTCGATCGAGCCCGACACGTCGACGATGACCACCAGTCGCGGCACTGACTTCGCCGAGCTGATGCCGGGCTCCCAGGGCAGGCGTCGCCCCGGGCCAATCCGGCCCTGATTCGCGATGTAGGATCGAGCCGGTCTGGACCAGGAGAGATTGGGCTGAATCGAGAGACCGCGTGCCAGCTGGGTGCGCAGGATGTGCTCCCATGGCGTCCGTATTTTGGGCAGATCCGCGATCAGGGCGCGGAGCATGGAATGCGCACCGTCTCCGGCATGCGCACGCAGGATGCGCTCGCTCCACTCGCGCGCCTGCTCGGCCTCCAGCTCGGGTTGCTTCTGCGCGTCGGGTTGCGGGAAGAGATCGGCGTGGGTCTCGGCACCGAGTGACCTGACCCGCGCGGACATCGGGCCGTCCTCGCGCGCCTCCGAGCGCGTCGAGTCCTCGACCGGGTTGCGCGATGCACGACCCTCCTCACCGGGTTGGCTGTCGCCGATGCCGCCGCGGCGACGACTGCGGGTCTTGCGGGCACGGCCCTTGTTTGATGCTCGGCGGTCGTCGATCGCGCGATAGAGGCGCTCGACATCCCATTCGAGCAGGGCTTTGTCGACACCCACATCGATGCCGAGCGTCGCAAGCAGCAGCTTGTCGAGAAACACCGAGGAGACCGGCAGCTCGAGCCAGCTCAGGTGGCTCAAGGCGCTGTTGACGATGGCGTCCGCACAGATGTTGAAGAGTTCGAGATCCACATCGCCCAAGAGATGCTGCAGGTCGAGATAGCGTTGAGGATGTCGCAAGGCGATATGCAGCACCTCGTGCGCGACGAGCCCGACCTGGGCATGAAGCGACAGCCGCTCGAAGGAGGCGCCGTAAAAGACGGTATCCCCGTCGGTCGCGACCGGGCCGGGCTCGATCTCGGGTGGCAAGTCCCTATGCTTGACCCACAGCGCCAACCCGCCCGTGGACGGCGCGAACTCCACCATCTGCTGAATCGCCCGGGTCCCGCGGTGCCGATAAAGATCATTCATCAGGATTCAACTCACCACTCACCACTCACCACTCACCACTCACCACTGATCCCTCATCCCTCGCTCCGCCGCTCCTCCAGGTAATGCCGGTAGCTCGCGCTGTCCAAAACCGTCGCCTCCAACCCGACCTCCAACGCCTTCTGCATGAGAAGCTCCATCGCGAGCGTTTGTGATTCGCGAATCGGCAGCGGGACTTCGCTTCGGATGTCCGGAAACTGCTCGACGATCTCGAGTGCTCGCGCCATGGTGTCTGCGTCGGTACTGGCGGCGAGCAGACCGTAGATCATGCCGTAGAGTCCGTCGAGCGTGCGGGGCAGCAGGGCGGCGGTCTCCGGCCCCGGGCGGCTCGCCAGCAGGCGTACCACGTCGGTGCCGGCCTGGATCTCGCGCAGCACCCCGAAGAACTCCGCCGCGTTGGCGGCCCCGATGCGCCCCTGCACGAAGACCCGTTTGGCGTTCTCGGAGAGCTTGGATTTCAGGACGTTGGAGATGTCCTCCCAACCGCGCGGGCTGGCGCCGATCAGATGGTCGTTGGCCAGTTGCGACTGGGTGTCGTCGAGCTTGTCCGGGCGGACCTTCAGATAGGCCATCACCTCGGGTGCGAAGTCCATGGCCATCGCATGCGCCAGAAAGGAATCGATAACCGTCTGTACGTTGAAATGGAACATGCGATCGGCCAAGGCCGTGCCCATGTCGTGACAGACCGCGCCGTGGAAGCTGGCGTTGCCCGCGGCGACCACCTGCCAACCGTCCGGCAACCGATAGTGACCGACCCGACGGTCGAGGATCAGCGAGTAGGCCGAGATCTGCAGGCGCTGATCCGCTGCCGTGAGTTCGTCGAGAAAGAGGATGCCGTTCGGTTGGTCTGGCGAGGGCAGGAACTCGGGCGGGAACCAGACCGTCTTGGCCAGGGTGTCGTCGGCATAGATGGCGCCGCGGATGTCGACCGGCTCGATCGTGGTCAGGCGCAGATCCACCAAGGGCACCCCGAAGTGATCGGCCACCTGGCGTACGATCGAGGACTTGCCCACGCCGCGCGTGCCCCACAGCATGGATGCACGTCGGCGCAAGGTCGGATCGGAATACTGCTCGACCAGCGCGGCCTTGGCCGCGGCGATCGAGACGGGGGGGATGTTCATCGGATTGCCGAGCATCTTGACTGCTGATCTCCGGTTAAACCGCGCCCGGTAGGATATGCGTAGTTTGTTGGATTGGCTCGACCGCGCCGGCGCCGATAACTGTCGGGGCCGGCGCGGTTTAAAGTATGAAAAAATATTAAATTTTAATCCGCGTTTCGCGAGGTCGAGAACTTCTCCGAAGCCGGCCGCACGCTGAAATCGACGCATGTCGCTCTCAACGCAGATTAAACCGCGTCCCGGTACGACATGCACCCACACCATGTGGCTCGGCTTTTCGTGATCTCAAGACGCGTCAAAGCGGACGTCGTTTTCGTGAATTCTACCTGTCCACGAAACCGGCGGTGTGTTGGGTACGCTGCGCTTTGAGCAACCTCATGTCCTTTCACGCCTCCTGCGTCGAGGTCGTCGGCATCTCGTCGGTCGGGTTCGTCGATGCTTCTCGCCAAGCGGATGCGGTCAAGGGTTTCGGGAAGGGCGGGATCTCGATGCGCGGCATCTCCTTCATCGAGAAGAAGAGCACCATGAGCAGGGGAGGGGAGTGGAAGATCAGCATGCGGATCAGCGATTCATCCGAAAGCTCGAGGAACTGGATCGCGGGTGCGCCGAAGATCAGACCCAAACCGATCAGCAGCGGAAGCGCGCGCCGAAAGGCGACGTTCCAACGTGCCGCGACCAGTCGCTCATGATAGCGTGCCGGTGTTTCGCGGAGCGTCTCGGCCAGATGCTCGACGGTTCGGGTCAGCTTCACCTCGGCGTCGCGGCTGCGGTCGGGCTCCTTGCCGCGTAACCGCAGGGTACTTTTCCAACAGGCTTTCACGCGATTGAGACGACGCCAATCCCATCCGATCACCGCCAGCATGTCCTCGGGCAAGACGATGGTATCGCCGTCCTCGGGGTGCAGCTCCAGCTCGGCCGGCATGCCGCGCCCGGTTTGCGCCTTCATCATCAGGGTCAGACCCGCGACGTGGGCCACGCCGCGCGTCAAGAGCAGGCGCGTCGAAGAGGCGGCGTCGACGGCATCTCCCGCGGCGGATTCCAAACGGTAGCTTCGGGCGATTCTGTATCCGCTTTTCTCGCGAAAATGACGCCTTGGATCCATCGACTCGACGCGATCGAGAAGGTCGCCTGGATCCGGGCCTTCGACCACGAGATCCGCCTCCAAGCCGTCGGGATGGCGTAGGGTGCGTGTGAGCCGGAATCGGTCCGGTTTGGGGTTTTCGAGCAGCAGGATCTCGTGCACGCCGCTGAGTTCTGTCGTGTCCTCGCCGTGATCGAACGGCTTGAAGAGAAGGCGTCGCTCGAGACGGTCGCTTGCGGCGAGGTCGACATGCCGACCGCGCCGCGTAAAGGGTTCGACCAGGGTGAAGATCTCGTGATGTGTCAAAGGATGCGTGCTCATAACCAGTCCTCGCCGGAAACGGATTGGGGAGACCGGGACGTCGCCGCATCCGTATCGAGCCGCGCGTCCGAACCGCAACTGTAACGCCCGAACACCCGTGCACAACATCAACAAATATCCGGTTATCGGTCCGGACACCTGTTCGGTGCTTGGCTGAGCCCGAAGGGGGCAACACGCCGCCCCGCCCCGGTTCGTGCGATCATAGCCGGGTTGCCGAGACCGCCGGGATCGTCGATTCGCGACCATCGCCGATCGCGCGTGTCTCGCGCCGCGATGTCCGACACACCGGAGGTCTTTCGGCTCAGCCCTTTCGACGATTGACGCCCCGGAGCCGCCCATGCTCGAGATTCGTCCCATCCCTGCCTTCGAGGACAACTACATCTGGCTGCTGACCGAGGAGCCGGGAACGGCAGTGGTCGTGGACCCGGGGGATGCCGATCCGGTTCTGGATCGCCTCCATGCCGAGAATCGCATCCTCTCCGCCATCCTGGTCACTCACCACCACGGTGATCACATCGGCGGATTGAGCGTGCTGCGCGCGGTCTTTCCCGATGCGCGCATCTATGGCCCTGTCGACCGGAGGATCCGCGATCTGACCGATCCGCTGGGCGAGGGGACGGTCGTGCGCCCGACGGGCCTGAGCGTTGATTTCCGTGTCATGGAGGTGCCGGGTCATACCTCGACGCACATCGCCTACCTGGGTGCCGGCTGCCTGTTCTGCGGCGATACGCTGTTTGCGGGGGGCTGCGGACGGGTCTTCGACGGCACCTTCGAGCAGCTCTCGGATTCCTTGGACCGAATCGCCGCGCTGCCACCCGAGACGCTGGTGCACTGCGCACACGAGTACACCCTCGCGAATCTCGGGTTTGCCGACTGGGTCGAGCCCGGCAGCCCGGCCCTGAGCGTGCGGATGGAATCCGACCGCAAACGACGGGCGACGGATCGGCCCACGGTCCCGTCGCGTCTGGAGCTGGAACTCGCGACCAACCCCTTCCTGCGCACCCGGGTGCCGGAGGTTGTCCAAGCCGCCGAGCGTGCCGCGGGGCGCCCGCTCGGCTCGGCCCGAGAGGTCTTCAGGGCGCTGCGCCAGTGGAAAGACGATGACTACGACTAAACCGCGCCAAGTGCGGTACGAGATGCTTCTGGATGGGATCGGCCCCGGCAGACTCGACGACCGCTGGAGTCGGCCCGGTTTGGCTCGGGCGTCGCTCGATCATCCGTCGGCCGTGACGCGTCGGCGATCGGTTGTGATTCGGTTCACGCTCGTCGTCGATGCAATTGTACGGCGCATTCGGGAGTCCGCTGCGGCCGCTGTGTTGTTGGCCGGAGTCACGGCGCTGTCCTGCGGCCCGGGCATGGCGCATGCCGAGGAGATCAAGATCGGCGGTACGGGGGGCGCGTTGGCAACAATGCGAATCCTGGGCGAGGCTTATTCAGCGGCGCATCCCGGCACCGAGATCACCGTGCTGCCGAGCCTGGGCAGCAGCGGCGGCATCAAGGCCATGCTGTCGGGCGTCATCCAGATTGCCGTCACAAGCCGGGCGCTGACCGACACTGAGATCAATGCGGGCGCGGTGCAAATTGCCTACGCTCGGACGCCGTTCGTCTTCGCCACCGCCTCTACGAACACGACGACGGGCCTGTCGTTGCAGGAGCTGGTCGAGATCTATGCCGGCAGGTCCGTCCATTGGCCCGACGGCACGCGCATTCGACTGGTGATGCGTCCGACCGGCGACTCCGACAGCGACATGATCAAAAGCATGTCGCCCGCCATGGACCTGGCGCTCTCGGGCGCGGAAACCCGTAAGGGGATGGCGTTCGCCGTCACCGACCAAGATGCCGCCGACAACCTCGAGAGGATCCCCGGTGCCCTTGGACCCTCCACGTTGGCTCAGATTCTCTCTGAAAAACGCGCGCTGAAGGCGCTGGAGCTGGACGATGTCGAGCCCAGCCCGACGACCATCGCCGACGGCAGCTATCCGTATTTCAAGACGCTGTTCATGGTGACCAGGTCCGACATCTCCCCCGCGCTGCGGCAGTTTATGGCGTTCGTGAGGTCCGCCGCCGGGGTCGAAATCTTGACGCGAACCGGGCACAGGGTGCAGTAGGTGGTCAGATTCGGGAATCCGAATGCACCGGTGGCGGCGGCACCTGTGGCGGCGGGTCAGGGTTTCCTGCGCCTGATCGACGTGCTCGGTCTGGTGCTGTCGGGGGCTATTGCGCTGCTTCTCCCCCTGGGCTACTTCACCGTCAGCTATACCGCGCTGGTCTCCACCCTGGAGGCCGAGACCATGATCAAGGCCGAGTTGATCGATCGTTTGATTAGTGTGGAGCCCTCGCTCTGGCAGTTCCAGGTTCATCGCCTGAATGAGATTATGGTCCGCTTTCCGACAACGCTCGAGACCGAGCGCGCCCTGATCCGCGACGTGACGGGTGTCGTCCTGGTCGATACGAAGGCGCCGCTTCCGGTGCCCGTGGTGCTGCGCGAGGCTCCGGTGTTCGACTCCGGGGTCCTTGCCGGTCGCATCGAGCTGCAGCGCTCGCTGCAGCCGGTGGCGATCAAGACCGCCTTGACCGGCCTTCTGGGGCTGCTGCTCGCCGGGTCGGTTTTCGGCATCATTCGAACGCTGCGCATTCGCGAGCACAGCATTATGGAAGCCCGTTACGAGGAGCAGGAGCGCGCGCATGTCACGCTGCAATCGATCGGCGATGCGGTCATCACGACCGACGGCAACGAGCGGATCGATTACCTCAACCCGGTGGCCGAATCGCTGGTGGGTTGGAGACTGGCGCAGGCGCGCGGACAACGGTTGTCTCATGTGATGCCGTTGATCGACGAGCATACGCTGGAGCCTGCCCCCGACGCGTTGGGGCAGGCGTTGTGCGAAAACGACCGTTGGTCGCGTTCCAAGCCGGTCGCGCTCAGGCGACCCGATGGCTCGACGATCTCGATCGACGACAGCGCTGCACCCATTCGGGATCGGCGGGGCCAGGTGGTCGGGGGCGTGCTCGTGTTCCACGATGTGACGGTTGCGCGCAGCATTGCACAACGTATTCGCTGGGCAGCGACCCACGATGCGCTGACGGGGCTGGTGAATCGCCGAGAGTTTGAAAGCCGCGTGGAGGAGGCGCTCGCGACCGCCCGCAACTCCGACAAGCACCATACGCTCTGCTACCTTGACCTGGATCGCTTCAAGATCGTCAACGACACGGCTGGGCACGCCGCCGGTGATGCCCTGCTGAAGGAGATCTCAGCGCTGTTGCAGGAGAAGCTGCGCGAGTCCGATACGCTGGCGCGGCTGGGGGGCGACGAGTTCGGTGTCCTGCTCGAGAGCTGCCCCCTCGATCGCGCCGAGTTGATCGCCGCCGACCTGCTGGCCGCCGTAAAGGGCTTTCGGCTGAACTGGGAAGGGCAGGTCTTTTCCGTCGGCATCAGCATCGGCTTGGTCGGCATCAGCGGGGGACAAGATACCCAGACGGAGGTGTTCAGCGCAGCCGACGCCGCCTGTTATGCCGCGAAGGAGCAGGGACGGAACCGAATCCATGTCTTTCGCCGGACCGACGCGGCGGTAGCCGAGCGCCGCCGGGAGATGGATTGGGCAGTCAAACTGTGTCGCGCGCTCGAAGAGGACCGTTTCGTGCTCTTCTATCAGTCCTACCGTGCATTGGCGACCGCAGATGCGCGCGCCGATGTCAAGCATATCGAGATCCTGTTGCGGTTGATCGACGAGGACGGCAGTCTGGTGCTGCCGGCAAATTTCTTGCCGACGGCAGAGCGCTACTCTTTGATTTCCGCGATCGACAACTGGGTCATTGCGACGACGTGCTCGCGCTACGCCGACCTCGTCGCGCTCCTGGGCGCTCCTCTGACATGCGGCATCAACCTCTCCAGCACGTCGCTCAATTCCGATGAGCTCCCCGGGTTTATCCGCGAGCAGGCGCGTCTCCATGGGCTCCCGCCGGGGCGCTCTGCTTCGAGATGACCGAGACATCCGTCATCAACAACCTTCGGCGTTCACGACAGTTCGTCGATCATCTAAAAGAGCTCGGGTTCTACTTCGCCCTCGATGATTTCGGCAGCGGCACGAGCGCGTTCGGATACCTGAAGAACCTGCCGGTGGACTACATCAAGATCGACGGCAGCTTCATGCAGGAGATCGAGAATGATTCGCTGAATCGCACCATGGTGGAGATGATCAACAGAGTCGGGCATCTCATGGGTGTGAAAACGGTTGGCGAGTCTGCCGAGACGGAACAGATCATCGCCGAACTCGAGTCGATCGGTGTCGACTTCGCGCAAGGTTACGGGGCTGCGATGCCGCTGCCGCTTCCCGCGGCGGGTCAGCCGACGCCGAGGGGGACAACTCCCGCGGGACCTCACTCACGCGTGCAGGGTGTGCGGCCAGCGCCGCGGCCTGTTGACCCCGACAGCCGCGACTGTTAGAACCGCCGCGCGGTTCCCTCATCCACTGGTCCCTAGATGGTCTTGCCCTCGCCACGTCTTGCCCCCCCTCTGCGGTCCTTGCTTGCTTGCGCAAGCGGCGCCCTCCTGGTGCTCGGATTTGCGCCCTTCGGTTGGTATCCGTTCGTCCTGATCGGACTCTTAGGGTTCTTGGTCGCCCTGAACGGCGCCTCGACTCGGCTCGGTTTTCTCGTGGGTTGGCTCTTCGGCGTCGGACTGATGGGCTTCGGGGTCTTCTGGATCCGGATCAGCTTGAACGAGTTCGGCAACATGGATGCCTGGGTCGCGCATCTGTTGACCGGGGTCTTCGTGGCGACGATCGCGCTCTTTTTCGGGCTCGTGGGTTGGCTGGTTCGGCGCCTGGATCGTGGACCGGCCTGGCGGGTTCCGCTCCTTCTGTTCCCGGGTCTTTATCTCTTGGTCGAGTGGCTGCGCGGCTGGTTGTTTACCGGTTTTCCCTGGCTGAGCTTGGGCTACACCCAGATCGACGGACCGCTCGGCGGTTTTGCCCCGATCCTCGGTGTGTACGGCGTCGGTCTGCTGATTCTGCTGTCAGCCGGGTTGCTTTGGGGGCTCCTGCTCCGGTCCGGTCGGGGTCGCGTCGCGGCGGCTGCGGCGCTGGTCCTGATCTGGGGCGGGGGGCTGCTCCTGAAACAGGTCTCCTGGACCGCGCCGTCGGGGCCGGGCTTTCGCGCCGTGGTCGTGCAGGCGAGTATCCCGCAGGCGATGAAGTGGGATCCGGATCTGCTCGTCTCGACCATGGAGATCTACTGGGAGCTGACCGAGCGAAATCTCGACGCCGAGTTGGTGGTCTGGCCCGAGACTGCCATCCCGGATTTTCTGCATCATGTGCGCGACGTCCTGATCGAGCCCATGGCCGCCCGCGCACGGGAGGAGGGGACCGAGATCGTGCTCGGCATCCCGGTCATGGAGTCGGACACCGGGCGCCACTTCAACGCCTTGCTGAGTCTCGGCAGCCGGGAGGACCTCTATGCCAAGCGGCATCTGGTGCCCTTCGGCGAGTTCATGCCGTTTAAGGCGTGGCTCGGGCCATTGGTGGATCTGTTCGAGGTCCCCATGTCCGACTTCAGTCGCGGCAGTGCCGAGCGTCCCTTGCTTGCGGTGGGCGATCGCCTGGCGGGTGTCTCTATCTGTTACGAAGACGCCTTCCCGGCGGAGGTCTCGCAGGCCCTGCCCGAGGCCGAGTTTCTGATCAACGTGAGCAACGATGCCTGGTTCGGCGATTCGCTGGCGCCGCATCAGCATCTCGAAATGGCGCGGATGCGGGCGCTTGAGAACGGGCGCTACCTGTTGCGTGCCACGAACACCGGGATCTCGGCGATCATCGACCAGCGCGGACGGGTGCTCGGAACGGTCCCCGCGTTCGTGCGCGGGGACTTTGCGACAGATGTTCGGCCCTATGCCGGCGCAACGCCCTATGTGCGGTTCGGCAATGGGCCGGCGATCGGGCTCGCAGCGGTCATGGTGCTGCTCGGTGCGGGCGTCGTACGCCGTGTGTCCTCGCGCTCGATCGGCAGGTGATTGCGATGAAGGTTGCCGCAGCAGCGACATGGGCGGTTATGATTGAGTCAGGTATCGCCGAAGGATATGACCGTGCAGGCCTTGATCTTATTTTTCGTTGAGCTGTGTGCGTTGCGCAGAACCCCGCAGGATCTTCCGGCCTCGGAGGTCCTGCTCGCCGTCGTGGCGTTCGCGAGCCTCGTCGTCGGGGTGATGATCGGCCTCGTCGCCGATTTGTCTATCGGCGCGAGCGTCGCGCAGACCCTGTTCGAGCTTGCGGCGACGCTCGGAGCACTCTTTTTCGCCTTGCGCCTCATGCGTCTGGATGCGCGCTTCATCCAGTCCGCAACGGCGCTTCTGGGCAGCGGGGTGGTGATCGGCGTGATCGCGCTGATTCCGCTCAGCTTCAATCCGACCGGTTCGCAAGAGACCGATCTGGCCGCACTCGGCGCGCTCCTGCTTCTGGTGGTCTTTGTGTGGAGCGTGGTGGTGACCGGTCACATCCTGCGTCACACCTTTCAGATTACGCTCGGTCAGGGTGCGGCGATTGCCGTGGCCTTCAAGGTCGGCGTCGTTCTATTGATGGGCATCGCCTTCGCGGGCACCTGAGGCGACCTGTCAGAAAGAAACTGAGCACCGGACCTGATCGTTGTCGTTGTCGTTGTCGTAATCGACAACGACAACGACAACGACAACGACAACGGCTCGAAGGGTATTCGCTTGAGTTGTGTTGATTGTTTTTGAACAGTTCCGAGGAGCCTGAACACCCATGCATCTGCATATCCTGGGCATCTGCGGCACCTTCATGGGCGGCATTGCCCTTCTGGCGCGTGCGCTCGGTCACCGGGTCACGGGCTCGGATGCCAACGTCTATCCCCCGATGAGCACCCAGCTCGAGGCAGCGGGCATCGGGTTGATGGAGGGCTATGATCCGAGCCACCTCCAACCTGCGCCCGATGTGGTGGTGGTCGGCAACGCCATGAAACGGGGCATTCCGGCCGTCGAGGCGATGCTGGATCGCGGCCTGCGCTATTGCTCGGGTCCGGAATGGCTGCGCGAGAATCTGTTGGCCGATCGCTGGGTGCTGGCCGTTGCGGGCACGCACGGCAAAACGACGACCGCGAGCATGCTCGCCTGGGTCTTGGAGGACGCCGGTCTCGCGCCCGGCTTCCTGATCGGCGGCGTGCCGCTGGATTTCGGGCTGTCCGCGCGCCTGGGCTCCACACCCTTTTTCGTGGTCGAGGCGGACGAGTACGACACCGCCTTCTTCGATAAGCGGTCCAAATTCGTCCACTATCGACCCATCACCCTGATTCTCAACAATCTGGAGTTCGACCACGCCGATATCTTCGACGATCTCGGCCAGATCCAGCGCCAGTTCCATCATCTGGTACGTACCGTCCCGGGTCGCGGCCTGATCGTCCATCCGGGTGCCGAACCGGCGATCGATCAGGTGCTGGCGATGGGCTGTTGGACACCGCGCGAGTCCTTCGGCGAGGCGGGACAATGGACCGCGCGGCTGCTTTTGCCCGACGGCTCGCGCTTTGAAGTGCTGCTCGATGATCGCCCGCTGGGCGAGGTCGACTGGGGTCAGACGGGTCTGCACAACGTGCACAACGCGCTCGCTGTCTTGGCCGCGGCCAGACACGCGGGTGTCCCGGTCGGTGCCGGGATCGCCGCCCTGGGTCGGTTCAACGGGGTGAAGCGTCGCATGGAGCTGCGCGGCGAGGTCGCGGGTGTGTGCGTCTACGACGACTTCGCCCATCACCCGACGGCGATCCGGACCACTCTGGAAGGCTTGCGCCGTCGGGTCGGCGAGCAGCGCATCCTGGCCGTGCTCGAGCCGCGCTCCAACACCATGCGTCTGGGTGTCCACAATCGCGAGCTGGCCACCTCGCTCGATGCGGCCGATCGGGTATTTGTCTTCGCACCTGCTGATCTGGGTTGGGATGCCGCGGCCGTCTTCGCGGGGCTTGCGCAGCGTGCGGCGGTGCATGCCGATCTCGACGCTCTCGCCGCTGCGGTGGTTGCCGAGTGTCGTGCGGGCGATCAGGTGTTGGTCATGAGCAACGGCGGTTTCGGCGGAATCCACCAAAAGCTCCTGGACGGACTGGCGCGGGAGCGCTAAACCGCGTCCAGAGCGAAATGGGTGATTTTCACTTTGTGTTCGGCGTCGGAGGTTTCCTCGATCTCGGCGAGACGCGGTTTAAAATTTAATTTAAACCGCGCCAGCTCCGACAGTCGTCGGAGCTGGCGCGGCCAAGCCATTCCAGCAAATGACGCATACCGCACCTGGCGCGGTTTAGGCACAGAGGGAACGCGCATGTCCGAGCCGCTTCATGACTGGCCCAAGACCATCACGGTCGCCTTGACCGGGGCCTCCGGATCCCAGTACGGGCTGCGTCTGGTCGAGTGTCTGCTCGCCGCCGGGATGCGGGTCTATCTGTTGATCTCCCAAGCCGGCCAGGTCGTGCTCAAGATGGAGGCCGATCTGGAGGTGCCGGCCCGGCCCGCCGAGGCAGAGGCATTCTTCCTGGATTACTTCGATGCGCAACCGGGACAGTTGCGAGTCTTCGGTCGCCAGCAGTGGACCGCTCCGGTCGCGAGCGGCTCCAATCCACCCGACGCCATGGTCATCTGCCCCTGCACGACAGGCACGCTTGCGAGCATCGCTGCGGGTGTTTCGACCTCGCTCATCGATCGCGCAGCAGACGTCACCATGAAGGAGTCGCGCAAGCTGATCCTGGTGATCCGCGAGACACCCTTTACCGCCATCCATCTCGAAAACATGCTGCGTCTCGCGCGCGCCGGTGCGGTCATCATGCCGGCCAATCCGGGGTTTTACTTCAAGCCTACGCGTGTCGAGCAGATCGTCGATTTCATGGTGGCCCGAATCCTGGACCATTTGGACGTGCCGCATCGGCTGATGGCGCGTTGGGGGGAGTAGTGCCGGGTCGGCGGTATGAGCGTGCCGAGCATCGGGCCGGGTGTTATGGCTCGGTCAGCCGGTCGTTTCGGGATAGAAGTCGCGACTGAAGATCTGCCCACTTTGATAAGGACATTCGGCCGGAAAGGTCGTGGCCGGAAGTCCTGTCTCGTCGGCGGCGAGGTTGACTGCTTGGACATAGGATTCCCCGATGGCATCCTCGAGCACGCGTTTCAGCCCCGGGTTTTTTTCCATCAGATATGACAGGGCAGCGCGTTGCTCGATGATGGTGTTGCGCCAGCTTCTGCCTTCGAAGTCCGCCCAGCGCTCGGACAGTCGGCTGTATTGGAATTGCCACTTGAGCAGATGCGCGAGCAGCACGCGCAGACGGTTGACCAGCTCATGCCGCTGACTCCTGCCCATGTCGTCCAAGTCCTCGATCAAATGGTCAAGATCCAGCTCGGCGAATCGCCGCTGCCGCAGCAGAGCGGCCGTCTGGGCTGCCCAGGCTGGATAGTCCTGCTCGTACAGTCGGTCTAGGTCGGTCATCGGAACACCGTCCTCTAATTGATCAATCGGCGGGCGTCGTTCAGACACCCGCGCGCTTCTTCACTCTACTGATGGGCAGGTTATCTTTGAGCCGTTTCCAGGCTCCTTAAACCGCGCAGACTCCAACGGTTGTGAAGTCTGCCGGGGCCGATCCCATCCAAAACATCGCATATCGCGCTGGGCGCGGTTTAGATCCTCAACAGCAACCGCGCCGGATCCTCCAACGTCTCCTTGATGCTGACCAGGAACTGCACCGCCTCGCGTCCGTCGATGATCCGGTGGTCGTAGGTCAGGGCTAGATACATCATGGGTGCGATCTTGATCTCGCCCTTGTCTGCGATCGGGCGCTCCTGGATCTTGTGCATTCCCAGGATCGCGCTCTGCGGCGGGTTGAGGATGGGCGTGGAGAGCAGCGAGCCGAAGACCCCGCCGTTGGTGATCGAGAAGGTGCCGCCGGTGAGCTCTTCGTAGCTGAGGTTTCCGTTCTGCGCTTTTTCTCCGAAGGCGACGATGCCCTGCTCGACGTCGGCCATGCTGAGCTGGTCGCAGTTGCGCAGGATCGGCACGACCAGACCGCGCGGGGAGCTCACCGCGATGCCGATGTCGTAATAACCGTGATAGATGATGTCGTCCCCGTCGACCGAGGCGTTGATCACCGGGAAGCGTTGCAGGGCCTCCACGGCGGCCTTGACGAAGAAGGACATGAAGCCGAGCCGAACCCCGTGGGTCTTCTCGAACTGGTCTTTGTAGCGACTACGTAGTGCGAGAACGGCCTTGAGATCGACCTCGTTGAAGGTGGTCAACATGGCCGCGTTTTGCTGGGCCTGCACCAGGCGCTCGGCGACGCGTGCACGCAGGCGGGTCATGGCCACCCGCTGCTCGGGGCGGCCGGCCTCGCCGGTGAGGCTGGGGCTGGGCGCGGGCGCCGCGGGGGTCAGCTCCGGATCCTTTGCCGGAGCGGCCTGCTCGCGCTCGTCGAGATAGGCGATGACGTCGGCCTTGTGGATGCGCCCGTCGCGGCCCGTGCCCGGGATCGCGTGCGGGTCGAGATTCAGCTCCTTCACCAGGCGGCGTGCGGCGGGGGCGACCTGGGGCTCGGTGCCGGCCGGTGCGCTCTTCGCCGCAGGGCTCGGCGGCATGGGTTTGGCAGGCGTGGCGGTGGCAGGCGCGGCCTTGGCTGACGGCGGAGATGACTCGCGCGCCGACGGCGCTGCCCCGGCCTCGCTCGCCTCGATCAGTGCCAGCACGGCATCGGACTGAACGACATCGCCCTCTTTGGCCATGATCTCGCCGAGGATACCGTCGATCGGCGAGGGGACCTCGAGCACGACCTTGTCGGTCTCCAGATCGACCAGGTTCTCCTCGCGCTTGACCGAATCGCCCGGGCGTTTGTGCCAGGTCGCGACCGTGGCGTCGGCAACCGACTCGGGGAGGGCGGGGACACGGACTTCACTGCTCATTGTGGCGGGATCCTTTTATTCATGCTGGGGTTCAAGTGCCCGGTCAGGGCCTCGTCGATCAACCGATCCTGCTGCTCGACGTGCGCGGCGCGGTGGCCGACGGCCGGTGCGGCGGAGGATGGGCGGCCGACATAATAGGGCCGCTTCCCGTCCTGCATCAGGTTGTGGAAGCGGTGTTTGATCTGATCCCAAGCGCCTTGGTTCTGCGGCTCCTCTTGGCACCAGATGATCTCTTCGGTGGTGGCGTAGGTCTCGAGCGCGCGGTCGAAATGCTCCTTGGGGAAGGGATAAAGCTGCTCGATGCGGATGATGGCGACATTCGTCAGGCCGCGCGCACGCCGCGCTTCGAGCAAATCGAAATAGACTTTACCGCAGCAGAAGACCACGCGCTCGGTCTGCGCGGGGTCGATCGGGTCGATCTCCGGGATGACCGTCTGGAAATGACCGCTGGTCAGCTCGTCGAGCGCGGAGACCGCGAGACGATGGCGCAGCAGGCTCTTCGGGGTCATGACGATGAGCGGTTTGCGGTAGTCGCGGACGATCTGGCGGCGCAGCAGGTGATACATCTGAGCCGGCGTGGTCGGCACGCAGACCTGGATGTTGTGCTCGGCGCAGAGCTGCAGGAAGCGCTCCAGACGGGCGGAGGAGTGCTCGGCGCCCTGGCCCTCGAGTCCGTGCGGGAGCAGCATCACAAGTCCGCAGCACAGCCCCCACTTGGTTCCGGCGGAGGTGATGAACTGATCGATCACCACTTGGGCGCCGTTGGCGAAGTCCCCGAACTGGGCCTCCCAGAGTGTCAATGAACTCGGCTCCGCGGTCGCGAATCCGTACTCGTAGGCCAGCACCGCCTCTTCGGACAAGAGCGAATCGATCGCAATATAAGCGCCCTGATGTTCGCCGATGTGCTGCAGCGGGGTATAGGCGTTGCCGGTGACTTGATCGTGGATCTTGGCGTGACGATGGAAGAAGGTCCCGCGACCGGCATCCTGTCCGGACAGGCGCACCGGTGTGCCTGCGTCGAGGAGGGTGGCGTAGGCCAGATTCTCCGCGAAGCCCCAGTTGAGCAGCTGGTCGCCCTGCGCCATCTTGCGTCGCTCCTCCCACAGCTTCTCGACCCGGGGGTGGAGCTCGAAGCCATCGGGGACGCGCAGCATGGCCTCGCTGAGCTCGCGGAGCTTCTCAACCGGGACACCCGTGTCGACGTTCTGATCCCAGTCCGTGTTGCGGCAGAAGCCCCAATCGACGCGGTAGGCATGGTCGAGCCCGCACAGCACCGGGCGCGCGACCACCACGCCCTGTTCGATGGAGTCGCGATAATCGGCGACCATGGCGTCGGTTTCGTCCTTGGAGAGGATGCCGTCGGCGACGAGGCGGTCGGCATAGACGGCGCGCGGGGTCGGATGCCGGCGAATCTTCTTGTACATCATCGGCTGGGTGACCGCGGGCTCGTCGGCCTCGTTGTGGCCGAGACGTCGGTAACAGACCAGGTCGATGATGACGTCCTTGTGGAACTGGTTGCGGAAGTCCAGCGCCATCCGGGTCACGAAGATGACCGACTCCGGATCGTCGCCGTTCACATGAAAGACCGGCGCCTGCACCATCTTGGCGACATCGGTGCAATAGAGAGTCGAGCGGGTGTCGAGCGGGTTGCTGGTCGTGAAGCCGATCTGGTTGTTGATGACGATATGGACGGTGCCGCCGGTGGAATAGCTGCGCGTCTGGGAGAGCTGAAGCGTCTCCATGACCACGCCTTGGCCGGCGAAGGCTGCATCGCCGTGGATGAGCACGGGCAGGACTTGATCGCCGCTGCGGTCGTGGCGCCGCCGCTGGCGTGCGCGCACCGAGCCCTCGATGACCGGGTTGATGATCTCGAGATGCGAGGGGTTGAAGCCCAGCACCAGATGCACGATCCCGCCGGGCGTATCGATGTCGGTTGCGAAGCCCATGTGATATTTCACGTCGCCGGCCATCTGACGCCAATCCATCTGGACCCGGCCCTCGAACTCGTCGAAGATGTCCTGCGGCGGCTTGCCGAAGATGTTGGTCAGCACGCTGAGCCGCCCGCGATGGGCCATGCCGATGACCAGCTCCTTCTGGCCCTTGCGTCCGGCGCGCTGGATCAACTCGTCCAGCAGAGGGATGAGGGCGTCGCTGCCTTCGAGCGAAAAGCGCTTTTGGCCGACATAGCGCTGGTGGAGATACTTCTCGAAGCCTTCGGCGGCGGTCAGCAGGGTCAAGAGCCAACGCCGATCGGCGGTGTCGAGTTCGGGTATTGCGCGATATCCCTCGAGCCGCTTTTGGATCCAGCGTTTCTCCTGGGTATCGGTAATGTGCATGTACTCCGAGCCGACCGTGCCGCAGTAGATCTGCTCGACCATTACGATAATGTCGCGCAGCGGCATGCGGTCCGGGGCGTACAAGGAGCCCGTGTGGAACACCTGGTCCATGTCGTCCGGCTCCAGGTTGTGGAAGGCCGGATCCAAGTCCGCGATCTTGGGGATGTCGCGCAGCTTGATCGGGTCGAGGTTGGCGACCTGATGGCCGCGGTAGCGGTAGCCGTTGATCAGGGAGAGGACGGCGGCCTGTTTTTCCGCCGCGGCGGGCTCGAGCCGCTCGGTGGAGCGTGTGCGTGCGCGGGTACGGCTCTCTTGGGCGAGCCGCAGAAAGTTCTCGCGCACCGGTCCGTGTGCGACCTCGTTGGCCGCCTCCTGGTGCATGACATGGAAGCGCTCGCGCCAGGCTAAATCGACGCTCTCCGGATCCTTCAAATAACGTTCATAGAGATCTTCAATAAAGGCTGCATTGCCGCCGTAAAGGGCGCCGGAACTGCGAAACAGCTCGAGGATTGCGCTCATGCTCGGTGTTGTTTCTCTGAGTTGATTTTATAGATGGATTATCGATGTTTATAACACAAGTCCCGAAGCGCTTGGCAAACGTGTTCAGGCCAATCGGCGTCGCGCGGCAAGGACCGAGCGAACATCATCGCCGATCTTCGGGTCGGCCGTCTCCACCGCCGTGATCGACGGGGCCGACGGTCGCATGGAAACGCAATCCTTCGCGGCGGATCTGACCGAGCGCAAGCGTCGTCGCATCCGCTTGGCGCGGCTCGAGGCCGATATCGCCTACTTCCAGGCGCGCCTGGAGATGATCGGCGAGCCGACGAGTGCGAATCAACGGACCCAGCGCAAGGCGTTCGAGCTTTTGCTCAAGACGGTCTCGACCAAGGTCGCGAAGGTCCAGCGCGAGCGACCGGTTTGATCGGCGCTCGGTGAACCTCGGTCTCGCGCGTCCACCCAGCCGGCGGGTTTTATTGAACAGGATCGACGATCGAGCCGACTCCGAATGACCGAATCCGAATGTAAGAATTTAATGATGTTTTATTCGATCCGAATCGCACGCCGCCTTGAGCCTTGTTCGATGCGATGCCGATCTCGCATCATGAATGCGCACGGGAAGGCACTCTCCTGCCCGAGGGGTTTCAATTCATGTGTACCTTCGTCATTCTGAGGCGTCCGGGGCATCCCTGGCCGGTGTTGATCGCGGCCAATCGCGACGAGATGCGCACGCGGCCGAGTCGCCCGCCGGGCCGACATTGGTCGGACCGCTCGGAGGTGCGCGCGGGGCTCGACCTGGCGTCCGGCGGGAGCTGGCTCGGGGTGAACGACCATGGCCTCGTCGCCGCGGTCATGAACCGTCGGGGGACGCTCGGATCCCTGCCCGGCAAACGCAGCCGCGGCGAGCTGGTCTTGGATGCGCTCGACCATGCCGAAGCCTCCGAGGCGGCCGGGGCACTGGCGGATCTGGATCCTGCTGCCTATCGGCCCTTCAATCTGGTGCTGGCCGATCCGCGCTCGGCCTACTGGCTGCGCCACGGAGGCGACGGCGATATCCGCGTCCACCCGATCTCCGCCGGTCTGCACATGTTGAGCGCGAGCGAGCTCGACGATCTCGATGAGCCGCGCATCGCCGAGCATCTGCCGCGGTTCGTCGCGGCCCAGATCCCGGATCCCGATGCCGACGAGTGGACGGCCTGGCGGAACCTACTTGCATCGAATCAGGGGCTGGCATCGAATCAGGGCCATCCGGATGCGGGATCCGAGTGCGCCATGACGTTCGAGCGGCCCGACGGGTTCGGCACGCGATCCTCGGCGCTGATCGCCATCCCCCTGTATCCCGGTTACGGCAGCGGTCCGATCTGGCTGCATGCGGAGGGGAGGCCGGATGAAGCCCCATTCCTCCGAGTCCCCAGCTAAATTGCGTCCCCGAACGAGGCGGGATGCTTGCAGTTTGCGGCGGCCCGGGGTGGATACCTCGGGCTCCGCGCTGGACGCAATTTAGGATATTAAAAACAATTATTTAAACTGCGTCCGCTCCGTCGTTCGTCGGCGTCTGCAGCGTCGAGAAAGGGTTTGAGCAGCCATGTGGCTCCGAGACGCAGTTTAGGCGGTTCGAATCCCTGCGTCGGCTGTGACACAATCGCATCCCTTCGCCGCCTTCGTGGTTCAGTGGTCTCGTCCGCGCGGGTGTGATCGTACGTCCCTGTTTCCGAATCAGTCTCCGATCGAGACCCCCTTTAGGATCCGCCATGTCGAACATCATCCGTATCGCCACCCGTAAATCCCCCTTGGCCATGTGGCAGGCCGAGCACGTGTCCGCGCTGCTGACCGATCTCCACCCCGGACTCGAGATCCAGATCGTCGGCATGACCACCAAGGGCGACAAGATCCTCGATGCGCCGCTGGCGAAGGTCGGCGGAAAGGGCCTCTTCGTGAAGGAACTCGAGCAGGGGATGTTGGAGGACGTGGCGGACATCGCCGTGCATTCGATGAAGGATGTGCCGGTGGACTTTCCCGAGGGTCTCCATCTGGCGGTGATCATGGATCGCGAGGACCCGCGCGATGCCTTCGTCTCGAACCGCTTTGATGATCTCGACAGTCTTCCCCGGGGCGCCTGTGTCGGCACCTCGAGCCTGCGCCGTCAGTGCCAGCTCGCCGACCGGCGTCCCGACCTGCGCATCGAGCCGTTGCGCGGCAACGTCAACACCCGTCTTGCGAAGCTCGATGCCGGGGAGTACGACGCGATTATCCTGGCTGCCGCCGGGCTGATGCGTCTGGGGTTCGAGTCGCGCATCCGCGGCCGGATCTCTCCCGAGGACAGCCTGCCGGCGATCGGCCAAGGCGCGATCGGCATCGAGTGCCGCAGAGCGGACCCGCGCACCAATGATCTGATCGCGCCCCTGCATCACCGCGACACCGCGGACCGGGTGCTCGCCGAGCGGGCCATGAACGCGCGTTTGCACGGCGGCTGTCAGGTGCCGATCGCCGGACATGCCCTGATCGAGGGCGATCGGCTTGTGCTGAAGGGATTGGTCGGGACGCCGGACGGATCCCGGATCCTGCGCGCCGAGTCCGATGGCCCGCGCGAGGATTGGGAGGCGATCGGGACGCGGGTCGCCGACGCTCTGCTCGCCCAAGGTGCCGGCGAGATCCTGAGCGCACTGCAGGAGCCGTGATGCCTGCGCCCTGTGATCTCGGCGGGCGCGGCGTCTTGGTGACCCGGCCCGCGGCGCAAGCCGACGGGCTTTGCCGTTTGGTCGAGGCGGCCAATGGCCGCGCGATCCGCGTACCGAGCATCGAGATTGCGCCGGCCGCCGATTCGCGCGAGGCGGTCGCGTTGCTGTCGCAGTCCTGGGACATGCTCTATTTCGTCAGCCCCAATGCGGTCGAGCAGGCGCTTGCCTTGGTGCCGGACGGGTCCTGGTCGGGGGTCGAGAAGGTCGCGGCCGTCGGGCGGGCGACCGCTCAGGCGTTGACCGACGCCGGGCGTGCGCCGGATCTGGTCCCGGAGCAGCGCTTCGACAGCGAGACGCTGCTGGCGATGCCCGAGCTGGCCGACATGCGCGGCCGTCGCGTGCTGATCGTGCGCGGCGAAGGAGGGCGTGCACTGTTCGCCGATACGCTGCGTGACCGCGGGGCCGAGGTGCACTTTGCCGAGGTCTACCGTCGTCTGCGACCGGCGTTCGATCCAGCACCGCTGCTGTCGCGCTGGACCGGCACCGTGGCGATGGTCACCGCGACCAGCGACGAGATCATGCTGAACCTGATGGAGATGCTCGGCCCCGAGGGCCGTGCTCCATTGCTTGCCACGCCCTTGGTGGTCGTGGCGGAACGAACGGCGGAGAAGGCTCGGGGGTTGGGGTTTGTCCGGGTCGAGGTGGCCGAGCGTGCCGAGGATGCGGCGATCGTGCGGACCCTATGCGCGCTGGTCACGTCGGGGACATCAGTTCATTTCCGGGAATCGTGATCCCGACAGCGAGTGTCTGGAAGGCATCGAATCCCTGATGCCGTCGGTCTTGAGCAAGCCCCTCGCAGAATTCTCGTTGTCGTAATCGTCATCGAGAACGATAACCGCAAAGGTATTCGCGACCTCTGCGTGTTTTCGTGTTGAACCCTTCCCCGGAACCGGCCCCCGCCGGCCGACAGCCCCCGCCTGCGGTCAGTCGGATGGCGTGTCGGTCGTCCCCGCAGCGCTCCCCTTCGGCTCGGCGTCGTCATGGCAGGTCAGCCAGAGTGCGAGGGTCCGGTAGAGCTCGACGGTGTCGATCGGCTTGGCGAGGTGTCCGTTCATGCCGGCCTCTCTGGCGTCGTTGCGATCGATCTCCATGACGGCCGCCGAAAGTGCAATGATCGGCAGATCCGGGCGTTCGAGACGAATCCGCCGGGTGGCCTCGAAGCCGTCCATGATCGGCATCTGCAGATCCATAAGGACGAGGTCGAAGTCCTGCGATGTCGCCAGCTCGACGGCCTCGACACCGTTTTCGGCCAGGGTCACGACGGCGCCGGTGCGCTGAAGCATCCGTTTTGCGACCTCCTGGTTCAACGCATTGTCTTCCACCAGCAGGATCGCTGCACCGGCAAACGAGGGCGTCGCAGGCCGGGCCGGTCGCGCAGGCTTGCCGGGGTGCGGCTCTCCGCCACGCGCTTCGAGCAGGGTGTCGAGCAGGGTCGAGGCGGTGACCGGTTTGCCCAGGAAACCGTTGAGCCCCGGGCGGTCTTTCGGCAGGTCGTCGCGGTTGTAGCCGCTGACGATGATTGCCGGCGCCTCGGCACCGGTCAGGACGCCCTCCTTGCGTAATCGGAAGAGCTGACGGACGGCCTCCAGCCCGTCGATCTCACCAGGCATCTTCCAGTCCATGAGGATGAAATCGAAGGCCATGCCGGCCCGTTCGGCCTCGATGACGGCCCGCACCGCCGCGGCACCGCTCGCGGCCTCCTCGACGCGGCATCGCCAACTTTCCAGGATCTCACGGAGCACGGTTCTGGCGACGCTGTGGTCGTCGACGACCAGGACTCGGGCGCCGCTGATCGCTCGGGTATTGCCGGGTCCGGTGTCCTCGCGCGAAACCGGCAGAAGCAGATCGAATGAAAAGACACTGCCCTCCCCGGGCGATGAGGCGACCGCCAGGTCGCCGCCCATGCGTTCGACCAGTTTGCGGCTGATCACCAGTCCAAGGCCGGTACCGCCGTACTTGCGTGTCGTGGAGCTATCAGCTTGGGAGAAAGCCTGGAACAGGCGATCGACCTGTCCTGCGTCCATTCCGATCCCGGTGTCCGACACCTCGAAGCGCAGCCGAACCTGATCGGTATCTCCGCCCAGTCGGGTGATCCGCACCTCGACCGTCCCCTCCTCGGTGAACTTCAGCGCATTGGCGAGCAGGTTGGTCAACACCTGGCCCAGGCGCAGCGTATCGCCGAGCAGTGTCCGAGGCGCTTCGGGCGACACGCGGAAGATAAGCTCAAGGCCCTTCTGTCCGGCCGCCGAGCCGAAGAGTGTGGCCATCTGCTCGAGGAGTTGGTCCAATCGAAACGGACGGGACTCCAGCTCCAGCTTGCCCGCTTCGATCTTGGAGTAATCCAGGATGTCGTTGATGATCCCGAGCAGCAGGCGCGAGGAGCTGAAAATCTTGCCCAGATAGTCGCGCTGCTCATCGTTCAGCTCGGTTCCCAACAGGATCTGGCTCAGGCCGATCACGGCGTTCATGGGCGTGCGGATCTCGTGGCTCATGTTCGCCAGGAACTCGCTCTTGGACCGGCTCGCGGCCTCCGCTTGCTCGCGGCTGAGTCGCAGCGAGGCTTCCGTTTCGCGTCGTTTCTGAACGTTCACGAGCATCTGCGCGAACACCGTCAGCAGGCGCTGCTCGGCCTCGGAATAGCGATGGTGTCTGCGCACCGAGTCGAAACCGACGAACCCTCGACAGCGCGGCCCGTCCATCATCGGAACCGCGATCGCGCTCTTGATCCCTTGGGGCTCAAGCACCTGTCTGACACTGCTCTCGGGCGCAAGCGCGCGCACATCGGGGACGTAGACGGTGCCTCCCGCCCGATGGGTCGTAACCCAATCGGCGATCATGCCGGTCGGAAGGGCCTGCAGTGTGTCGATCTGCGCCTCGATCCCTTGCGCGCACCATTCGTGGGTGTTGATGGCGATGTGCCGTTCGACATCGTAGTCGAAGAGATAGGCCCGATCCGCACCGACAAAATCGCCCAGATGCCCCAGCGAGGTCTTGATGACCGAATCGACTCGGTCCAGCGGGAGGCTGATATAGGTCGCCGAGATCTCCATCAAGAGATCCTGTAAGCGGGTCTCTCTCTGCAGCGCCTTTTCGCTGTCCTGGAGGCGGGCGAAGGTGTCCAGGCGCTTGACGGTGCTGCCGATGACCTGCACGAGAAGCTGCAACAGACCGAGGTCGCTGTCCGCCCATGCATGTCCGGGGTGAAGGGCGTCGAAGCCGACGAAGCCGCTAAGTCTCCCGCCGTTCTCGACCATCGGCAGGCAGAGCAGCGACCGGATGCCTTGGGCCAGAAATTCCGCTTTTTCAGGGGCCGCCTCGTCCGGAAGGTCCTCCACCTCGGTGATCAGCACCGGCTCGCCGGTGGCCATCCGGGCCTTCAACCAAGGCATCCCGTCGACCGGTTGGTCCGGCGCACGCCCCGACTGAGAGGCAATGCCCGGGGCACACCACTCGTGGGTGTTGGTCATCCGAGAGCCGTCCTGCGACAGACGGAACAGGTAGGCCCGCTCGACCTCGAGGAGCTCGCCTAGCCTTTCGAGGGTCCGATCGAGGATGGCGTCGAAATTATCCGGGCGGGTCCGCGCGAAACGGGCGGAGATCGCCGCCGCGGCACTTTCCAGTGCCAATCGTCGCGCGGACTCGGCCTGCGCTTGCTTGCGCTCGGTCACGTCGCGTGCAGCGGCGTAGATCAGCTCTCCGCTGGGGAAGGAGCGCCACTCGATCCAGCGGTAGACGCCGTCGCGGCGCCGGTAGCGGTTCTCGAAATCCAGGATCGCGCCCTGTGCGTCGAGGCGCCGGGTCGCCGCGAGCGTTGCGTCGCGATCCTGTGGATGCACGAAATCGAGAAAAGGCTGCCCTTCCAATTCCTCGGGGGGGTAGCCGAGGGTCCGCTCCCATTCCGGGTTCACGCGCAAGAAGACGCCCTCGGCGTTCACGATGCAGAACATGTCGAGTCCCGTCGTGAAGAACCGGTTGAGCTCCTCTGTGCGCGTGTTGACCAGACCGACCAAACCGGCATGGCGACGCGCCAGCAGCGTGGCCGCGAGCACGAATGCGGCGGTCAGGGCGAGCCCCGTCAGTGCCGTGATCCATCCTGCCCGCACGGGATGCCTGCTCAGGAACTCCGGCCCTGCGTAGGCCGTCACCGCGAAGACCTCGCCGAAGATCGGAATGAGGCGGGTCAGCGACGGGCCAGCGGGCGGCTCGCCGTTCGGAGTCCAATTGGATGCGAGCGGCTCGAAGACTCCGGAGCGGTGCAGGTAAGCGATCTGCAGGCGCGCGGCCTTGTCCGGCCCTTCCCCCAGCAAGAGGGTATCCATGCGCAGCGCGGCGGCGACGATACCCCGTACATCGCCCGTGTCGCCGAAGACCGGTTGAAAGACACGGATACCCTTCGGACTCCCCGGCTCGAGCACGAAGGTGATGGGCTCGGTCGCGGTGGGCAGGCGAGCGCGCGTCGCCTCTTCGATGGCGCCACGGCGCGGTGGATCCGAGGCAAGGTCGAAGCCCAACGCCTGTATGTTGGCTCTCGTGGACGGTGCCGCAAAGAGAACCGGATAGTGATGCGCACGCTCCGTCACGGCGACGCGCGTTCCCTGTGCGTCCTCCTGCCACATCCGCGCGTTCTCGATTCCGGCGGCCTCGGCCCGTGCGCCGAAGTCGTCCCGATCCGTCGCGCGCACCCTCGGTGCCCAAGCCCATGCACGTACGGCCGGATCGCGCGTGAGATGGCGCGTATAGCGATCGAAGTCGTCTGCGGTCATCTCCGCCGAGATTTCGACGAAGCTCGCCAGCCCTTCGAACTCGGTATCGCGCAGTTTGCGCAAGGTTCCGGCGATCGCCTCGGTGCGCGCGCTCGCCAATTGGGCGAATGACCAGTCGCGGGCATGGCCCTCGCGCTGATGGCCTGTCCATGCGGCAAAAAGGGTCAAGGCAAGACCCAAGGCCAAGACCAGCGCCGCCTCCAGATGGCGTAACCCTTGCGCGGCATTTGCCTCGAGGCGGGCGCGTCTGATCAGCAACGCCGTGCCCGTGAGGATGATCAGGAGCAGTACGAGCGCCAGGACGAGTATCGGCGCGGCGGCCCTCGCGAGATCGATCCTCCAGGTGTGGGCCTCCACGTCGATACCGAGCACGGCGACGACGTCACCTTGGACGCGATAGGCTCCGGCACAGACGATGATGTCGCCGACGCGCTGGACGAAGGTCATCTTGGGCTCGATGCGCTGGTTGATCGGGTTCTCGTATTCGTAGGCCACCCAACCACTCCCGCTCGATAGGGCAATGCGTTGAATCTCATGGCGGAACAGCGTGCCGCCGGCACGGTCCGGTCTGTCGATCCAATTTTGTCCCACCAGCTCGGGCCTGACCGGGTGGGCCAGGAAGGTCATGTCGAGGTCGTAGGCAAAGGCGTAGAGATCGCCCCGATGGAAGGCGCCGTTCGGCTCGCGCAATGCCTCGAGTAGGGCCTCCCGGCCATGCACCTCGGCATAAGCCGCAGCGTTTTGCACCAGCGCGCGGGCCTCGGCCGGGAGCGCGTTGCCTTGGACGGCCTTGCTCGGCTCGAAGATCGGGACCTGTGCCGAGACCCAGGTTCCCCAACGGTCGACGAGCGGTCCTTCGACATGCTCGTCGCCGGTGGCGAAGATACGCCGCTCGCCCGCCGATGCCTCGTCGTAGAGATCGCCGGGCGGCGAGAAATCCTCGGAATCGGGTGGCTCGTTGTCGACGAAGATGAACAACTGCCCATCCGCACGTCGCCCCATCAGATAGACGAACCGGTAGCGCGGATCGGTTTTCGCCACGGTGGCAAGCTGGCTCTTGAGTCGCTGATATTCGGGTTTTTCCAGGTCCGAGAGGTCGCCCACAAGAACGCCGATGCGCTCGACGTTCAGCGATTGCGCCAAGAGCCGCGTCTCCAACAGCAGCCTGTCCTTCATCTCGCGATCCGCCAGCTCGACCGACCACCAGGCCCCCAGCGATCCGCCGATCAGCACCAGCACGGCCAGCGCGATGGCCGCGCGCACGAACGGGCGCCACGCGCCCGAGTCCGGGGCGGCGATCACTTGGCGGAGCGCTGTGCGGGTCAAGAGGGTCTCGTTCCGATGCGGGTCATGGACCGGTGCGGTGTCGCTACGTCGATCGCCGAGCGCCGAGCGCACGCGCGAGGATCCGGCGTGCACTCCAGTGTCCACTGCGTCATGCCTTGCCGGTCAGGATGCACCCACCACACGATCCCTACCCCCTCTTTGGCCCGATAAAGCCGTTGATCGGCAATCTCGACAAGGCTGTCGACATCCAGCCCTGCATATTCGCATACGCCGCCGCTGACGGTGACCCGAAGTCCGGGATGGCTCCAGGTCAGTGTCTTCACGGCGATGCGAATGCGCTCGGCGATCTCCATCGCCGCGGCGGCGGACGTATGCGGCAGGATCACGAGGAACTCCTCACCTCCGTAACGGCCGCTCACGTCGACATCGCGCGTGCAGGCGCGCAAGGTCGCGGCGACCTTGACCAAGACCTCGTCGCCGGCCCGATGCCCGAAGGTGTCGTTGATCATCTTGAAGCTGTCCAGGTCGAGCAGGATGACCGAGAGATCATCGAGGTAACGTTTGGCGCGCTCGATCTCCTCCGCGAGCCTTTGCATAAGGTGGCGTCGGTTGTAGGCACCGGTCAGTCCATCCGTCAAGGATGCCTGACGCAGATTGTCCTGGGTCGCCTTGAGCTCCGAGATGTCGACCAAGGAGATGAGTCGGCTCGAAACACCCGAGAATCGAATCGGCATGGCCGAGACCACGGCCCAGCGTCGATTTCGGGCACGGGTCAAGATCTGGGTTTCGCGCTGCTCGCCGATCCCGGCGGGGAGCCCGTCGGCGGCCAGTGCCTCCCAGGCTGCGCTGTTCAACCGCCCGGTGGTGTCGGGCTCCAGCGCGAGATAGGTCTTGGCCGCCTGATTGGCTTGAACGACCCCCGCGAGACCACGCTCGGCCAAGATCATCGGGAAGGGCGCGGCCTCGAACAGGGTGCGCAGGTTGGATTCGCTCTCGCCGAGCCTGCGCAAGACCCGGCTGGCCCCGAACCAGGCAAGAGCGATGACGAGGAGCATGGCGCCGCCGACCCACAGGAGCTTGCCGCGCACGCTGCGCACCAGATCGTTCAGGAACTGCGGACTGGAGTAGAAGGTGGCGATGCCGACCAGCAGGTGACCGTCCGGATCGTAAAGCGGCACCTGTGTGACGAAGCAATCCGAACACTGCTCGACTCCCCGCGCCAGGTCGAGGCTCTCGGCTGCAAGCGCGAGCAGATCCTCGTCGAGGACCAGGGTGATCCGTCGGACAAAAGGCGTTTCGGTCGACTCGTCCTTGAGCAGCAGCACGGCGTCGAGCTCGGTGCGGATCTCGTTGGCGAGTTGGTCCGGCCGGTCGGTGTTGCGCAGCACCGACTCGATCCCGCTGC
The DNA here is from genome assembly GCF_003634315.1 of Thiocapsa rosea. Classification (NCBI taxonomy): domain Bacteria; kingdom Pseudomonadati; phylum Pseudomonadota; class Gammaproteobacteria; order Chromatiales; family Chromatiaceae; genus Thiocapsa; species Thiocapsa rosea. Next base: position 2,821,141 of record NZ_RBXL01000001.1, read on the forward strand.
TCTGAGCCTGGGCGAACGCGCGCGAGCGACTCTCGGCGTCGGCGCGTAGGGTCGGCTCGATGACGATGACCCAGTGCAGCGCGATCAGCGCCGTGAGCAGGATCCCGAGCAGCGCAAAGATCACGGCGAGGTTGCGCTCGAGCGTCAGGGAGAACCGACGACTCATGGCCAAGGCCCTGTCGTTCATGCCGGTTCACTCATAGCGGCGTGCGACCTTGAGAAAAAACGGCTTGAATCGGACCTCGGCGCGCTGCGCCCGGGGCAGGTTGACGAAGGGCAGGATGCGGTCTGCGACATGGATTCCCGCCACGGCGCCGGCCTCCACGTCGCCCGCGAAGGGCGAGAAGACCAGGGCGCGATGACGCTCCGACCAGAGGCTCAGCCGCTTGCCCCCGACGTTCACGCCGGCCACGAAGATTCCGGCGATCAGTGAATCCTCCGCGTCCAGCTCCTTTGCGCTCACGGTCTGCACATTCAAGGGGAGCTCGCGGATCCGGCCCATGCCGCTGAGCGCCGAAGCGGCCTCTCGGGCGGCGGCGTCGGACCCCTCGTAGACGACGCGGATCTCGAGCTTCCCGCTCGTCGCGCGTTTGTCCTCGAGGTCCTCGACGGCGCCGAGAACGGCGGGGAAGAGCTTGAGCCCGACGCGAAACCGCTGCTCCTCTTCCTGCCACAGCGATTGGGTCCATGCGCGTGTCGCCACGAGCCCGACACACAGCAGGAGCGCAACGACAAGACACCGGCGGCTGACTCCTGCACTTGGCTGCATGGTGTCGGCCCCTGTCAAAAACGGTATCCGACGGACAACCACCAGCGTCGCCCCGGACGTGGATAGCCGTCTGGATAGGTCAGATCCACCCCGCCGAAGCCGGTCGGCAGGTCGGGATAACGTACATCTTCGTCGGTCAGATTCTTGACCCCGAGATAGGCGAAGACGCCCGGTCCGGTGCGCTGATAGCTCAAGGTCAGATCCGCCATGGCGTAGCCCGAGACCGAAGCGCGCGGATCGGATTCGGGTCGGCTTCGATCGCCGACGTAGCGCAGCTGCAATGCGGCGGTCCAGGGATCGAGCGGGCGCCAAAGGACGGCTAGATTGGCCAACGTATCGGTGCCGCCGGGCAGCGGCCGGTCGGTGTCGCGCGAGACCGTATCCACGTAGGAGAGATTTGCATCGATCTTCACGCGGGGTCCGAGGCGGACCTCGTATTCCAGCTCGACACCGCGCAGACGTGCATCGGCGTTGTTGATGAACCCGTCGTCGTCATCCCCGAAGACGATTGGATCGGCGAGGTCGGATTGAAACAGGATCAGGCGTCCTTCCCAGCGGGGTTGTTTGAGGATGTAGCCCAGCTCGTAGGTGGCGATCTCCCCTGCGCCGATGGATTCCCGGCCCGGATACTCTCGCTCGTAGAAGGTCGGCGGTCGAAACGCTTGGGCGTATTGGAGCTTGAGGATATTGGCCGCGTCGATGCGCCAGACCGCGGCCAGGCGCGGGGTCAGGAAGGCGCCGAGGTCGCTGTAGTCGTCCAGGCGCAGGGCGGCCGTGACCGTGACGCGCTCGCTCGCGCGGATCTCGTCTTGGGCGATCAGGCTGAGGATCCGTCGGTCGAGTCCTGTATCCAGCCAGCTCTCCGGGACCTCGAACGGCAGGTTCTTCCAGCTCCAGCTCGCGCGATCGACCTGCACCTGACTCGCCTCCAATCCCAGCAGGACGAGATGCCGATCCCAACCGCGCCAGTGCAGATCCGCGGCCCCGAGGTAGCGTGTCTCGCGGTAGTCCTGATCCAGGTAGACGGGTTGCGTGTCGAAGTAACTCGGCGGGAAGACATAGAGATGCTCGCGCTTGCGCTCGTATTGGAGCGACTCGAACCGAATGCGCGCATCCAACGCATCCGACAGCACCAGGTCTTGGCCGATTTGAGCCGAGACATAGCGCTGCTCGGAGACGAGCCGGTCGTCGGATGGCGGAAGGAAGTGATTGATCCCGAAATGATCGCCGTAGTCGTCGTCCAGGATCTTGATCGCGACGAAGGTGTTGCGCCAGCGCAGATCGGCGAAGGCCCCGAGATAGCGGCTCGCTTCGTTCGACGGGCCGGGAGCGTTGGAGATCTCGGCCCCGCCGATCGCGAAGAGCGCATCCTCTGAGACGGGTACGCCGCCGTTGCCCGCAAGTCCGGTCAGATTGATCGAGGCGGTCAGATCGCGCTGCGGGTCGCTCCAGTGCCAGATGCCGCCTCCGCCGGCAGCAGCGCGCTCGTCGGCCCTGGCGTAGAGGGTGCGGTCGCCTTGCCGGGTGATGACGTTCACCACGCCGGCGAAGGCATACTCTCCGTGCACCGAGGAGCCGGGTCCGCGGATGACCTCGATGCGCTCGATCTGCTCGATGGGGATATTCAGGACCGGGTTTGCGGTGGCGAACAGTGTCGAGTTCATCGACACGCCGTCGAGCAGGAACTTGATGTTCCCCGAGGCATAGCCGAAACCGACACCGCGGCTGAGGACCTGGCGCTCGCCCGTCATCTCGAGCCCTTGGCTGATGCCGGGGACCAGCGAGAGCGCCTCCCAGACCGTGCGCGCTCCGCGGGCGAGCATGTCGGTGCCGGACAGGATCGTGGCCATGCCGGGGACGAAGTCTGCGTTCATCCCGCTGCGGGTCGCCAGTTCGGTCTCTTGGTCGAGGAGACTCAGCAGGTCGCCGAGCGGCGCATCGTCGGAGTCCGACGAGGGCTGCGTGCCGACCGCTTCGCCCGCGGCCAGGATCGAGATCAGCGTCCACACGGCGAGTCCGCGCAGCACGAGGGGGCTTTTCAGTGTACTTGACGGCAACACAGCCAGGCCTCCGAGCCCCTGTTGCTAGCGGCATCCCGATGATGCAATCGCCCCGTTCGACATCGAGAGATGACTCAAGGTGCAGGCATCCCTGCTCCGGCTTCAGGTCTTGCGCGACCGTGGGAGAGCAGCTCGACCGGGGCGGTTTCAGAGACCCGGGATGTCCGCGAATAACCGTCCCTAGGATGTCGGCAGAAAACCGTCCGCCTTGAGCTTACCGATCACGGCGGCGATGACCTCGCTGATCATGGTCTGCTCGGAGCTCGGATCCAGGGTGTCTGAGCGGCCCGACCAGACCAGCGTTGCGCGTCCGGCGTCGTAGAGATTGGTTTCGAGCCGAAGCGCGCGATAACCGGCGTAATATCCGGGTGCGGTGACCTCGCTCAGTATGTGACCATAATACGGGTAGAGTCGCCCGTAAAGGCTTGGAACCACATGGGTGCGTCCACCGCTCGGGGGAGCATCCGGGTTCTCGCCCGCGAGGTAGGTGACGATGACCCCGTCGGCCCCGGAGCGTCCGACCGCCTCCTGCACCGCCCGAGCCCGGCCGACATCGCGGTCGGAGAGCAGGGTATGTGCGGCACGCGCTTGGACGCCGACGCCTTTCAACGCTTCGACGAAATTGTCCTCGTAGGCGCGGCGCACGATCGGGTTGGTGGAAACGCCGAAGACGATCAGGTCGCGATAGGGGGTCGGGGGTGCCCCGGGCGCGATCCAGGTCGTGCTCAAGGGACCCGGCGCACAGCCGAGCGTTGTCAGGACGGCAAGGCCGAACGCCACGGCAAGCCGAATTGGGCGCATAAGCGGTCGCTCCGAGATCGCGAAAAAGTCCGTCGGGCGCGGGAGTGTGCCCCGCTTGGGGCGGCAGGACAAGCTCAGGTCGTTCCGCCGTTCTGCGCCTTGACCGACTTGGTGTCGGAGGCGTACTCGAAGGCGTCCGAAAACATGCGATCTCGGTCGAGCCCGGCGGCCTCGAAAGCGACACGCCCGGCCTCGACCATGACCGGCGGTCCGCTCATGTAGAGGTCGAATCCGCTCGGGTCCGGGTGATCCTCGAGGACGGCCATGTGAACGAATCCGGTGCGTCCCTGCCAGTGCGGATCCGGCTCCGAGAGCACGGGGACGAAGCGGAAGGACGGCAGTTGTTGCGCCCAGGTTGCCGGCAGGTCGGTCAGGTAGAGGTCGCGCTGCGCACGCACGCCCCAGTAGAGCGCGATCGGGCGGTCGAGCCCGATATGGATCGCATGCTCGATCATCCCTTTCAGCGGCGCGAAACCGGTGCCTCCGCCCATCAAGATGATCGGGCGATCCGAGTCCTCGCGAAGCACGAAGGTCCCCATCGGTCCCTGGATGCGAAGGATGCTCTTCTCGGGCATGCGCTCGAACACGTAGGCGGTGAACTCGCCGCCCGGGACATGGCGGACATGCAGCTCGATCTCCGCGTCGTCGTGGGGCGCATTGGCGATCGAGAAGGCGCGCCGACGACCGTCGCGGAGGATGAAATCCAGATACTGGCCGGCGAGGAATTGCAG